>PKUG01000168.1 GCA_002869665.1 Desulfuromonas sp. | reverse complement strand
GCAAGTACATTCAGGATCAGGAGCGAGAAGATCGTAGAGTCGATCAATTGAAACTGCTCAACTAGCCGCCTTCAGGCGGCCCAAGGTTTGAGCCAACCGCTTTGAGCGGTTCACCCATAAAGCCCCCGGCTTTGCCGGGGGATACTTACTTGCTGTAGCGTTTTGAAAAATCCCGACCGGTGTTACGATTTGTGATTTCCGGCTGAACTTTGTCAGTGGTTTTCTGCTATGCTGACAGAGCAGAGCATCAAGAATTTGGAGTTCCCGTCATGCAGCCACATCCGGACAATGAGAGCATCCCGCGCTATTCCCAGCGCCCGCTACCATCTTATCGTCACCTGCCGTTTCAAAATCCTCACCCCTTTCTCGATGAGGACGGACATTCCTACGGGGAAGAGCTGAATCCACTGGAGGGGTTTGGCAGCGATAACTGGCAGGAGAGTACCGAGTACCTCTATGCGATCGACCTGTTCAATCACGGCTACTGGTGGGAGGCTCACGAGCGGCTCAAGCCGCTCAGTCTCGGGGCCGGACGCGAAACGGAGACGGGGCGCTTCGTCCAGGGGCTGATCCAGCTTGCGGCGGCGCTGCTGAAGCTGTCGCAGGATGACGTGCCTCCGGCCAGATCCCTGGCCGAACTCGGTATTGCCAACCTGCAGGCCAGCGCTGACATCGGCCTGGGCATTGCCGTCGCGGATTTGATCGCGGAGGTGACCGCGTGCCTCGATGATTCGCAGGCACCACAGCCGATTATCCATCTGGACGGTGTCGAGGAGCACTGAGCGATGCAGAAGACACTCATTCTCCTCGGGGTGGTCATTGTCCTCGTCGGACTGCTCTGGCCCTGGCTGGGGAAGATTCCCTTCGGGCGGTTGCCCGGCGATATCGTTATCGATCGCCCCGGGCTCAAGGTGTTCATTCCCATTACCAGCATGCTGTTGGTCAGTGGGCTGATCTCGCTGGTGATGTGGCTGTTTCGAAAATAGGTAAATGAGAGGTGGGCTTTCGTCGGTGCGTGCCGACAAAGTCCCTCAGAAATAAAACTGGAGATGAAGATGCGGCGCGGTGAAAAAGCGGTGATTGAGCAGGGTGAGATTGAAAAGATTCTTAAAGCGGGGCGTGTCTGCCAACTGGCGTTTGCCGCTGAGCCCGCCCCCTATCTCGTCACCCTGAATTATGGTTACGCTGACGGCGCGCTCTATTTTCATTCAGCGCCGGAAGGGCGCAAGCTCGATCTGGCGCGTGAGAATCCAATCGTCGGGTTCACCGTTGCCCTCGACCTCGGCCTGGTGCGCGGCGAAGGAACCCAGGCCTGTGACTGGAGCACCCGCTACCGTTCCGTTGTCGGTTACGGGCGCCTGGTTTTTCTCGACAGGGACGTAGAAAAGCAACACGGCCTGGACATGATCATGGCCCAGTATGCATCCGGCAGTTTCAGTTATTCGGCGCGCGCTTTGGCAGCGACGCAGGTCTATCGGCTGGAGATCATCGAGCAGACGGCCAAGCAATCGCGGGTGGATTGATGGCCGTTGCCAGACAGCCGCAGATCAACATCATTGTCGCCATGGCGCAGAACCGGGTGATCGGCCGCGAAGGGCAGCTCCCCTGGCACCTGCCGAGCGATCTGCGCCGTTTTCGCGAGCTGACCATGGGGCACACGCTGCTCATGGGGCGCGCCACCTGGGAATCGGTCGGGCGGGCGTTGCCGGGGCGGCGCACCATTGTTCTCAGTCGCGACCCGGACTTTCACCCCCCAGGGGGTGAGGTTGTCGGCAGTATCAATGCCGCTCTGGAGTTGGCTGCCGCTGGCGATGAACTGTTTGTCTGCGGCGGCGAAGAGGTCTTTCTCCAACTGCTCCCCCGGGCGCAAAGAATCTACCTGACCGAACTGGATGTCCCCGTCGCCGGGGACACCTTTTTCCCGCCGTTGCCCCCTGCTCAGTTCAGAGTCGTGGCGACGGAGCGGGTCGCGGATCGAATCGACTATACGTTCACTATCCTGGAACGGGAGGTACACGATGCGTAACGGACTTCTGGCACTTCTGTGCCTGTTATTTCTCGGCGCCTGCACCACGCCGGTCAGCAATTATTCGAACAGCGGCAACGAGTTGCCCCAGCTCAGGGTTCAGGCCGAAGCGACGGTCAAGGCCCTGCCCGACCTGCTCCGCCTGCGTCTCGGGGTGGTCACGACGGCCGTTGATGCCGGGCAGGCGCTGGCCGACAACAATCAGCGGATGGGGCAGCTGATGGCACTGCTGGAAGAGTTGGGGATTAGCGGCGATGAACTGGCGACCGGCCAGTTCCAGATCCGCCCCGAATGGAGTTTGCCGCCGCGGCCGACGCCGGCCAACTGGCAGCGTGAGATCGTCGGCTACCGGGTCGAAAACGAATTGCAGGTCGAAACACCCAAGGTTGAGCTCGCCGGCAAGTTGCTGGGTCTGGCTCAGCGTGCCGGAGCCAACCAGGTCGGCAACCTGCAGTTTGATCTGGCTGACCCGGAAAGCTACCGTCAGGAGGCGATCACCCTGGCGACGCAGAAGGCGGTGGCCAAGGCGCAAACCCTGGCGGCCGCCGCGGGAACAGAGCTGGGCGAAATCATCTCCATTTCTCTCGATTCTCCGACGGTCATGTATCGTTCAGGGATGGTGGATGCTGAAGTGCGTATGGCCACGGCGCAAGCGGTGCCGGTTGTGGCCGACAAGGTTGAGGTCAGCGCCGGGGTCACCATGGTTTACCGCCTGCTCAACCCGCCTGTGAAGGGAAGCTAGACCAATGGCCAGCTGTCATATCGTCAAGGGGAAAACCGCCAGCTTCGATGTCGATCCGCAACGCGGGTTTACCCCCCTGTGCCCGGATGAGCTGCCGGTTGCCGGCGGGGATGAAATCGCTCCCGAGCTGAACCAGCAGGCCCAGTTCGCCCGGTTGCGGCTGGTCAGCAAGGACTGCCATCCCGCGGCGGCGCCCTGGGTGGCGAACTCCCCCGCCGAGATCCTTCAGCCGGTCGCCGGCGATTATCCGAACCTCGACGTCAAGTGGCCGCCGCACTGCGTCATCGGCACCGAGGGGAACCGGCTGATCCCCGGCCTGCCGGATGAAGACGACTACGACCTGGTTATCGAGAAGGGGAGCGATCCGCTTATGCACCCCTATGGCGCCTGCTTCCATGACCTCGTTGAAGACAAAAGCACCGGGGCGATCGAGTGGTTGCGGCGCGAAGGGATCGAGACCGTGATTGTCGGTGGGCTGGCGACCGACTACTGTGTCAAGACGACGGCACTGCAGCTGCTGCGCGCCGGGTTCCGGGTGGTACTCAATCGGGCGGCCTGCCGCTGCGTGGCCGCCGAGACCAGCGTTCAGGCCCTGGATGAGTTGCGCGCGGCCGGTGTCGAGATCATTGCCTCAAGCTGCGAACTGGCCGATTGACGATGAAACGGAGCAAACCCCGCATCATCGAGAGCCTGCTCGATACCGACCTCTACAAGCTGACCATGCTCCAGGCCTTTTACCATGCGCCGGAGTTCCGCAGTGTCGAGGCGGAATGGAAGTTCGCCTGCCGCAATCGCCGGGGGGCCAACCTCGCCGAGCTGATTCCCGATCTCATGCTTCAGTTGGAGCAGCTCTGCAGTTTGCAATTCAGCGATGACGAACTCGAATATCTCGCCGGGTTCCCCTTCTTCAGTGCCGATTTCATTGAGTTCCTGCGTATTTTCCGCCTCGACATGCGCTTTGTCGAATTGCGTGCCCGGGGCGAGGATCTCGACCTGCGCTTCCGCGGCCCCCTGCTCCATGTGACCCTCTTCGAGGTCTATACCCTGGCGCTCATCAGCGAACTCAACGGCCTGCGCCACTGCGGCAAACTCGATTTCGGCCCGGCCCGGCAGCGGCTCGGGGAAAAGATTGCCCTGCTGAAACAGGAGGGGGAGCAGCCCGGTTTCTGTTTCGCCGATTTCGGCACACGCCGGCGGGCGGCTCGGGGCTGGCAGCTGGAAGTGCTGGAGACCCTGCAGCGCGAGGTGCCTGAGTACCTGCTCGGTACCAGCAACCTGGAGTTCGCCCGCCAGCTCGGGCTGATGCCGATCGGCACCATGGCCCATGAATGGTTCCAGAGCTGGCAGGCGGTGACGCGCCTGAGCGATGCCCAGAAGGCGGCCCTTGAAGGCTGGGTGCGGGAATATCGCGGGCGGCTCGGAATCGCCCTGACCGACTGTTATTCGATGGATGCATTTGTCCGCGATTTTGCCGATCCCTACTTCGGCAAGCTCTACGACGGTCTGCGCCACGACAGTGGCTGTCCCATCGCCTGGGGGGAGAAGGCGTTGGTGATGTACGAGCAGATGGAGATCGATTCGCGTGGGAAAACCCTGGTCTTCAGCGACAAACTCGACTTTCCGCGGATGATTGAACTCTACCATCATTTTCACGAACGGATCCGCGTTTCGTTCGGTATCGGGACCAACCTGACCAATGACACCGGCTGCCCGCCGCTCGATATGGTCATCAAGCTGGTCTCCGCAGACGGTCGTCCGGTTGCCAAGATCTCAGACGAACCGGGGAAGAGTATGTGCGAGGACCGCCAGTACCTGAACTACCTCGCCTCTGTCTACGGCATCGTGCTGCCGGCGGAATAAGCGATGAACCATTATGACATCATCGTCATCGGTGGCGGTCCTGCCGGAATCTTTGCCGCCGGTTTTGCCGCCCGACAGGGGGCACGGGTATTGCTGCTGGAGAAGAACAAGCGCTGCGGCGCCAAGGTGCTGATCACCGGCAAGGGGCGCTGCAACATCACCAATGACGAAACCGACCCGCGGATCTTCAGCCAGGCCTTCGGTCGTCAGGGGAAGGCGCTGCTGACGGCGCTGCATGCCTTTGGCGTGCGGGATACGATCGATTTTTTCGAGCAGCGCGGACTGCCCTTACAGATCGAGCGCGGCGGGCGGGTCTTTCCGGTCGCCGGCGGAGCGGCCGGGGTTCAAAAGGTGCTGGATCGCTTTCTCCAGGAGTGTGGGGTCACGCTGCTGAACAACTGTCCGGTGCGTCGCTTGGAGCTGGAGGGGGAGAGGGTCGTGGCCGCCATGACGCCCGCCGGCCGTTTCTCAGCCGACCGCTTTATCATCGCCACCGGCGGGCTTTCCTATCCGGAGACCGGCTGTACCGGTGATGGATATCGCTGGGCCGAGGAGTGCGGGCACCGGCTGACGCCACCGGAACCGGCGCTGGTCCCGGTGTTCCTTGCCGAGGAGTGGACCGGCGAGTTGATGAAATTCAACCTGAAGAATGTCCGGATTGCTTTGCAGCAGAGCGAGCGAACGGTGACCGAGCGCTTTGGCGAGGCCTTCTTCACCGCAGGGGGGATCGGCGGACCGATTGTTCTCGACATGAGTAGTGAGATTCGGGACGTTCTGAAGCAGGGGGAGGCCGTTCTGCTCCTCGATCTGAAACCGGCGGTGAGTGAAGAGCTCTTCGACAAGCGGCTGCAGCGGGAATTCGCCGAGAACAGCAACCGGGATTTCAGTAATTCCCTCGGCACCCTGTTGCCGAAGGACATGATCCCGCTTTTTATCCGTCTTTCCGCCATTCCTCCCGCCAGGAAATGCCATTCGATCACCCGTGGAGAACGGGCGCAGCTGCTCAAGCTGTTTAAAGGGCTTAAGCTGCATGTTCGCGGAGTTGACGGCTTCGCCAAAGCGATCGTCACCTCGGGTGGGGTGACCCTGGCCGACATCGATATGCGGACGATGCGTTCAAAGAAAATCACCAACCTTTATTTTGCCGGTGAGATGATCGACCTCGACGGACCGACCGGCGGCTACAACCTGCAGCTCTGCTGGTCGACCGGCTACCTCGCCGGGATCAGCGCCGCCGCAGACTGAAGACAGCGAATTATTCCGTCGACTCACTTCCGGTCAGCCCCGCCAGAATCCGGTCATAGGGTAGCAGTAAAAAGTCGATGGCCAGCAGTTCGCGACTCTCCTCCAGCGTGAACCCTTGTGCCAGAACCTCCTGCTCGATCCCCCTCATATGCAGAGCACCCCAGGGGATGACCAGGGTGTCGTAGCGCTTCAGGGCCTGCGGCAGGAAGGTGACAACATGGCGGTTCCGCTTGTCGAGCAGGTCGGTCATCAGCCTTTTGTCGAAATCAGCCGGGAGGTTTTGTTCGGCCCAGCGGCTGAACTCAGCGTAGCCAGCCAGAGGCGCCTCGGCGTTGAGCACCTCCCGGGCCATGGCGTTGAGGACTTCGATGGTCAGCGGTTCAAAGGCGCTCAGGTCGATATCGGCGGGGAGCAGGTCGACACCGGTCGCCGGCGTCGTTTTCGCCAGCTCCGCTTCGGTGACCAGACGGCCGCTGAAGAGCCCGTCCTGCTGTTGGGAGAGCCCCATCAGGTCGGCGATCCGACCGTAACTGAAATTCTCCTTCATCAGTCCGTTGTTGTCGCTCACCCCTTCCATGAGGATCAGGGTCCCCTGCTTGGGAATCCCTGCGTTCAGAGCTTCATAGTATTCCGGTCGGGCCAGGTGGATGGTTCCGGCGAGCTGGATCTCCTTCCCCCCCTGGCGGTAAATCCGCTCATTCATGTAGAGCCCGTTCGGCTTGAGCTTGACGAACCCCGCACTCCCTTCCGTAATCAGGTTGTCGGTAACGGCGTAGGCGATCAGCAGCAGCACGCAGGGAACAAACGGAATGCTCAGCAGGATGAACAGAACCAGGCGTCCCGGGCGGAATGCCGCCCCTCTGAACTGGTCGGCAACGAACCACGGACTCTGATCGTTGAGGATGCGGTTGCTGGCGAGGGCGACCAAGCCGATGACCAGCTGGATCAGGTAGCTGTAGAACCGGTAGCGCGGGCCGACCAGCAGATCGAGCGGCCAGTGGTCGAGCAGTCCCCAGAGCAGCCAGAGTTGCGGCGGCATTAGAATCATCAGCGGCAGATGGCGGTTGAAGCCGTAACCGAGGTAGATGACCCCGCCGCAGAGGAAGCACAGCAACCAGGTCAGCTGTGCCGGGTCGCGTGGTAGCGCGGTGTTGAAAAATTCGCGGGCTCCTTCGGTGACCAGGCCGAGGGTTGCCGCAAGCAGGAAGAGGCCGAGGAAGATATTTGCCAGGCGGCGCATCAGTTGTCCCCCTGCCGTTCAGATGTGGAAAATTCCGCGGACGGTGGCCACGCTGCCGTGTCGCTGAACCCCGTGCAGGGGGAATATCTCCGGTTCTTGATGTTCATCAGGCACTTTCCATTTTTTTCGCAGATCCTGTTGCAAGACATAAATCACCCCCACAGCATAGCGCAAAAATCGACAAGGTAAAATCGCTTCCCGTCCGGAAGCATGGGCAGCAGGAAAATTATCATGCTTCTGAATAAAGGCTTGGCAATCCCGCCCCCGGCAGGTAGCCTGTACCTCGACTTTTTACCGTAGAATAAAAGACGATACTGATTCAGTGCTGAGCTGTCTTAATCTGGAGATAATGATGGCGAAAACGACTGCTTTTGAAGAACACACCGATGCCTATGACGACTGGTTCGACAGGAATGCCGCCGCTTACAGCGCCGAACTGAAAGCGATCCGCGAACTGCTGCCAAACGCCGATCTGCACGGCATGGAGATCGGCGTCGGCTCGGGTAAATTCGCCGAACCGTTGGGGATCGTTATCGGCGTCGAGCCCTGTGAGCAGATGGCGGAAAAGGCCCGCGCCCTGGGAATCGAAGTGGTGCCGGGGGTGGCCGAGGCGCTCCCCTTTGCCGACGGTGTTTTTGATTATGCCCTGATGGTCACGACCATCTGCTTTGTCGACGATGTCGTCCGATCCTTTCGCGAGGCTCTGCGGGTGCTCAGGCCGGGGGGATTCATCCTGGTCGCCTATGTCGACAAAGAGAGCGAGTTGGGGCGGCAATACCTGACCAATCGCCACAAGAGCCGGTTCTACCAGGAGGCGACCTTCTATTCGACACGCGAAGTTCTCGCACACCTGGAAACGGCGGGGTTCGGTTGGACCGAAGTCAGACAGACCCTGATCGCCGACGCCAGCGATCAAAGGGTCGCGCCCGGTTATGGCGACGGCGGGTTTGTGGTGGTCAAGGCGATGAAGGAAATTTAGGTTGCTTCCAGCTTGAAAGCATCAGATAAAACAGAGCCCCGACTCCGCGCAGGAGCCGGGGCTCTGTTGTTTTTTACAGGCGATTGAAGCCGTTGAGGGCCGCGACCCGATAGGCTTCGGCCATGGTCGGGTAGTTGAAGGTGGTGTTCATAAAGTACTGGATCGTGTTGTTCGGCGCCGGCTGCGACATGATCGCCTGGCCGATGTGGAGGATTTCGGCGGCGTTGCGTCCGAGGCAGTGGATGCCGAGGATCTCCAGCGTCTCGCGGTGGAAGAGCAGCTTGAGCATGCCGAAGCGGCAGCCGGTGATCTGGCCGCGAGCCAGGTTGCGGTAGAAGGCGCGACCGACCTCGTAAGGGACTCGGTTTTCGGTCAGTTCGTGCTCGGTTTTCCCCAGGCAGCTGATCTCCGGGGTCGTGTAGATGCCGGTCGGGACATCGCGGATCGGGGGGATATCACTCTTACCGGCAACGATATGGGTCGCGGCGAAACGCCCCTGGTCAAACGCGGCGCTGGCCAGGCTCGGAAAGCCGATGATGTCACCAACGGCGTAGATATGCGGTTGGGCGGTCTGGTAGTTCTCGTTGATGGCGAGGTTGCCGCGATGGTCGATGGCGATTCGCAGTTCTTCCAGTCCCATGCCATCCGAATTCCCGGTCCGGCCGTTGGCCCAGAGTAACATGTCCGATTTGATCACCTTGCCGGTCTTCAGCTTCAGGATGACGCCGTCATCGGTCAGGGACGCGCTCTCGTACTCCTCGTTCTGGCGGATCATGATCCCCTGCTCGTCGCGCAGGTGGTAGCTGAGTGTGGTGCTGATCTCCTCGTCCAGATACTCGAGCAGACGGCTGCGCGTGTTGACCAGGTTGACGCTCACCCCCATGGTGCGGAAAGCGGTGGCGTATTCGCTGCCGATGACTCCGGCGCCGTAGATTGTGATCGACGAGGGGATTTTCTCCATCAGCAGCACGGTATCGCTGTCGACGATGCGCCGATCGTCAAAGGGCACATCCTGCGGATGGTAGGGGTGAGAGCCACTGGCGATGATGAAATGATCGGAACTGTAGGAGCGAATGACCCCGTCGTTGCCTGTGACCTCGACCCAATAGGGATCGACGAACTTGGCGAAGCCTTCGATGATCTTGACACCATTACGCTGGTAGAAGTTCTGGCGTGAGCAGACCTGCTGGTCAACGATGTCGTTGATCCCCTGCATCAGGTCTTCGATGGAAATCCGCTGCACTTGCTGGTTACGCGCCAGACGGTTGGTGTACTGCCCGGAATAGTCCCGCACCAGATGAATCAGGGCCTTGCTCGGAATGGTCCCCCAGTGGGTGCAGCCGCCGCCGACGGCGATATGCTTTTCGATCACGGCGACCGATTTGCCCGATTTCGCCAGTTTCAGCGCGGCGCCTTCCCCGCCCGGGCCACTACCGATCACAATTACGTCAAAGTCGCGTTTGCCTGTCATGTCAAGCCACCTTCCTTTGCCTGTATCAGTCGGCTGTTTCAAAAACTGATTGTAACCTATTCAGCAGAATTTGGCTGGCAATATCTCGGTTTTAATCGGCGAAGAGCTCCCTGTGGCATGAAAAAGCGCCGGTTGCCCGGAAGAAACGGACAACCGGCGCAGGTCCGGCGGATATTGCCGGGTTTAAAGCTTTTTACCGGCGTAGTTCTTGACCGTCGGGTGGCAGCGGTTGCAGCCGTCCATCGGGAAAGCGACCGTCATGTGGCAGACACCGCAATATTCGCCGTAGAGGTTCGATTGCTTGTCGAAGGCCACGGTGCCGGTCTGCTTGATCGAAAAGAGGTCGGGGTGACAGTTGGAACAGTCGAGCCAGTTCAGATGTTCGTTGTGCGGGAAGCGGACGACGATATGCGGCGCCGCCGTTGTCCAGTAGAGCGGCTCGTCCTGCAGATGTCTGGGCAGCGGCATGCCGGGACCCGCCGGGTAATCGGGCAGCTCCTTGAGCGGATGAATGGCGCCGGCGGCTACAGCGGCATTCCAGTCGATCCGGTCGCCGTAAGTTGTAGCCGGCAGGCCGGCTTTTATCAGGTTCGCAGCCAGCGGCGGATAGTCCTGGCGCTCCGGGTCGATATCGCGATGGCAGCGATCGCAGGCCGATTCCGTCGCAAAGGCAGTTGTCCCGTCATGGCAGGCACCGCAATAGCGACCGTTCAGATAGTCGTCGCGGGTGACGCCGGTCTCCCCCCGGGTGAAGCTGAATTCCAGCTCCGTGTGGCACAGGCTGCAGCTGAAACGCTGGCGGTGCAGTTGGTGGGAGAAGACCACCGGTTTGAACTTGCGGCTACCGTTATGCTGGGCGAAGAGGACATCGCCGTAGTATTCCGGCTGGCCGGTGTAGACCGTTAACTCGATCAACTCCTCCAGCTCGTAGCGGGTCAGCGGCGGCCGGCTGTAGGATTTTCGAATCACGTTATGCTTATGGGCCGCGATTGACGAGCCCGGGCCGGTGCCGGGTTCGTAGTAAGCACAGGAGGCCAGGAGCAGCAGAATGATGATTCCAAACCAGATCCAGGGGCCACGGATTTTACCGGCCAACATCCTAGAGGCTCACCGGCTTCGAATGACAGAGAGCACAGTCGTTGATCTGGAAGGCCACGGTTCCGTGGCAGCGGCCGCAGTATTGGCCGGCGATGATCTCCTGCATGTTCATCTCCGTCGTCCCGTTGACCAGCTTGAATGGTTCAGGGTGGCACATGCCGCAGCCGTTCCAGGCGACATGCTTCTGGTGTGAGAAGATGATGCCCGGCAGGCCGGAAAGTTGCGGCTCAAGCGGTTCGTTGCGCTGGTTGGTGACGAAATTCATCTGCACCGGGGAGATTCCCGGCAGCTTGTCCTTGAGCTGGATCAACCCGTCCTGCTCGGCCTTCATCCAGTCGATCTTGTTGCCATAGGAGGAGCGTGGCATGGTCTTCTGGAATGCGAAGAATGCCTTCTTGTCCGCTTTCAGGATCTCCTGCAGCTGCTTTTCATCCTGGGCGTGGCACTTGGCGCACAGCTTGATGGTGAAGGCTTCCTTGCCGTTATGGCAGGTGCCGCAGAAGCGCCCCGACTGGTTGTCATCCTCGGTGATGCCGCTGTCGCCGGCAATCTGAGAGAATTCCAGATCGACATGGCACAGGCGGCAGCTGTATTTGCTCCGGTGACTCCAGTGTCGGAAGACTACGGTGCCGCCGCTATCGACGCTGGCCGAGTCACGCATGATGATGTTGCCGTACTGGTAGCTTTTGGCCGACTGGGCGAAGCTTTCCTGCAGTGAAACGGTAACGAAAAAGGATGTTAACAGCAGGGTGGCGAGCAGGAACAAGAAGCGGATTTTCATTTGCATTTGCCTTTCGTTGGAAGTGTTAGCAGCTCCTTATGTAGCTTTCGTTAATAAAGGATAGCAAATGTCAAGAATCTCGCATTCTTTTGGGGAAAATTTCCTATTTTTTTTGTCTTGATTGATTTTTGTGACAAATGAGTCTTTTGCTTGGGGACCGTTTGGCGGGTGCCCGAGTAAAAAACTGACAGTCGGCGCCTGGGGGATTTAATTTCAAATCGTCCTGACCGGAACCGCACGCATCTTTGGCAGCAATATGACGTTCAGCTAAAGGAACAGGCCGATAAGATGGGGAAGGGATTCTCTGTCGCTTCAGTCCAAAGCGGGTCAATAGCCCATTTTTACCGGCCTGGTGTGACACAAGGTGCAATCGCGAACAGGGAACGCGACCGTGCCGTGACAGCGGCCACACAATTCACCGCTGACAATCCGGCGCATGCTGATCGGAGTTGCCCCGTTAGCTGGTTGAAAAGGTTCCGGGTGGCACATGCCGCAGCCGTTCCAGGTGACATGTTTTTTATGTGAGAAGATGATGTCGGGCAGGTCGGCACTCAGCGGCTTGAGAGACTCGTTGCGTTGATTGTCGACACTGTCGACCCTTGTCGATGTGATTCCCGGCAGGCTGTCCTTGATTCTGATCAGCCCCAGTTCTTCGGCTTTCATCCAGTCGATGCCGTTGCCGTAGTCGGCGCGCGGCAGCCTGGCCTGGAACTTGTAAAAAGCCCGCTCGTTCTCCTGGCGCATCTGCTCAAGATGGGCCGGATCCCTGGCGTGGCAGCGCGCACATTGATCGATCGGGAAGGCTTCCTGGCCGTTATGGCAGGCACCGCAGAAACGCCCATCCCGGTTGTCGTCCTCAGTGATCCAGCTGTCCCCGGCGTACTGGGAGAACTCCAGGTCGACATGGCAGAGCCTGCAGCTGTACTTGTCGCGGTGGGTCCAGTGCTGAAAGATGATCGTCCCGTCACCAGTTGTCGTGTTCGAATTGCGCATGATGACGTTGCCATACTCATGGCTGCTTTGCGTCAGGGACATGCCCGCGCCGGGTGTGGCAACGGCAAGGTGGAGGATCAGCAGGGTCAAGAACAGGCAGATGGTCGCTGGTCTCATGTGCGCAGACCTTTCTTGATAAATGAACTCAGCTTTATGTAGCCGTCTTTAAAATAGCAGATGCCAAGAATTTCGCATCCCGGCAGGGGGTACTTTTCAGCTTTGGCCGCTTTTTTTTCGTTCTGCTCGGTCAGGGGTGTGGGGAGGACGACTATGAACGATCCCCGGTAAGGGGCGGTTGGAATCGGGGAGAGGGAGCGTTGTCGGGTCAAACCGCCTGCTCCGTTGCAGAATCCTGAGCGGTTGCCGCCTGGTAATCCTTCCCCCATTGGCACATGAGCGAAAGGATCGGCACCACGCTCTGCCCCAGTTCGGTCAGGGAGTATTCGACGCGCGGCGGCACTTCGGCATAGACCTCGCGGTGGATTATGCTGTCACGTTCCAGTTCGCGCAGCTGCTGGGTGGGCATCTTCCGGGTGATCTGCGGCAGGCGGCGCTGCAGCTGGCTGAAACGCAGGGTCTTGAAGCTCAGAAGCCAGAGGATCAGGGGTTTCCATTTGCCGCCGATCACGTCGAGAGTGACCGAAACGGTGCAGCGGTAGGTGTCGTCAAAGCTCATAAAATTACCGGATTCACACAATAGTTTCTTTTTTGATACTAAAGTACAAAAAAGTAGGTACTTGATTTAAATATCCTTATGGGGCTGAATACTATAGCTCCGGCGGATAAATATCTGAGTCGGGCTCAACAGCCGCAACCCAAAATGAAACAATCGGAATCGGAATTCAGATTTCGCGCAGAGCGGAGACACAGAGAAAGACAGAAGAAAGATCGCAGAGAATAGAATGTATAATGGGCACTAACTTTATGGATTTGTTGGAAAAATAAGACATCCTCTCTCAGCGCCACTGCGCCTCAGCGGGATAAATTGAATCGAATTTTCTGGTTATCCAGATAGGTTTTTCATGAGCAGGGCAGATCGAGATAATCTCCAATCTTTCCACTGTTTAATCACCCGAGCAATAGGCAAAGAGTTGGAAAAAGACAAAGGATAAATTGCCCCGCTGATCCCGGTAAATCTGATCATAGAGTCCCGAACCCCGCAGAAAAGGAGCTTCACCATGTCCGAACAATTCAAGGCCCTGCTCGTTGAACAACCGGAGAAGAGAGTTTTCAACCGTTCCATCGTCACCCGCACGCTGGATGACCTGCCCGCAGGGGAATTGGTCGTGCGCGTGCACTACTCGTCCCTCAACTTCAAGGATGCCCTGTCGGCGACCGGCAACCCCGGCGTCACGCGCAACTTCCCCCATACCCCGGGGATCGATGCCGCCGGCGAGGTGGTCTCCTGCAGCGACGGCAGCTTTCAGCCCGGCGACGCGGTGATCGTCACCAGCTACGACCTGGGGATGGAGACCGACGGCGGTTTCGGTCAGTACATCCGCGTGCCGAGCAAGTGGGCGCTGGCGCTGCCGGAGGGGTTGAGCCTGAAGGAGAGCATGATGCTCGGCACCGCCGGGCTGACCGCGGCCCTCTCGGTCCAGGAAGTGATCCTCGGTGGCGTCAACCCCGAAGACGCCCCGGTCCTCGTCACCGGCGCCACCGGCGGCGTCGGCAGCCTGGCGGTCGCTATGCTCGCCAAGGCCGGCTACGCCGTCACGGCGGCGACCGGCAAGCTGAGCGAAACCGATTACCTCAAGGGGCTCGGCGCAACCGAAGTCATCGAACGCGCCCAGGTGCTTGCGGGGAGCGAACGGCCAATGATGAAGACCCTCTGGGCCGGCGTCGTCGACTGTGTCGGCGGCGACACTTTGGCCGCCGCGCTCAAGTCGACCAAGTACGATGGCGTCGTCACCTGCTGCGGTCTGGTCGGTTCCCCCGAGCTCAACGTCAACGTCTTCCCCTTTATCCTCCGCGGCGTCCGCCTGATCGGCATCGACTCCGTCGAAATGGCCATGGACAAACGCCTCGCCGTCTGGCAGCGGATGGCAAGCGAATGGAAAATCGACACGCTCGAAGAGATGGTCGATGAAGTCGGCCTCGAAGGGCTGGAAGAGAAGGTCCAGGGGATGCTCAAAGGGCAGCTTAAACGGAAGGTGCTGGTGAATTTGCAGGATTGATCTGGTTGTGAAATTTGTTCCTGTGTGAACGGGAATAATGGAAACGCCAGCTTGTGGAATTGAAATATGCCGTCGAGCCGGTTTAGAATCGGCCGACGGTTTTTCTTTTGCACTAAAATTGTTTACTGATTCAAAAAAATCGCAATAACTTTTAAACCGATGAAGGAGCTTCTCATGTTGAACATCGGCTCTAGATTTTTCCTGCTTTATATTGCCCTGTGCAGCTTTCTGTTGTTTCTGGTGGCGGCCAATTCAGCTGCTGCCCTCGATGACGCGACCTTTCTCCAGCAGGCTCAACAGCCGGTACCGGATGAACTGATCAGCTGGATGAGTGCCGATCCGGCCCGCAAGCAAGTGCTGGCCGAGATTGAGTCATTATTGGCGATGAACCAGAAGGGGCCTGCAATCGAGGCAGCAGATAAACTTCAGCAGGTTCTCGACAAGTATCTGGATGGAGATGATCCAAAGCTGCCTGCTATCGATACCCTGCGGATAAAACGGGAGCAAGTGCACGGCAGGGGGGAGATATATGGCGATGAGGGGGTTGTCGCATCGCTGTATCGCCAACACGGCGATATGATGGCTCGGTTGGGGAATTTTCCAGGTGCGGAGAAGGATTATGGCCTTGCTTTTCGTGAATATGAGCGGCTGATTCCCGGTGATCCGCGGCTGATTCCATTGGCGCATAATCAACTGAATATGGTTTTGAGAGCTTGTTCGACTGTGCCAGCGCAGCGGCGAAACGCTTTAAACCTGCCAGGCGTGACCCGTAGCCCGTTGTACGAAGTCGGAAATATGGGGACCGAGAGCAGGGCTGAACTGTCCTGTTTGATGTTGCCGTTTGTGATTGATCGTGCGCTTGAACAATGGGAAAAGAATTTCGGTGATCCGGCAAAAACGACCTCGGTCGAATATGCCAAGGCGACGATCAACTATTTCAATCAGGCGCTGAGTCTCGGCTTTTACCAGTATGTTGGTAACAAGCTGATGCTGAACGATTTTGTCGATGGTGAGTACAAGGAGCAACTGGATACCTATATTCCCGAACCAGGCCTGCCATTGTTTAATCAGGTGGAGTACCGGGTTCATTATGCCAACCAGATGTCCGTGGTCATGATGTACCGCAAGCAGCCGCAGCGGGCCATTTCCCTGATTCAGGATCTAAGCAACAAAGCAGCCAACGCCGGGGAACGAGTGGTGGCTTTGGAGCTGGGGGCTGCTGTTCACGGGCGTCTGCTGCAGGGGCTGTTCACCAAAGAGGCAAATCAGCTGGTGCGCTTGATGCGGGAAGAACTGCTTCCCGGAGTCGACCGCTCGGCGCTCGATGCCACGCAGCAGCCGCGGCTAGCGGGGTTTGAGCAGTGGCTGGCGACTCTGCCGATGCAGTAGTCATAGTGAAAGTGAGTAGATGTCCTCTGGTGCTGCATTTTGACAGCTGAATCAGAAAACCGCCGCATCGGTGCGACACCGATCGGCGGTTTTTATTTTTCGCCTTCCGGGGCTGTTTGATTCGTGTAGAATCCGATCGTAGAGTGACTTCAGCCCGAGGAGTTCGTATGCCAGACAACGACTATAACGATCAGTATTCGGATGAGGGGTTCTGGGACAAACTGAAAAAGTTTGCCCGCACGGCCGGGGAGCCGGTGCTGGAGCCGGCGCTGAAGCTTTATTACGCGGCGCGGGACAAGGATACACCAACTTGGGCGAAGACGACGATCTATGGCGCGCTGGGGTATTTTATCTCGCCCCTCGACGCGATCCCCGATCTGACCCCGATCGTCGGTTTTGCCGATGACCTGGGTGTGTTGGCCATGGCGGTGGCGACGGTCGCCGCGCATATCAAGCCGGAGCATGCGGAACAGGCGAAGCAGAAGCTGAAGCAATGGTTCGATTCCTGATCTGTGGCAAGTCGCTTGCGCCCGATGACCAATCAATCCTTTCCAGAATGAAAACGGTATCCTGATCGATGTTCGCCCGATTTAAAAAATTTATCGCCTACCTGTTCGGCAAATCCGCGGAACTCTCCGACATGGGGGCGAACGATATTCTTCTCGGCAAGGTTGTCCTGGATATCCACCGCACAAAAGCGGCGACGGAGTTCATCGTGGTGCCGCTCTACGCCTTGCGCCAGATCCATCCGATCAACCGTGAAAATTCCCTGCAGGATACCGCCAGGCGGGTGGCGGCACTGCAGGAGGTCAAGGAGCGCCTGCAGGCGGAAAAGAACATCACCCGCGCGGTGCTGGCTGAATACCTCCCCTCGGTCTCCTGGATCAAGGTGGTGAAGGCGGCGGATGACGCCTATATCGCATTTGAAGGGAACGGCCGCCTGGTCGCCATGCAGCAAGTGTTCGCTCCCGAGGATGGCATCATGGTGGAGGTCGAGAACTATCGCTTCGAGAATCCGCGGAAAATTCTGCGGCGGATCGAGCGCGTTCGCCGTTTGAATGGGGTTGCCGGGGAGGACTATTGAGATGAGTCAAGAGGGTGGCAATCTGTTCAAGGCAATCCCGGCGGCGCTTGCCGATGAAGTCTTTGAGGAGATCGTCAGCGCGGAGACCGTCAGGATTGAACGCATTCTGTCCCACGGCCACACATCACCGGAAAACGGCTGGTACGATCAGGAGGAACATGAGTGGGTGATCGTGCTTCAGGGGTGCGGGCGGCTGGCCTTTGCCGATGGCCGCGAGGTTGAACTGGCCGCCGGTGATTATCTCAACATTCCCGCCCACATGCGGCACAAGGTCGTCTGGACCGATCCTGACGCGGTGACCCTCTGGCTGGCGGTTTTCTATCGTTAGCTGCCTGCGGGTTTTTCCCAACCCTGAAATCAAACAAAGATTCCAAAGAGTTACAGAGAGAAGACCTTATGTCAGCCTTTATCGGTATCGCTATCGGTATCGAAAGGACCCCACCCGAAAAGCCGATCACGATAGCGATTCCGATAGCGAAATCAGGAAGGTTCCTTCTCAGTGTCTACGTGCCCCTATGTAGGTGGTTTTCAGCTCAATTCCCGGCGTTCAGTCGGGCAATCCGTTCCGCGGTCGCGGGGTGGGTCGAAAGATAATCGAGCGCCGACGGCGCATCCCCTCTGCCTTTCTGTTCAACCGAATCCTGTAACTTCTGCAGCATATCGGCAAAGTGCGCCAGCGGGATCTGCTGGCTGCGCATGTAGTCGGCCGCGGCGGCATCGGCTTCGCGCTCCATGTCGCGTGAATACCTGGCGCTGACCAACAGGGTTGGGATGCCCGCGGCCAGGGAACTGCTGGAGAGGATGTCGCCGGTGAGAGCGGCGATCAGGATGCCGGACGAAGAGTTCTGGATCACCTGGCGCAGGGCATGACGCCCGCGGATGTGGCCGACCTCATGCGCTAAGACCGAGAGGAGTTCGGCGTCGTGATCGACCAGTTCAAGCAGATCGTCGGTGATGATGACAGTGCCGCCGGGCAGCGCGAAGGCGTTGGCGCCGAACAGCTCGGAATCACGGAAGACCAGGCGGTAGTTGCGCTGGTCTTCTGCCATATTGGCGAGCATGCCGTTGAACAGGGCGGTGATTTTTTCCTGCTCGCTCTTTTCCACTTCGCTCGGAGAGAAGTATCCCTTGTCGAGCATGGCGAACGCTTTTTCCCCCATGGCGATCTCTGCTGAAACCGGTATCGAGTAGGCAATCTGTTCGGACAGGACCGGAATGCCGAAACGGATAAAGGCCCAGACCGCCAGACAGAGCAGAACGAGGGCCAGGGCGCTCAGTTTGAGGCTGTTTTCCCAGCGGTGGACGAAGGCGAAAAAGCCCCCCTTCCCCAGCTTCTTCTGCAGCATCCGGGCGAAGGCGGGATCGTTGAATTCACATTTGGCCCCCGACTTCAGGTAGATCGATCTGTTACCGCTGCCCAGCGGCGAAGAGAGGCGCAGCTCCGAATTGGGGACCGTAAGATCAACCCCGTCCCCTTTGATGAACAGGTGGTCCTCTCCGAGGGTGAGCGTGACCGCTCTCCGGTTCGAGCTTTTGCCGTCGAAATAAGCGCTGGAACAGTTCATCACAGGCCGATGTCCATGCCGAGGGAATCGCCGAAGAAATCACCGAATTCCTCGCCGACGGCGCTGATATCGGTTGTGTTGGCTGCCCGGAAGCTCTCCAGATCGCCATGGGCGATGAAGGTCAGGTTGGCCAGCCGGTAGCGGGTCAGGCGAATGCTGGCCCAGGGGGTGAGCAAGCCGCAGGAGGCGAGGATCGCTACCCCGTTGGAGAGGAAAATCCAGGCCATGCGCCTGACACTCAGGGAGGATTCGAATTTATGCCGGCCGAGCTTGGTGTTGTTCCAGGCCAGGTTGGTTGTCCGTACGTAGTAATAAACCCAGACTGTCAGATAAAAGGCCAATACGATTATGAAAGCTAGGGTGGTGAAAAAGCCAAAGAAAAATTCGGAGCTGCTTTCGAGGTCAGAAAACAGCGAGGAAAAAATGCTGCTGGTCGCAAAAAACAGAATTCCCAGAACGGCAGCAACACCAATGATCTGCAGGAAAATGAGATAATACTCGCCACCCGTTGCGGTGAAGCTGAACGAGGTCCTTCCGAAGCGGTTGTTCTCAACCATGAAGCGTTTCTGCCGATAGGTGATGAAGGGAAAGATCAATCCCAGAGTAAAAGGGATGGTCAGCGGCAGAAAGAAGAAATTGACGTAGGCTTCTTTGTAGTCCGGATTGAAATTGAAGCGGATGTTGCGGTGGGCAGAGTTGCGGTTGTTGAACAGTCGCGAACGCACGATCGCCCAGGGCATCAGGATGAAGATGAGCGCCCCGGCGATAAAGCTCAGGATCGGATTGAATTGACCGCCGAAGGTGTAAAGCAGGAAGAGGGCGGCGGCAATCAGCCAGCCTTTGAGCAGGGCGATCGGGTTGGCCAGGTAATCGAAATTCATCCCTTCGAGCTGAGTGTTCTCGTAAAAAAAGCGCCGCTTGCGGACCTTGGCCCAGGGGGTGTAGATCCCGAGCGTCACGACCTTCAGCAGCGTGTTGACGATCCAGATACCGAAATACTCCTTGGCCGAGCCATGAAACGTAAAGTTGATCCGGCGTTGTTCCGTTGTTTGGCGCTGGTCGACGGCAGGGGCTTGCGGTGGGGTTGCCGGCGCGGGCTGTGGCGCGCTGGACGGTTCTGTCGCCGGTGGAGTGCTCGCGACGGGCGCGGTTGCTTCGGCCAGTTGGAATGTCTGGCCGCAGCTCTTACAGGTGGCCTTTTTCGCCGACTCCGGAATGGCAGCGGCGGACAGGATGCGGCTGAAGCCGCAATGCGGGCAGCAAATTTGAACCTGAGACATCTTCTTTTCCCCCTCCTTGCAACAGTTGTCAGTTTGGCAGACACCGATGTGATACCACAACAGGCAATGATTACGAGCATTATTCCCGATTCAGGCCAGGGGCGCAAAGAAAAATTTGTCGCAATGTAAACCAAAAAGGTTTTGATTCGTTGTCCCTCAATGCTGCCTGCAACAGCTGTCATCCCAATGAACATCTCTCATCAAATGAAAAGAGAAAGGACCCGTATGAAATCCAATCTGAAAACCGTTCTGCTTCTTATGATTTTTTTCAGCTTCGGCCTGCTTGCCGGACCGGCCGCGGCCGCAAGTTCCATCACCTCCGGCCAGGGCTCACTGGCCAAACTGGTTGCCCAACTGCCGCAGGCTCCCCTCGATGCGGTCGAAACCGCCGACCTGATCCACATGATTGAAGAGGAAAAAGTCGCTCGCGATGTCTATTCGACCCTCTTCGAGGAGTGGGGGCACTGGATTTTCGACCATATCGCCCTCAGCGAACAGCAGCATGTCGATGCCGTGACTGCTTTGCTGGAGCGCTATGACATCCCGCTGCCGGTCAGCATGGCGCTTCCCGGTGTTTACGATTCCGTCGAGATGCAGGAACTCTACGCGGCCCTGGTTGAGCAGGGGCGTGTGTCGTTGATCGATGCCCTTTATGTTGGTGCCACGATCGAGGATATGGATATTCTCGATCTGCGCGAGTGCATTGAGCTGACCGACAACCCCGACATTGAGACGGTCTATGAAAACCTGATGCGCGGCTCGCGCAATCACCTGCGCAGCTTCGTCGACCAGCTGACCCTTTACGATATTGTCTATACCGCCCAGTACCTGACCCAGGAAGAGGTCGACGCCATCGTTGCCAGTGAGCACGAAACCGGCCTGATCACGACTCCGGGGAACAACGGACAGGGGAATAATTGATTATCTAAGGTTGCAGGCGGCGAACTGTACATCTCCGGAATCGGTCCGGGGAAAATTGAATACAAGTATCAGATGACACGGCCGGGATCTCCCGGCCGTTGTTTGTTTGAAGGATGTCTTTTTATCTGGGGTATGTTGCCATTTGTTGGTGAGCCGATATTGTTAATGAACGTCAGTGAAGTTATGATCATAGTTGTAAGGTTTTAGCTGAGTTTGGCCGACGTCCCACAATGTTGGCAGCGAATTCTTTTTGTGGGCTTGGAGTGGAAAGGACCTGAACGTGCTGAATCTTTTCCTGATGAGAAAATCAAAGCAAAACTGTTCGTCAACCAATTCTAAAGGCTATACGCTTCTGGAACTGCTGACTGTTTTTGTCATTATCTCGGCACTGACCCTCATCATTGTCCCGACCTATTTCTCCTATATTGACAGTGCTAAAGTCGCAGTGGCATGTGGTACTCTCGAAGCCTGTCGCAAGGACTTGGATCTTTATTATTTCGATAATTTTAAATATCCCGATGCGATCGACTTTAGTACCGGGTTGGATGGTAATGGGCGAACGGTTTTCCATGTGTCCTTGCTGGATCAGATTCGTACAGATCTCGCTGTTGTCGTCGAGTACACAACAGGTGTCGATACATACACGCTGAAAGTCCGTGCAAATAATCGTGATCAGACGCTCATAACGGCAACTCCACGAACGATTCTGTATTAAAAGGTGCGTTACGATGGCAAATATAACTCGACGCAGATATCTGATCGATAAACGGCTGCAAACAAAGTTTATTCTCCTGACCATGTTCGTTCTCCTGCTGTACACGCTACTGTTTGCGCTGATTCTGTTCGTACCATATATGCTGAAACTTTCGTCCGCAGTGCCGTTGGGGGAGCAGACTCGTGCGGCCAGGGCAATCCTGACACTGCACACAACGGTCTGGCCCGCGCTGGGTATCGTTGTTGTCGTCATGGGTTTGCTGAGTATCTTCATCAGTCATAAAATCGCCGGACCGGTTTATCGTCTTGAAAAGATACTTGCTCAGACCCTCGATGGTGACCTGAATGTAACAGTCAGGCTACGGAAAAATGACGAGTTGCAGGGGCTGGCTGAGGGGTTGGAGAAGCTTATCGCCGATCAACGTCAGTTGGTGGATATCTTACAGGTTGAGCACGATCGGTCGATGATCTGTCGACAAGATATCGAAGCCCGGATTGCGCGCAAAGAGATCTGTGGAGTTGTGGGGAAGGATCTGCTGGAGCAGCTGAGTGAGCGTCAAAAGACGATTGCCAGAGTTTTGGATAAATATGCACTCCGGACAGGGGGGGAGCCAGAAAACCCGGGATGAAGACCCATGCTCTCAAGAAGCCTGTCCCTATCTGATTTTTGTAGAGACGGGTAGGTTCTTTTTTTATACGGCCGGGTTTTTCCCGGCCGTTGTTGTTTGTCGGCAAAGGTTGTAGGATGCGCTCTATGTGCGCCTGGTTCGATACCCATATTCATCTGCTGGCTCCCGAATGGGATAGACCGCCGCAGGAACTGTGTGCCGAGGCCCACGCCGCGGGGGTTGGTGCGCTGTTGATGCCGGGGGTGCGGGTTGCCGACTGGTCGCCTTTACTGTGTCTTGCGCGGGAACTGTCGGGAGTCTATTTTGCGCCGGGGCTGCATCCGGCCTACGCCGATCAGTGGTCCGCTGAGGCAGAATTACAATTGAAGGAACTGGCCCGTGAAGCACGGGTTGTGGCCATCGGCGAAATTGGTCTTGATGCCGTGGCCGGACCGCCTCTGGACGTGCAGGAAGAGGTTTTCCGGACTCAATTGGAAATTGCCCTGGAGGCCGACTTGCCGGTGCTGCTGCACAGCCGCAAGACGACCGGTCGGGTTCTTGCTATTCTGCGTGAACTGAACATCGGCACTCTTGTCGGGGGTGTCTGGCACGGTTTTTCCGGCAGTGTTCAGGTGGCTTGTGAGCTGGTTGAACTGGGATTTAAAATTGGCGTCGGTCCGATCCTGCTGCGTGACTCGGCGCGCAAGCTGCCGCAGGCGGTTCTGTCTGTACCCGCTTCGGCACTGGTGCTGGAGACCGATGCGCCGGATATGATCGGTGGCCCGGCGGGATTACTCCAGGTTGCTGAAAAGCTGGCTGAATTGAAGGGGTGGGATCTTGCAGCGGTTGAGCGATTGACTGCGGCAAACGCTGTAAGTTTGCTGAAGATCTCTCTCGAATCATCATTGTCATAATGAGAAGGAATGTGTCGAAGCGTGTCACCTGAGCATGAAGACAGATTTCAGCGGCTGGAGCTGCTGGTGGGGGATGCGGCGCTAGGGCGGCTGAAAAGTGCTTCCGTCGCCGTATTCGGCGTCGGCGGGGTCGGTTCCTACGCGGTTGAGGCGCTGGTGCGTGGCGGCATCGGGCGTTTGACCCTGGTCGACTTCGATAATGTCTGCTCCACCAATATCAACCGTCAGTTGCACGCCCACGATGGAACTGTCGGGCGACCGAAGGTCGTGGTGATGGCCGAGCGCTGCCGGTTGATCAACCCGGCGGTCCAGGTTGAACCGCTGCAGATGTTTTACGCCGCTGACAACAGCGCCGAACTGCTTGGGCGTGGTTATGATTACGTTCTCGACTGTATCGATACCATTACCGCCAAGCTGCATCTGATTGTGGCTTGTCATCAGCAGGGCATCCGGATTATCTCCTCCATGGGGGCGGCCAACAAGCTCGACCCGACCCTGATCTTCGTTGCTGATATCGCGGCGACGGAGAAGTGCCGTCTGGCGCGGACCATGCGCAAGGAGTTGCGCAAGCGCGGGATCGAGCGAGGGGTGAAAGTGGTTTACTCGACGGAGGAGTTCCGCCCCCTCAGCGGAGCGGACGCGGGTGAACGCAAGCCGTTGCTCGGCAGCTCGTCATGGATTCCGCCGATTTTCGGGTTGACGATGGCGGGTGAGGTGATCAGGGAGTTGGCGGGACTGAATTGAATAAATTCGGTT
>PKUG01000175.1:30020-32771 GCA_002869665.1 Desulfuromonas sp. | reverse complement strand
CGGGGAGAGGGGGAGATTTAAACTTCAGCACACACTCCCATTGTAAGAGGAGTCATCATGTATTCAGACGAAGTCGAGTTCCTGGCAGCACCGGAACCGGAGGCGGATAAAAAAGAGATCATCGAGAAGGCGTTGCGCTGCCTCGGTGACGACGAGGAGAGCCTGTCGACCAGCTTTCTCCATTACCTCTACTACACCTTCGGCCGTTACCTGGAATCGTCCCCCTATTACCTGTTCAAGGCGCTCTCCTATATCATTCGTGACCGCCTGATGGTGCGCTGGCGCGAAACCTGGCTCAGTCATCACCGGGCCGACGAGAAGAAGGCCTATTATCTGTCGATGGAGTTTCTCATCGGCCGCTCGCTGGGGAACAACCTGCTCAACCTCGGGTTGGAAGAAAACGTCCGCCATGCTCTGGAAGAGCTCGGGCTGAAGCTGGAAGAGATCGAGGAAGCCGAACGCGACGCCGGTCTCGGCAACGGTGGCCTCGGTCGTCTTGCCGCCTGTTTCATGGACAGCTGCGCGACTCTGGAGTTGCCGGTCACCGGTTACGGTTTGCGCTATAAATACGGTATGTTCCACCAGCGGATCCAGAACGGCTACCAGGTCGAGGAACCCGATCCCTGGCTGCGTCACGGTGAGTATCCGTGGGAAGTTCAGCGCGCCGATTACACCGTCTCGGTCTCTTTCGGCGGCTCGACGCGGATGTACAAGGATCCCTACAGCGGACGGCTGATCGTCCACTGGGACCAGGGCGAAGAGGTGCTCGCCGTCCCCTACGACGTGCCGATCGCCGGATTCCGTAATGCCACCGTCAACACTCTACGCCTGTGGTCGGCGGAATCGGCAGAAGGGTTTGACCTCTCCGAGTTCAACGCCGGCTCCTATTTTGAGGCCGTCGCTGAGAAGAACGACGCCGAAACCATTACCATGGTGCTCTACCCCAACGATGCCAGTGAGAGCGGCAAGGAACTGCGCCTGCGCCAGCAGTACTTCCTCGTGTCGGCCAGCCTGCAGGATGTTTTGCGCCACTGGAAGCGCCAGCATGGCGATGACTTCAGCACCTTTGTCGAGAGCAACGTCTTTCAGCTCAACGATACCCACCCGAGCCTCGCCGTCGCCGAGCTGATGCGCCTGCTGGTCGACCAAGAGCGGCTCGAATGGGACGAGGCCTGGCGCATTGTCAGCAACTGCATGGCTTACACCAACCACACCCTGCTTCCCGAGGCGCTGGAAACCTGGTCGGTCGGCCTGTTCCAAAAGCTGCTGCCGCGCCACCTGGAGATCATCTACGAGATCAACCGGCGCTTTCTGTCCGTCGTCTCGATGAAGTGGCCCGCCGACGCCGCGCGCATGCAGCGGATGTCGCTCATCGACCCGCACGACCGCATCCGCATGGCCCACCTGGCCCTGGTCGGCAGTTTCTCGGTCAACGGTGTCGCCGCACTGCATTCGCGCCTGCTCAAGGAGGGGCTGTTCCGCGATTTCTACGAACTCTGGCCGGAACGCTTCAACAACAAGACCAACGGGGTCACTCCACGACGTTGGCTGGCGGCTGCCAATCCGGGGCTGCGCGTGCTGCTCAACGAGACGATCAATGATGGCTGGCTAACCGATCTGTCACTCCTGCAGCAGCTTGAGGAGAAGGCCGATGATGAGGACTTTCTGGTTCGCTGGGAGGCGGTTCATCGCCAGGGGAAGCAGGCCCTCGCTGAGCTGGTTCGTGAGCGCACCGGGGTCTGTTTTTCCCTCGACAGTCTGTTCGATGTTCAGGTCAAGCGGATTCACGAGTACAAGCGCCAGCTGCTCAACGTTCTCCACCTGGTCCACCTCTATGCCCGGATCAAGGCGGAGGAGACCGACAACTGGACCAGCCGCTGCGTGGTCATCGGCGGCAAGGCGGCGCCTGGGTACGTTATGGCGAAGCAGATCATCAAGCTGATCAACAGTGTGGCCACGGTTATCAATCACGATCCCGAGGTAGGCGACCGGCTGAAGCTGGTCTTCCTGCCCGACTACAACGTCTCGGCGATGGAAGTGATCTGCGCCGGGACCGACCTCTCCGAGCAGATCTCGACCGCCGGTAAGGAGGCCTCGGGCACAGGTAACATGAAGTTTATGATGAACGGCGCGGTGACCATCGGTACCCTCGACGGGGCCAACGTCGAGATCCGCGAGGCGGTGGGGGAGGAGAATTTCTTCCTTTTCGGCCTGCGCGCCGAAGAGGTCGAGGCGCAGAAGGGGAGTTATGATCCGCAGAGCGTCATCGACGCCGATCCCGATCTGCAGCGGGTGATGGAGCTGTTGCGCAGCGGCCATTTCAACCGTTTCGAGCCGGGGATCTTCGACGATATCATCGCCTCGGTCACTGCTCCCGGTGATCCCTGGATGACGCTGGCCGATTTCCGTAGCTATGTTGACACCCAGGAAGAGGTCGCCACAGCGTTCCGTGACCGCAAACGCTGGAACCGTATGAGCCTGCTCAACACTGCCCACTCTGGGCGTTTCTCCACCGACCGGACGATGGAGGAGTACAACAGGGAGATCTGGAACTTAAGGCCGATCAAGGTGTCGGTTGCTGAGTGATGGGATAAAGAAAGCCCCCGGCGAGAGCCGGGGGCTTTTTAGTTTTAACCATAGAGTCACGGAGACACTGAGAAAGACAGGAGCTTTGTCCGAGAAAGTGCCCAGAGGGCGGATGAGGGGGCTTTTGTCCGCTATAGCCCACGGCGTTCCTTACCTGATCGGTAT
>PKUG01000175.1:29644-29981 GCA_002869665.1 Desulfuromonas sp. | reverse complement strand
TCCCGATTCTGATTCTGATTCTGATATTCTCCGTTTCCTCCAGCGATTAAGCGTTTTTCTTCGCCACCTTCTTCTCCGCTACCCAGACCGCATGGCGGTAGCCGCCTTTGCCGGGGCGTTCGCAGCGGACGGCGAAGCCGGCTGAGGCGAGGCGTTTTTCGAAAGCGGCGTCGGGGTTTTCGCCCCACACCGCCAGGGTCGCTCCGGCCTTCAGGGCGTTGCGGTAACGTTCGATGGCGCGGCTGCCATAGAGCGGGTCGTCGCGGCGGTCGGTCTGCGGACCCGGGCCGCGATAGAGGTCGAGGATGATCGCGTCGTAGGAGCCTTGCTCCGCGTT
>PKUG01000175.1:0-29620 GCA_002869665.1 Desulfuromonas sp. | reverse complement strand
AGATCGGCGACGTCGCCGATCTCGACCCTGACCCGCGTGTCGGCGGCGGCACCGGCGGTCAATTCGGCGAGGGGACCGAGGCACCACTCGCAGATTTTTGGATTCAGCTCGGCGACCACCACCTCAGCATCCTGCGGCAGTTCGTTCAGCACCGCCCGCAGGGTGATCGCCATTCCCAATCCGCCGACCAGTACCCGCGGTGCCTGGATGTTTTTCAGCTTGCGGCAGCCGAGCACACCGAGCGCCTGCTCCGAGCGCTGCGCCTTGCTGTTCATCAGGATCTGCGCCCCGACGGTGATCAGGAAATCGTTGCGGCCGCGCTTGCGCAGCTCCAGTGTTCCTTCATCCGGGGTTTCAAAGCGGTCGAGAACGTCCCAGGGGAGTGCCATCTTCTTCTCCTTGGCGGCCCGTTACAGTTTCAGGTCGACTTCGTGTCCATAATGCTCGGTGCGCATCTTCGCCACCTCCGCACTCTCCAGGTATTCATCGAAGGTCAGCATCCGGTCGATGTAGCCTTTCGGCGTGAACTCAATAATCCGGTTGGCGACGGTCGCGAGGAACTTGTGGTCGTGGCTGGTGAACAGGATCACCTCGGAAAAGGAGATCAGGCCGTTATTGAGCGCGGTGATCGATTCCAGGTCGAGGTGGTTGGTCGGCTCGTCGAAGACCAGAGCGTTCGCTTCGGTCAGCATCATCTTCGCCAGCATGCAGCGCACCTTCTCGCCGCCGGAGAGGACCGTCGATTGTTTCTTTGCCTCGTCGCCGGAAAAGAGCATGCGACCGAGAAAACCGCGGGCGAAACTCTCCCCCTCGGTCGGCGCGAACTGCAGCAGCCAGTCGACCAGGTTCAGGTCCTTTTCAAAATAACTACTGTTGTCAATCGGGAAGAAGGCCGGGGTGATGGTCACGCCCCAGCGGAAGCTGCCGCTGTCCGGTTTGAGCTCCCCGGCGAGAATCTGGAACAGGGTTGTCTTGGTCAGGCTGTCGCCGCCGATGAAGGCGATCTTATCCCCCTTGTTGACGGTCAGGCTGAAATTGTCGAGCACCTTGACGTCGTCGACGGTTTTACACAGATCCTTGATTTCGAGGATGATGTCGCCGCAGGCGCGCTCCGGTTTGAAGACGACGAAGGGGTACTTGCGCGACGAGACCGGCATGTCCTCGACGGTCAGCTTGTCGAGCAGCTTCTTGCGTGAGGTCGCCTGCTTCGCCTTGGAGGCGTTCGAGGAGAAGCGCTGGATAAATTCCTTCAGCTCGTTGGCCTTATCGGTCACCTTGCGGTTCTCTTCCTGCCGTTGCTTGAGCGCCAGTTGGCTCGCCTCGTACCAGAAATCGTAGTTGCCGACGTAGATCGTGATCTTGCCGAAGTCGATATCGGCCACGTGGGTGCAGACCTGGTTGAGGAAGTGACGGTCGTGGGAAACGACGATGACGGTATTCTGGAAGCGGGAGAGGAAATCCTCCAGCCAGTTGATCGATTTCAGATCAAGGTGGTTGGTCGGCTCGTCGAGCAGCAGCACGTCGGGATTGCCGAACAGCGCCTGGGCCAGCAGCACGCGGACCTTCTCGCCCCCTTCCAACTCCTTCATCCGCTTGTGGCGCAGTTCTTCCGGAATACCGAGACCGTTGAGCAGTACTGCCGCTTCCGATTCGGCCTCATAGCCGTTCATCTCGGCGAATTCTGCCTCCAGTTCACCGGAACGGACGCCATCCTCATCGGTGAATTCCGCTTTGGCGTAGATCGCCTCGCGCTCAGCTTTGACCTTGAACAGGCGCTCGTGCCCCATCATCACCGTGTCGATGACGGTCTCCTCGTCAAAGGCAAAATGGTCCTGGCGCAGCATGGCGATCCGCTCGCCCGCGCCGACCGAAATCTCCCACTTGTCCGCTTCCGATTCCCCGGCGAGGATTTTCAGGAAGGTCGATTTTCCCGCGCCGTTGGCCCCGATCAGGCCGTAGCAGTTGCCGGGGATGAACTTAATATTGACGTCTTTGAAAATGACCCTTTTGCCGTAGGCAAGGGCCACGTTGTGTGCACTGATCATGTTTGGGTACTACCTTTATCGTAGTTTGTTTGAACAAAAGAAAAACCACAGAGGAGGTTCCCTGTGGCCTTGAGGCGTGGTGGTTGTAGCATTGATGGCGGCCGGGGGCAATCTTTTTAGCCCGATTCGGCCGTAGTCCGAATCTCTGTTATTCCTCGTCCGGATATTGGCGCACCTCGATGCCGACCGATTCGAGCATTTTGATAGAATCATTGATGCGGTAACTGTTCTTGTAGACGACCCGCTCCACGTTGCCGAGGTTGATCAAGCGCTTGGCGCACATGGGGCAGGGGAGGTGGGTGACGAAGACGTACTTCTTCGTCTCGCGCGGCGCATCGCAGTTGATGACCGCATTCTCTTCCGAATGCAGGCAGCCACAGTTCCCCGGCTCCTCACGGTCGCAACCGTTCGTCAGCCCCGAGGCGTTGCCGTTATACCCCACCGCCAGCACCTTGCGGTAATCGGTGGTGGTAATGACAGTCCCCACGCTCAGGCGCTTGCAGGTAGAGCGCTGAGAGATGATCTCGGCGAATTGCATGTAGACTTTGTCGAACGAAGGGCGGTTGGGCATCGGTTTTTCCTTGGATTAGGGTTGTCTCCTGTATCGAGGAGAATAGCGCGGGAGGGGGGTCGATAGCAATGTTGAGGAATTCGAATGGCGATATGAATAAGAACACTGTCTATTTATGGATTTTGATTGAAAAAATCGGACTCGTCCATGTCCGCCAGTCCGATTTCAGCAAGTGAAATGTCAAAAGACTTGGCTTGCTACGGCATCAGTGAGATGAAGCGATGAAAGTCCATCATCTAACCAGTTTTGTAATTTTCTTCGTCTGCCCCCTTGCAGAAACATAGTCTGCGATTGCCTCTCGAGCATATTCTTTGGTTGTGGTGCTGAGGTCGACTAGATAGCTTCTGAATTTTTCTTCATTCATGCTGACTTCTAAGAATGTCCAGAGTGATACTGACAAACATTACAATAGGAAATTGTGGCAGAAAAGAGAGTATGCTCGTTTCCCTGTTGCCTTGTTTTGAATTAAGTGAGCTGTTTCTTTAAATTGCTTCAGAACACGTAACACTCGCAAAATTGCCAACTCCTGCTTTTTTCAGATTTATATATTCTTCCAGATCATCACAAGAAGGTTGCGGGTCCATGTTTGGAAAAATATTTCTTGCTTTTATATTACTGCCATCTAGTGCGTCAAGTGCAACATAGGAGAATTTTATTGGCCTGCTTTCAAAAATACCATCTAGCTCTTCAGGTAGAGATTTTAGAATATTTGTTTTTGTTATAGTGCAGTCTGGACAGACTTTTATGACCCCCATTGAAATTTGCTTAACAATATCTTTAATATCAATTTTTTTAGGAACTTTACCATAAATCATTTCTTTATATTCATATCCATCTATGCTTTGTGAAAACTCAATTTCAAAATAACTAGCGCCGTTTCTCAACTCATTGAATGTCGCATAAGCAATAAGAACAACTAAAATATTACAGATGACGCCAATCGTGGCAGGAATGTATATTGATTTTTTCTTTTCAGATTTAATGATCGATATGGTTCCGAGTAAGATTCCAGAGAAAATTAATAAGGAAGCTACGAATAAAGTTATATTGTTTGATAATTGGTTTTGATGCGCTTCTGTTTTTGTGACTGTCAAAACAAAGTCGGCAATAAAAGGGGCAGCAATGCAAAAGTACGCTGCTTTTTTGTAGAATGGCGTAGATTTCATTTTGTCTCCTGGTGATGCTTTTCAGCTCTTTTAACTCTCTGTAGGTTGGGCGGGGGCTGCTTAAATGAGAGAAGAGCTTCCCTTAATACCCATTCAACAATTGTGTTGCCAGTTCAATCGGGATGGCGAAGCCGATCCCTTGGGCATCATGGACGATGGCGGTGTTGATGCCGATAACTTCGCCTGCTGCGTTAACAAGCGGGCCGCCGCTGTTGCCGGGGTTGATGGGGGCATCGGTCTGCAGCATGTTGTAGCCAGCGACCCTGGTGACCCCGGAAAAGACACCCGAGGTGACGACATGTTTGATCCCCAATGGGCTGCCGATCGTGAACAATTGCTCGCCGACGCTGATGTTTCCCGAATTCCCGAGCGGGATGGCCCTGCACTCTCTTTCGGCGATGTTGACAATTGCCAGGTCATATTGACTATCAACTGAGTCAACCCAGCCATCGACTTCGGTGCCATCGGCAAAAACGACCTTGATGCCGGCATCCTGCTGCATGAGTTCCAGTTCGGCTTCCATGTCTGAAATGTACTGCTCGAGTTCCGCCAACCGTGCTTCATCCTCGTCGATTTGTGCCTTGAAGGTGTCTGCGGATCTGCCGTCACTCAATTGGGCGCTGCCGTTTGCAACCTTTGCATAGGCGCCCCTGTTGTAATCGATGATCGATCGACCTTTTTCGGCTTCTGTTCTGAGGCGTGCGATCTCCCGTTTCTGTTCCTCAACAAACTCGTCGCTGATCTGGATGACATGTTTGTTGGTGACAATGGAGCAATTGTCGTCGATAAAAAATCCTGATCCGCTTCCCCAGGCAACCCTGATATAGACGCTCGAACTGCGGGCCTGTTCTATCGGGTTTCCGAAAACGATCTCTTCCTCTTCGTTATCTGTTGAATTGCCACTGGTCGCGACGCGTTGCGATGGCGGTGGAATGACAATTTTGGCGGCGGCAAGTTCCTGCGTCTGGTTCTCAGCAGGAGGAGTTTTGCTGCCACTGAAAAACATGAACAGGCCAATTGCGGCCACAACCAAAATTGCCGCGCCGAGGAACAGTGGGAGTGTATTGCTTTTTTGAGGTGTTTCCGGGAGTTGTTGGAACCCCTGTTCCAACTCTTTCATTTTGTCGTGGTATTTCTCGAAAATAAGACCGCACGAATCGCAGGTTTTGGTTCCTTCCTGCTCAAAGCCACATTTAGGACATTTCATGATCCCCCTCCTGATCATTTGGTTGTTTGTGTTCTTCTTCGCTATATTTTTTCCTGCTTAACAACAACGGACATTATTTAGCTCTGTGATCAAATAAAAAACCGCCGATATCGGCACTCAGCCGAAAGCAGCGGTTACTATAATTGTCACTTCACTTGTTTGTCCCATTGTTCAGTCCCCCCTCCGGACAACGACAAGATTAAGTGAAATCTGTTGGTCTGTCAAAACGATTATGTCCCCTGTCGATAGAGCATGACCCCACAGATCGACTATTTTTTCAGGCGGTCCCGCAAGTAAAGCCCGCCGATCAGAACGATGTAAATCACGACGAAGATCGGAATGGCGACCGGGAGGTCTTCGGGGGGGATGGGGTCGGGTTTATGGCCTTGCCATGGAATGCCGACAATCAGGCAGAACGCGATGGCGATATAGGCGAGGGTGAGGACGATGAGGACTGACGGTTTGGTGGCGTCAAAGCTGTTCTGGTTGCGGTAGCTCTTGTTTTTGTAATCGTCCATGCGGACGAGCTTGCCGAGCAGTTTGTTTGATCCGTCTTTGGTGCTCTTCACCTTTCCTCCGCGTGTAGGTGTGGCGGGAACGGTTACCTGCGTGTGGTTGCTCCCACCATCCCGACCTTCCCCCGTCAAGGGGGAAGGTGTCAATCGTTTTGTGCCACTAGTTGACCTGCTGGGCGCGGTAGATTTCGAAGCCGTCCCATTCGTAGGAACCACCGTTGTTTGTCACTTGCAGGCCACTGAAATTGTCGCGGTAATAGACCTCGTANGTGCCGTCGACCATGACGACCATGGCACCGTCGAGGTAGCGGGCCCAGGTAAGGGTGTGCAGCCTGCCGTCATTGATGACGGGGAAGCTGTCGGAGGCGCCGACGACGAATTCACGGGAATTGGTCTCCCTGACGACCTCCATCGGCTCAGCGGCGGAATGGTTGGCCTTGACCTTGAGGATGTAGCGCGGCACCAGACTGTCGGTTTCGAGCAGGGCAATATCCATTTCTCCCTCCGCGCCCGATTTGAAGCTGGTGTTGATCTCGAAATCAGGGGGGAACCCCTGGCGGGTGTAGATGCTGGCCGGTTGCACAGGTTCCGGCTCGGCCTGGGCGGTGCTCTGGGTAGATTGTTTCTGCCCACCGAGGAAAGTGTTGAGCAGCAGTCCGACAGCCTGTTGCTCGGGGGTGCCCTGGCTCTGTGGCGTGGTTTGGGCCGGGGCGGCCGGGATCGCGACAAAGCTCGTCAGGCGGTTTTCGGCATTGACCGAAAAGCTTCCCGAGCGGACGGACCATTGCGGGTCTTGGCTGAAGTTGCCGTCGCTGAAGCTGTCGCGGAAGAAAAGCTCACGCAGCTGGGCCTTGTACTTGTCGGTCAACTCCCTCAGCTCCGTGAGAAAGCTCGGGTGAGCGATCATCCGGCTGTCGGCATCGGCGATCTTCTGTTCCAGCTCGGTAATCATGGCCTTGAGCTGCTGGTTGTCATCCTGTTGCTGTGCGCTGGCGATCAGCGGTGCGGCGAGGATAACGACGAGGGCGATCAGGATCAAAAAATATCTGGCTGTCGTTTTCATTTCAACACCTTTGCTTTCCGGAGGTGTGTCGCCTCCGTCTGGTTATTTACGGTTTTTCGATCAACTCCAGAGGAATTGAGCCGATATGGTAAATCTGCGAATCGTAGGCGGGGAGATTGCCCCCTTCTGGGACGCCGTCGTTGTTGCAGTCGAGATAGGCGCCGGAGGTGTCCCTGATGGTGCCGCGCAGATGCATTTTGTGGTTCCCCTCGACCACGGGTGTCCCCATGATCCAGGTGACGACGTTGTTTATGACCCTTAGGTTCGAGCCGGCGACCGGATAGGCATCGATCCAGAATCCATTACTCTCTTTCATCAGCCGGAAGTTGTTTCCCGGAATGATACTGATGCGGTCGACGGGGTGGTTGAACTCAACAGCGACGGCGAGGAATTTCTGGTTATTGTTGCTGACCTGCTGAAAAGTGACTTTGCCGACCCGGAACGATTTGGGGACGGTCAATTGACTTTTGGGCACCAGCTGAAGTTGCCTGGTCCTGTCGAGCACCGGAGCTTGCGGAGGGCCAGCGAATGCCAGGGCGGGGAGGAACAGGGAGAAGGTAAAGAGGATCAGGACGCAGAGCAGAGACAGCTTGCCGTAATGAGCCATGACAATACCTCCGAAGCGAATGGTTAAACAGAGGCCCCTCCCGTGTGGAAGGGTCGGATTTTTATTTCACCTGTTTTTCAGCTGCTTGAATTATCAGTATAACAAAAAACGGAACCTGCCCCGAAGGTGGGCGGTTCCGTTTTTCTGTTGCACGCTGTTCATTTCTCCATGGAGGAGATTACAGTTTTCTGCCGACGCGTTCCCAACGTCCGGTTGAATTGTCTTTGTCATAGGACCAGTAGATGCCTATGGCCGTCCCTTGGACTTCTGAGCTGCCGACGTAGCCCCAGAAGCGGCTGTCATAGCTATAGTCCCGGTTGTCCCCCAAAACGAAATACGCGTTGTCTGGCACCCTTTCCGGGCCGTAGTTGTCGCGGGGGAGTTCCAGGGTTGAGTGCATTTCCGGGTCGTTATGAACGGCATAGTCTTCGCTCATGGGTTCGTTGTTGACAAGCAGAACTTTGTCGCGGATTTCAACGAGGTCTCCAGGCCCGGCGACGACTCGCTGGATAAATTTCTTCTCCGGATCAACGGGCCAATCAAAAATGATCATATCCCCGTTGTCAGGTGTTCTGGCTTTGGCGCGTTTGTCCGTGAGAATGAGATCTCCGACCATGATCGTTGGGATGTTGTTGCCTGAGGGGATGCTGAAGGCCTCCATCAGGTTGCTCTTGATTCCGAAAGACAGAAGGCCGTTGCCGGCAATCAGTGCAACCAGCAAGATAAGATAGACGGGGAGAGAATTGTATCTTTTAAGCTGATAGTTGAAACGGTGCTTTCTGGATATGACGATTGCGTCGATGAGTGCAATCAGGTAGATGCCGACGACAAAAATAGCAAGTCCCGCCAGCAATAACGTAATGCTCCCCTTTTCCAGCAGGACATAAATCAACGGGATTTGAAGCAGCGGCAACAGGAAAAAGATCACGGCTTTCCGCCCCTGGCCGTTGTATATCTGTCCGAGGCCCGGCTTGATGATACTGAGCAGGCTGGCGAGCCACCATTTGCGCGGTTTGTTTTCTGGTTGTTTTGGTGTCGTCACGTTTTTCCCCTCCAGAATTGTTGTTGTGAGTGTAACTCAATGGCTATCGGGCGGTCATCCTGCCCTCTTCAATCCTTGTCCTGCTCCGGCCCCAACTTGCTGAGATCCTTGTCAAACATCGCCACCAGCAAGGGCTCCCCCTTGTCGTTGACGCGGAACTGTCCGTAGCGGGCGTCGTTGTAGAGGTTCGCGTCCCCTTCCTGGAAGAAGAAGGCGTTGGTGGCGAACTTCACCTTGCTGTTTCTCACCCGGTAATAGAGGCGGATTTCGTTCGCCGCCAGGGGATCCCCGGTGTCGAGGCGTTGGAAGCCGGCGACTCTGCTGTCGTCCAGTTTGACGATCACGTAGCCGTCGGAAACCTTGTCCGGTTGGATGAGGCTGTTGAGCTGTTCCCTCAAGGCGCTGCTGATGCTGTTGCCGATGGCGAAGCGCAGGGCCATGTAGTCCCCCTGCATCAGCGAGCGGGGATCGACGGGGGCGAGTTCGAGATAGACGATGCGGCCGTTGGCGAGCTGTTGTTCTTTCTGCCAGATCGACCCGTTGACGGCGCCGAGGATGAAAATCAGGGCAATGATTGCGATCACTCTAGCCATGGCGCACCCTCCTTGCCGACGGCGCCAGGCGCAGCAGCAGCCAGCGCGCGCCCAGCAGGACCAGGCCGATGACCAGCAGGGTCCCCGCCTTGACCAGCAGGGTGGTCTGGAGCAGGTAGTAATAGGCGGAAAGGTAGTAGAGCAGAGCGGTGACGCCGAGCCCCATCAGCACCCGGTTGCCGGCGGAGAAGCCGAGCAGCAGGATCAGCAGGCCGATGGTGATGCCGTGGGCGGCGACGGAGGCGAGGGTCAGCAATGCCCCGCTGCCCAGGGCTGCCAGGGTGAGCGGTTGCTTCAAGCGGTAGCCGAGCCGTTTGAGGATCTGCCAGATGACATACAGGGTGATCGCCCCGAGGAGCAGGTCGCCCATCCAGGGCTGGACCCAGTGTTCCCCCTTGAACCCGCGGGAGTTCCAGCCGATCAGGAAAAACGCGTAGATATTCGTTCCCTTGAACTGGATTGTTCCGAGGATGAAGCCGTAGCCGAGGGCTTTCATCTTCCTCATCCGCTGCGGGTAGTCGAATTCGTGCAGCCACAACCAGGCGGCGGCAAAGATGGCGATGCTGTCGGCGATATAGGGGACACCGAGCAGGGTGAGTGAGGTGGAAAAGCAGACGGTGGCAACGAGTGCCGACGCGGTTGTGTGGATGGCGTTGGTGATCAGCAGGGCGAGCCCCAGTTCGAACAGGGCCGCGATGAGCCAGCCCAGATAGCCGCCGGTCCAGTGGAAGATCGCGTAGATAACGAGAAATTGCCCGGTAAAGCTGAACGCCAGGGCTGCGTGTTCGATAAATTCGTTCTTCCCTGCCTTCAGCAGCACACAGGCGCCGCCGATCAGCAGGGCGCCGACGGTCAGGGCAACCGTTTCGTTGCGAAACAGCGAAGAGATGGCCGCGCCGAAGAAGCCGAGAAAAAAGAGCGAGGCCAGCCAGCCGGAGATGGCGAGCAGCAGCCTGACGTACCAGGGGGATTCGCCGGGGGGCGTTGCCGGACGGTCCCCGGAAACCAGCCCGGCCCGTTCCAACTTGTTCCAGAGTTCTGTGGCCACGGCGTTCATGACAGCTCCTCCCGGTGGACATCGCGCAGCCACCTGGCCGCGCCCGTGCCCATGACGATGATCGCTATGGCGATGAAGAGGAAGGCCCCGGCTTCAAGGTCGGCATCGAACAGAATCTTCGAAAGCAGACAGGTGACCACGATGATCACCGACAGGGCCATCCCGGCGAGCATGAAGAGGTCGAGCCGAAGCTTGCGGTAGACCAGGTAGAAGATCGCCAGCCAGGCCAGCCAACCGAGCCAGGTCGGCGCATCCGTTGCCCGCTCGTCGAAGATCGCCTCGACCAGCAGCCAGGTGATGGTCGCGCCGCTGGCGGTCGCCAGCAGACGCACGGCCCAGCGTTCGTTCAGCCAGTCCAGGCGGCCGAGCAGTCCTTCCCAAAGCGCGAGGCCCAGGGAGTTGAGGGCGAACAGAAGCCAGAGCAGGGCGCGGTCCGAACTGAACAGAATGCCGAAGAGGCCGTGAAAGGTCTGGTGATAGAGGACCAGCGAAAGATTGAGCAGGGCGAGCCAGAGCACCCAGAGCGCCGGAAAGCGGCCGAGCGCCGCCCAGGGGAGCATCAGCAGTGCCCAGGTGAAGAACAGCTGCCAGGGATCGGCGCCGGTCTGGTAGGTCTGGCCGTAGAGGGCGAGCAGGACGCCGAGGGAGATGCTTGCCATGAGCAGGGCGACGTTGGCCGCGACCCGGTGCCTGTGTAGCAGCAGACAATAGCCGAGGACGGCGAGTACGACCAGAACCTCGACCAGCCCGAACTTGAGGAATTGCCCCATGTCGCGCCAGTTATAGGCGATGAAGAAGACCAGCGAGCAGCTCAGAGCCATGCCGCCGAGCCAGAGTAACAGGTGGTCGATAAAGCGCAGCCAGCGGCGACCGTCGGGGCGGATGCCGCCGGCGGAGAGGGCCTGCTCGATCCGCTCCGGGGGGATATGCCCCTGTTCGATCAGGTCGATCAGTTGGTGGCGTGGTGATGTCAGCATGCAGCGGCTCCTGCTTCGGATGGTAGTTTACTCTGACGTGTTCTTTTTGCCCGCTTTGGCCGGTTGCCCTTCGATTCTGTCAATAATACCGTATTTCAGGGCGTTGTCGGCGGTCAGGTAATATTGCCGGTCATCATCCAGGGGGAACCATTTGCGCGGCAGTTGTGTGACCCGCTGCAGGTAGCCGTTCACGCGGTCCGGTTGCTCCGAAAAGGGGCGTTTTTCACCGCTGCTGCCGCCGTAGGAGATATGGGCCGAGTAATGGGTGTTCGCATAGCCGATCCGTTCGCCGGTGCCGGAGGCGACGAGAACCAGTCCGGCGGAATAACAGCCGCCGATACAGATGGTATTGACCGGTGCCTTGATCGCCTGAAAGGTATCGATAATCGTGAACGTTGAATTGTACCAGCCGCCCTCGGTTGAGATGTACAGGTCGATCGGGGTGGTGCTGTCGATCGCGTTGAGGTACAGCAGTTTGCGGACGACCTCCCGCGCGGTGCTTTCGTTGAGCGCATGACCCAGGACGATCTTGCGGTGTTGCAGTAATGGATCGTCAAGATCGTTCATTGTCAGCATTGCCCCTTCGCTGGTCAGGTTCTCGGTCAGGTAGTAGGCGAGGTCGCTGGCCATGCTGTCGGTGACCCGGTACGGGTTCTGCCAGCGGGCAAAGGAGGTGTTCAGGTGGTAAATGGCCGCGCTCAACAGCACGAGAGTCAGGGCGACCAGAATGGACGACTTGTTCATCTTTCTGCTCATTTCTGTGGCTCGGGTTGGCAGGTTGCGGGCCGCCGGTGCCTTTGGCTGCTGCACAGGTTCCGTTTGGGCCGCTATCCCCGGTAACGGTGGGTCCCCCTCCGGCCGGGTCTGGTGTGGTCAGCCTTTCCTTTTAAGAGGCTGAGCGACAGTATACACAATTGTTCCGGAATGTTAACGCATGAAGATGTTGCTTGTCCTTGTTGAGTGACTGTATTTATAAAATCGATTGTTATCTTAATTGACAAATTGAGTGACTATTTGTATCCTTATGAAAAGACAAGGATGAAACTATGACAACATTTGAAAAATTTCAGAAGCCGGGTGAGCGATTTTCAAAGAAAATATCGCTCTGGAAGCAGGGTGCGATTCACATCAGCAAGGGAACCATGAATTTTTTCTCCCTTCAGGGGCTGGATTTCTGTACTCTGTATTTTGATCGAAATGGGAACAAGGTCGGCCTGCAGTTTTTGGGCTCGGCCGATGTTGAGGGGGCGGTCAAACTTTCCTACCGCGATGTCGGCGCAGTCATCCCCTGCAAAAGTTTCCTCGATTATTACCAGATCAACTACAGCGCATCACGACAGTACCTGCTGGAGCAGGATACCGAGACGGGCCTGCTGGTCTTCGACCTCGGCGCTCCGCTGACGGACGGCTACGCCGAGCATCCCGAAGGGCAGATCGTTGAAGATGCCATGTTCGTACTCTGTGCGGGAGGTCAGGGCGAATTGCCCGGCAGCCTGACTGCGGATGAACTGGCCCTGGTCGGACGCTGGCTGTTCGAGACGGCTGCACACCTGAATCTCGACCGGCACGCGTTGCAGGCCCGTTATCGCAGCCTGCTGGCTCATGCCGGGAAGAATGAACCTTGGGCTTCGCCGTTATCTCCCCTGGAGAAAAAGGTTTATGACCTGCTCCGGGATCATTTTGAAACGTATGAATAAGCCGTTAACAAAAGGAGAGGACAATGAAAGAGAATATCGCGGGTAGAGTCGGACGGATCATTACCAGCAGTGTCAATGCGCTGGTTGATGCCCTGGAAAATGCGGCGCCGGTCATGGTGATGGAGGAGGCGATTCGAGAAGTCGATGGTGTCATCGACGAAGTCCGTACCGAACTGGGGAAGGGTGTGGCGCAGAAGCATCTGGCTGAACAGCGTCTGGCTGATAATCGCAAACGTCATACCGATCTGTCCCAGAAGGCACAGGTTGCCATCAAGGAGGGGCGAGACGACCTCGCCGAGGCGGCCATCGAACAGCAGATGGATATCGAAGCCCAGATCCCGATCCTCGAAAAAGCCGTGGCCGAGGCCAACAAGCAGCATGACGAACTGGAAGGTTATATCAGTGCGCTGCAGGCGAAAAAACGCGAGATGCAGGAAGAGCTGAGGCGCCTCAGGGCTGCCGAAGCCAAAGCCAGCGCCCCTGGGGGGGGTGAGGCTGCAGCCGCGGACTCCAAGTCGTACGCCGCCAAGGCCGAGAAGGCGACCTCGGCGTTCGACCGGATCATGGAGAAGAACACCGGCCTGCCGAAAGGGGGGAGCGGTACCGACAATGCCGCGAAACTGGCCGAGCTTGAAGAACTGGCACGCAAAAACCGGATCAAGGAACGCCTGGCGGCCATGAAGGCGAGCGAGGAGTAACTGCATGTTCGCCTTCGTTACCGCCGGCCCTAATCTTCCTTTCACGATATCGCTGACCGTCATGGTCTTTATTGCGCTGCTTGAAGGGGCCGGCTCACTTGTCGGTCTCGGGCTGTCAAATCTGCTCGAGACCTTGATCCCGGAGATCGACATCGATCTGGATGGTGAGCTTCCGGATGGCGAGCCGCCGTTCGCAATCTCAAAAATCCTCGGCTGGCTGCGGTTCGGCCAGGTCCCTGCGCTGATCCTGCTGATCGTTTTTCTGACCATGTTCGGTCTGATCGGCCTGGGCGTCCAGACTCTGGCCCGCAACCTGTTCGGGAGCCTGATGCCGGGGGCTCTGGCTTCGGTTATCGCGTTCGCCTTCGGATTGCCGTCGGTCAGGTTTTTCGGTGGGGCACTGGGGCGGATCATGCCGAAGGACGAAACCAGCGCTGTCAGTGGCGAGACTTTTGTCGGGAGGGTGGCGACGATCACACTCGGCGTATCGCGCCAGGGCTCGCCGGCCGAGGCGCGCCTGCAGGACCAGTATGGCCAGAGTCACTACATCATGGTCGAACCGGACCTCGAAAACGAAGAATTCAGGCAGGGGGAGCAGATCCTGCTGGTTAGCAAAAAGGGCAACCTGTTTACCGGTATTCGTAATACCAACAGCAGCCTGGTCGACTAACTACTTCCAAACCAAAAGGAGACTGTTAAGTGGAGAATTTTATAACAATGATTGTTGTGGCGGGGGTCATCCTCATTGCCCTGATTGCAATGGGGTTGGTTTTTGCGCGGCTCTACAAGCGCGCAAGCAAAGAACTCTCATTTGTCCGCACCGGTTTTGGCGGTCAGAAAGTCATCATGAACGGTGGTGCCCTGGTGCTTCCGGTCCTGCATGAAACGATTCCGGTCAATATGAACACCCTGCGGCTGGCGGTCAGTCGCTCCAAAGATCAGGCCCTGATCACCAAGGATCGGATGCGGGTTGACGTCCTCGCCGAGTTTTATGTCCGGGTCAAGCCGGAGGCCGATTCCATCGCCAACGCGGCCCAGACCCTGGGGACCAGAACCACCCAGCCGACTGAGCTCAAGGACCTGATCGAAGGCAAGTTCGTCGACGCCCTGCGTGCCGTTGCCGCCGAAATGGCGATGGAAGAACTGCATGAGATGCGGGTTAATTTTGTTCAGAAGGTTCAGCAGGTCGTCTCTGAAGACCTGCTCAAGAACGGTCTCGAGCTTGAATCGGTTTCGCTCACCGGTCTTGACCAGACCGGCAAGGAGTTTTTCAATCCGGATAACGCGTTTGACGCCGAGGGCTTGACCCGGCTGACCGACGCGATCGAGTCGCGGCGTAAAAAGCGTAACGATATCGAGCAGGAAACTGCGGTTATGATCCAGAATAAGAACCTCGAAGCCGAGCGCCAGAAGCTGGAACTGAGCAAGGAAGAAGAATACGCCAAGCTCCAGCAGGAGCGGGAAATCGAGGTCCGCCGAGCTGCCCAGATTGCAGAAATCGCCCGTGAACGCGCCGAGCGTAAAAGGGAAGCGGACGAGGCCGAGATTCAGGCTCAGCAGCAGGTTGAACAGGCAAAGATTTCGTCTGAAAAGGCTGTCGAGGAACAACGAATTACCAAGGAGCAGTCGGTCAAGACCAAGGATATCGAACGGGCTCGGGCCATTGAGTCGGCAGATATCGAGAAGCGCAAGACCATCGAACTCCAGGAACAGGATAAGTCGATTGCTGTTGCCGAAAAATCGAAGGCCCAGTCGTTAGCCAACAAAGAAGCCGACGAGGCAAGGGCCGCAGCGGTAACTGCCGAGGAGCAGGTCGTTACTGCGCGCGAAACTGAAATTGCCGAGCGACAAAAAGCGATTGAACTGGTCGAAGCGCGTAAGCAGGCCGAGCGCGATTCGATCTCCATCACCGTTGCCGCCGAAGCTGAAAAACGGGCTTCGGAAGACAAGGCTGAAGCTGAACGGGTGCTGGCGCGCGGTAAGGCGGACAGTGAAAAGATCAACGCAGCGGGTAAATCGGAAGCGATCAAGCTTGAAGCTGAAGCCGCGGCCAAGCGCTATGATGTTGACGCGACCGGTCAGCGCGCATTGAACGAGGCGAGCAATACCCTGAGCGTTGAACAGATCGCCATGCAGATCAAGCTGGCGCTCATCGAAAACCTGCCGAAGATCATTGCCGAGAGCGTCAAGCCGATGGAGAACATCGACGATATCAAGATCTACCAGGTCGATGGGCTCAACGGCGGTTCAAGCTCTGCCGGTGAAGGTGGCGGTGGCCAGGGGCTGGCAGATCAGGTCGTCAACAGCGCTCTGCGTTATCGGGCTCAGTCTCCGCTGGTCTATTCCCTGCTGAGCGAAATCGGCCTGAAAGGGGGGGATATCAACGGCCTTACCCAGGGGCTGCTGGATGCCGATGGACGTACAGCCGGCGGCGCCGACACGAAATAATCCTCGCTCATCACCTAGTACGTAAAAAAGCCGCCGGTCCTGCTCACCGGCGGCTTTTTTTGTCATTCGGGTTGATGCTGTTATGCCTGTGACAGATCAAGCGCCCAGGTCGTTTTGTTGATGTTAGGCGGGGCATAGGCGGCAAACTGTTGCAGCAGGCACTCGGGATCGTCGTCGATCAGAATCTTCTCGCGGATGGCGGCGGCAACGAACTTTTCCGCCACCATGTGATCGAGGAAATCGACCAGTTGATCGTAGTAGCCCGCAGCGTTCAGCAGTCCGCACGGTTTGGCGTGAATGTTCAGCTGCGCCCAGGTGATCACTTCGAAGATCTCTTCCAGAGTTCCCAGCCCGCCGGGCAGGGCGATAAAGCCGTCGGCCAGTTCCGCCATCAGCGCCTTGCGTTCATGCATTGAGTCGACCACACGCAGGTCGGAGAGACGGGTGAAGGCGACCTCTTTTTCCAAAATCCCTTTTGGGATGACACCGATGACATCGCCGCCGTGATCGAGAACGGTCTCGGCGATCCGTCCCATCATGCCGACCCTGGCTCCACCGTAGACCAGGCCGATATTCTGCTCTGCCAGCAGGCGGCCGAGGTGTTCGGCAGCCGTAAGGAATTCCGGATTGGCTCCGGGGCTGGAGCCGCAAAATACACAGATTCGTTTCATGAAAGTATCCCGTCTGGTTGTGCTATTGATGTTAATTGTCTGTTTGGTTGCTTGATGATTGACAGACCGTCAGTGACATTCTAACATTTCAGCAGGTTTTACCGCTCAATCCCCTCTCCCGCAACGACGCGGATATTCACTTCTTGGAAGTCTGGTTCAACGGCGATCCACCTTCTTTTGACAATGATGTCCTGACGCATTTCAACAGGAGGCCCATTATGCCACGTTTTGAACCCTTTACCGAAGAGCTTTGCCAGCAATTGAAGGACGAGGTCGAGGCCGCGATCGCGCCCCTGGCCGAGAAATACGGCATCTGTCTCGATTTCGTCAAGGAGAGCTGCTCCAAGGACGCCGAGAATGTTGCGGTCAATGCGCGTTTCTCGTTGACCCCGCGCCCCGATTCGGTCGCGTCCCTCAAGGAGGAGAACGACTTCCGCGCCTATGCCGAGAGCTACGGCATGCGTGGCGCCTGGCTCGGCAAGGAATTCAAGCGGGGGAATTTTACCTACAAGGTCGCCGGGCTCAAAATCAGTGCCCCGACCCGTTGCGTCATCCTCGAACGTTCCGACGGTGCCCGCTGCCAGGAGAACGGCAAGCTGATCGTTCGCTATCTGGGCGAAAACGCCGCCTGAGAAAAACGATCTTAGAAACCGGTCAGATCTAATTCTTTCAGGACACTACTGAAACTCGCATCGGGCGGGGCGGTCATGGTTAACGCCTCGCCCGTTTGCGGGTGCGTCAACTTCAACTCGACGGCGGCCAGCAGTAGTCGGTGGCTGGCGTAGCGATCGCGGAAAAAACGGTTGTGGACGCCATCGCCGTAGGTGGTGTCGCCGATAATCGGATGGAAGATGTGCTTCATGTGGCGGCGTAGCTGGTGGCGTCGACCGCTGATCGGAGTCAGTTCGACCAGGGCGTAGCGGCTGGTCGGGTAACGCCCAACCGCAACAGGTAACTCAACACTTTCCAGCAGGCGCAGGCGTGTCACCGCGTCAAACGGTTCGGAACGGATCATGTCGCTGCGGTAGAGCGGTCGCTCTTTGAGCGGGTGGTCGATCTCCTGGTCGGTCGGAATCCCGCGCACCACCGCCAGATAACGTTTCTCCATCTCATACTCGCGGAACTGGCGACCCAGTTCACTCGCCGTAGCCCGATCAAGGGCAAAGACAATCACACCCGAGGTCGGCCGGTCGAGCCGATGCACCGGCCAGATCCGATGGCGCACCATTCTTCGCACCAGCCCCATCAGTGAAATCTTCTCCAGTCGCGCGAGGTCGGTCGGATGCACGACCATCCCCGCCGGTTTGTGCACGGCGATCAGGTGGGCATCCCGGTAGAGAACGGTGATCGGAGTATCGCGGTCGAAGGATGTCAGCATGGCGGTGTTGTATCAGGTGGCACGTTCGGGGGCAAGTGAAACGCTATGAATAATGTCGGGTCACAGCGTGCCGTGCCCGTCACGATTGACAAAAAACAGGGCGCGATGAATCTCGCTTCTACACGCGGTCTCCCGTTACATTCATCTTGAGGATTTTCTGGTTGTAGGTCAGCAGCAGGTCGCTTTTTTTCAGGATACCGAGGAGTTTTTGATCCCCTTCGCTGACGACCGGAAGGGTGGAGATCTGCTTCCCTTCGAAGATTTCGAAAGCCTTCTCGAAATTGTCTTCGGGGCGCATGATGATCACGCGGGTGGTCATGATCTCCGAGACTACCACCAGCTCGCTCAATTCTCCGATTTCAGCGAGGAAGCCGCGCAGGTCGCTCATCGAGAGGATGCCGACCAGGCGGTCTTTTTCGTCTACAACCGGGAAATGCGGGTAATGGCTGTCTTCGGCTTTTTTAAGGACTGCGCCGAGGAGCATGTCGTGACGGATGGTTTCGAAGCGGGTTTCCATGAAGTCGCCGACCTGCATGGAGCGCAGCAGGTTGACGTCGTGGCCGCGGATCATCCGTAACCCCTTGCGCAGCAGCTTGGTTTCGTAGATCGAATAACCATAGTACTTCTGCACCGTGACCAGGCTGGTGATGCAGCAGGTCATCAGCGGCAGAATGATGTCGAAGTTGTAGGTCAGCTCAAAGATGGTGAAGATCGCGGTGATCGGTGCCAGGGTGGTGCCGGCAACCACCGCGCCCATGCCGATCAGGCTGTAAGCGGCGCTGGTATCGACATGGCCGGGGAAGAGGAACCCGGCGATGGTGCCGAAGCTGCCGCCGAGCAACGCCCCGAGCACCAGTGAGGGGGCGAAAATTCCGCCGGAGAAACCGGCCCCGACGCAGCTGGCGGTGGCGAGCAGTTTCAGGGCGAGGACGCTGAGCATCAGGGCTAAAGCCATCTGCGAGGTCAGGGCCAGGTTGATCGATTCGTAGCCGACGCCGAGGATATGGGGGTAGAAGATAGCGATAGCGCCGATCAGCAGCCCGGCCACGGCGGGGCGTAGCGAGAGCGGTACCGCGGCCAGGTTGAAGAGATCGTCGACGGCCGAAACGGAGCGGATAAAGGCGATCGACAGCATTCCGGCGCACCAGCCGAGCAGGGCGTAGAGCGGCAACTCCAGGTAGCTGACCAACTGGTAGGAAGGGACGTCGAAGGTCGGCAGGCTGCCGAGGAAATGATGCGAGATGACCGTCGCCGTTACCGAAGAGATGGCGATGTGGCTCAGGTAGCTGACCTGGAAATCGACGAGGATGATCTCGGCGGCGAAGAGCATTCCCGCCATCGGCGCATTGAAGGTGGCGGCGATTCCGGCCGCGGCCCCGCAGGCGAGGAACACCCGTGTCCACTCGGCCGGCAGGCGTAGTAGCTGGGCGACCGACGAGCCGACCGACGAACCGATGTGAACGACCGGACCTTCGCGGCCGACGGAGGCACCGCAGCCGATGGAGAGGGCGGTGAAGAGCGACTTGAACAGTGCTGTACGGTGGCGGATTTCCCCTTCGCGGTGGACGACGGCCTCGATAACCTCCGGCACGCCCGCACCCCGGGCTTCGGGGGAGATACGTGTCACCAGCGGCCCGACAATCAGACCGCCGATGACCGGAACGAGCAACACCAGGTACCAGGGGTAGCTGCTGTTGACGTCGAGCAGCGCATGGGGATCGGGCCAGAACAGGGCGGTGGTGTAGAGCAGCAGATAGCGGAAGGCGACCGCCAGGGTACCGGTAATCAGGCCGATCAAGACGGCGATGATCAGCAGGGCGATCAGGTTGCCGCGTTTGGGGCTGTAGGACCAGGTTAGCTTCACGGGTGGCGCCCTTGCCTTAGTGTCGGGGGGATGGCTACCGATTTTCATCGGCATCGCTATTAGAATCGGAATCGTCTATTCTGCGTGTAAGCTTTCTTCGATGCCGATACCGATACCGATAAGAGTTTTCTCTGCGTCTCCGCGCGAAATAAATTTTCTTGAGTGACTTGTACTTTCCGTTCTAACTCCCCAACAAGTTTAACATTGATCCCTCTGCGAACAAGACTCAGCGGCGCGCGTCGAAGGGCTCGGGGCCGCTCAGCGGTTCTTTCCCCGTCGCCCGGGCGATGCCGCGCAGCATGCCGTTGAAGACGAAATGATGGAAGGGCATGACGGCGTACCAGTAGAGGATGCCGAGCAGCCCCTTGGGGAGGAAGCGGGCGACCTGTTGCAGTTCGGTGCGGCCGTCGTCCAACGGTTTAAGGCGGAAGGAGAGGACCGCTTCGCCGGGGAGCTTCATCTCGGCCGAAAGGAGCAGGTACTCCGGTTTCCTGACGCTGACCACGCGCCAGAAGTCGATGGCGTCGCCGGGGAACAGCTCCTTGGAGCTGCGGCGGCCGCGACAGAGCCCGACCCCGCCGCAGAGACGGTCGATCAGGCCGCGGATTCGCCATAGCCAGTCGGCGTAGTAATAGCCCGCTTCGCCGCCGATCGATTTGACCGCCGGCCAGATCTCATCGGGGGTGGCGGCGACACTGATCCGTCGCGAATCGTCGTAGATACTTCCCCCGGCCCAGTGCGGATCGCCGGGGATGCTCCACTCGGCCGGGCGGATGCGGCCGGAATCGGTCCAGGCGGTTTCGACCTCCTGCTGTTTCATGCGTCCGAGAGCGAGGCGGATCGCCAGCCGCGCGTCGAACAGTTCTTGGGGCAGGATGTCGCGAATGCGGTTGTCACGGCAGATGACCGGGTTGCACAGCCCCTCGGCCAGCGGCCGGGCGATCGTCGCCGGAACCGGAGTGACAAGGTGGATCCAGTAGGAACTTAAGCGCGGGGTGAGCACCGGGACCGGAACGACCCAGCGTTTCGGCAGCCCCGCTTCCTCGGCGTAGACCTCCATCAGTTCGCGGTAGGTGGTCACCTGTGGTTGGCCGATGTCGAAGGTCTCTCCACTCGTCGCCGGGTTGAGCAGGCTGCCGATCAGGTAATGGAGGACATTGCGCACGCTGATCGGTTGACAGGGTGTTTCGATCCAGCGTGGGGTCACCATCAACGGCAGGCGGTCAACGAGGTAACGGAGGATTTCGAATGACGCGCTGCCGGAACCGATGATCATCGCCGCGCGCAGGATGGTCACCGGGACCTGGCTGCTGCGCAGAATGACGCCGACTTCGTCGCGCGATTTGAGGTGATGGCTGAGGCTGTCGTCGTCCTCTCCCAGGCCGCCGAGGTAGATGATCTGCTCCAGGGTGGTCGATTTTTCGGCGGCAGCAACCATGGTACGTGCCGCCTTGCGGTCGGTACGGGCGAAATCGCTGACTCCCGGGGTCATCGAGTGCACCAGGTAGTAGGCAGCGCGACAGCCGGCGAGGGCGGTCGTCAGGCTGACTTCGTCGAGGATGTTGCCACGGATGATTTCCAGGCGCGGATGGTTGGCCCAGGGGCGGTTCTGCAGCTTCTCCGGTGCCCGGGCGAGGGCCTTGACGTAGTAACCGGCTTCCAGCAGGCGCGGCACCAGGCGGCCGCCGATGTAGCCGGTGGCTCCGGCAACGAAAACACTGGTGGTGCATTTGGTGGCTGGGTCGAGCAGGGATTCGTTCACGGCAGGCCTCCCTCATGATGGACGTGGCTTTCTTGCCCACATCATAACATGTTCTTTTGTCTGAGGTTCTGCTAGACTGAACGGCGGTATAATAAATGTTCAGGCCCGCTGTTTTAATTCTCTGATGGGTTTGCATGGCCAGAAGGGGATATTTCGCGCAAGGCGCGGAGACGCAGAGACAGACTAGGTATAGGGTCGAGTTTGTTCACAAAAGAGAAGGTCACGATTTACTCTGCGCCACAGCGCCTCTGCGCGAGAACAAACAGAATCGACAGCGGAGCCGCACAGGAACAACCGGATGTAAACCCTGTGGGAGACTCATGGAACAGCTGAATAACATCACCTCGATCATCGCCCTGACCATGGGTGTTGCCTGGGCCAGCGGGATCAATCTTTATGCGACGATTCTCGTTCTCGGCCTGCTCGGTTCGACCGGTAACATGGTTTTGCCGCCAGACCTCGAAATCTTGATGAACCCTCTGGTATTGTTCGCCGCCGGGGCGATGTACCTGGTTGAATTTGTCGCCGACAAGACCCCGGGTGTCGACACCTCGTGGGATGCTCTGCACACCTTCATCCGCATGCCGGCCGGGGCGGCGCTGGCTGCCGGAGCGGTCGGCGAGATGGACCCCGCTGTATCGCTGGCGGCGGCGATCGTCGGTGGCAGTCTGGCGGCCGGTTCCCACGCGACCAAGGCCGGTTCGCGGGTGATGATCAATACCTCGCCCGAGCCCTTCACCAACTGGGTTGCCTCCATCTCTGAGGACCTGCTGGTCATCGCCGGCCTGTGGACGGCTCTGCACCACCCGGTTATTTTCATCATCTGTCTGATCCTGTTTATCCTGCTGATGATCTGGCTGCTGCCGCGGCTCTGGCGGGCGATCAAATGGGTTTTCCGTTCCCTCGGTAACCTGCTGAGTGGCAAGCGGCGCGAACCGCCACCACCGATGAATTTCCGCATGCCGGACGAAGAGACGGTCCGCAAGATGTCCGGCCCCGATGCCGGCAAGAATTAGGGACCAACAGTCAAAACAAAGGAGTCACCACAGCGACACTGAGAAAAGCAAAAGCCTTTTTTATCCGCAGATTACGCAGATGACACCGATTAGAATCTTAAAATCTGTGAAATCTGCGTAATCTGTGGATAAACCGATCTTTGACTGTAAAGATGTCTCGGGGGCTCTGCGGTTGATACTCAGCCCTGTTTCTACATCGTCTTTTTATTGAATAATGGCAAAAACTGCTCGTATCCATCCTTCTGCAGGTCTTCAACGGGGATGAAGCGCAGCGCCGCCGAATTGATACAGTACCTTAAGCCTGTTGGTGCCGGACCGTCGTTGAAGACGTGGCCGAGGTGGGAATCCCCCTGGTGGCTGCGGACTTCGGTCCGGGTCATGAACAGTGTCCGATCTTCCTTTTCGACGATATTGTTGCCGACCAGCGGCCGGGTGAAGCTCGGCCAGCCGGTGCCGGAATCATACTTGTCGGTTGAACTGAACAGCGGTTCACCCGAAACGATGTCGACGTAAATTCCCGCCTGCTTGTTGTCCCAATAGCTGTTGTTGAATGCCGGCTCGGTCCCGTTCTCCTGGGTGACACGGTACTGCAGCGGAGTCAGGCGGGCCTTCAGGGTTGACTCTTTCAGCTTGGCCTCGCGGCCGTTTTCTCCCCAGATCGAATTGAGGAAATCATCCCGGCCGGAGCGTGAGCGGTAAAAGGTGTACCGGATCGGGTTCTTCTTGTAGTAGTCCTGATGGTAGCCTTCCGCCGGGTAGAAGGGTGGGGCGGGGCTGATCGGGGTTACGATCGGCTTGTCGAACAGCCCGCTTTCGTCCAGAGCCTTTTTTGAGGCCTCGGCCAGCTGCTGCTGCTCTGCATCGTAATAGAAGATGGCCGTGGTGTAGGCGTGGCCGCGATCGACGAACTGGCCACCGGGGTCGGTGGGGTTCACCTGCCGCCAGTAGACGTCAAGTAATTTCTGGTAGTCGACTTCCCGCGGGTCATAGCTGATTTGAACCACTTCGATATGGCCGTTCCTGCTGTAATCCTCATAGCTCGGGTTTTTGGTCGTGCCACCGGCGTAACCGGAGATGACGGAAACAACGCCATCAAGGTGTTCGAACGGCTTCTCCATGCACCAGAAGCAGCCACCGGCGAACAGTGCTTTTTCTACAACGGCCGCTTGCTGCATGCTGTTGTCATGCTCCTGCTGGAGCGCTCCGGCCTTTTGGGCCACGATCGTCCCGATGCTGATAAAGCCCAGGAACAGGGTTGCCAATAATAGATATCTCATGGGACCCTCCCGCTACTTGCTGTCCTGTTGCATCATCTGCGTTTCATCCATCAATTGTTTCTTCTTCGCTGTTTCCATCCCGGAATCCTCGGAATCCATGCTCGAGTCCATGGTGTTCTGGGGGGTCTCTGCGGCCATGCTCATCTGGTCCGGCATCATGCTGTCCGCGGCCGCGGTCATTGAGTCCGTCATGCCCGCGCTCATGCTGTCGCTATTCGACTGCATCATGTCGGCCGCCGTTGCGCTTTGAGCCATGAGGATAAGGATCAGCACCATTCCTGCCATCACTGTTGTCAGAGTTGTTTTCATCGCAGCTCTCCTGTCTGAAAGGGGTTTGTGTCTTTGCGTCTCAGGATAGAGCTGCGGGATAAAGCCGGAACAACGTTCGTGCAAAGATTCGGTAAAGATCGATGCGGGGGAAGACGTTTAAGGAAATGGGGGATTCAGTACGGCAGGACAAACCAGACGTGAGTCGTTCCAGCCTCGCTCTCGGCACCGACATGGCCGCCGTGCGCTTCGACGAGTTCCTGGGTGATCGCCAGGCCGATACCGGCGCCGCCCGCATGGCGTGAACGGGAGCGGTCGGTGCGGAAGAAGCGTTCGAAGATGTGCGGCAGGTCCTGTTCGGGGATCTCTTCTCCGCTGTTCTGGACATCGACCTTGATCTCGTTGGCCTGCGGGGTGACGGCGATCCGCACCCGGCCGCCCGATGGCGTGTATTTGCAGGCGTTATCGAGCAGGTTCTGCAGCGCCTGGAGCAGCTTTTCCCGGTCGCCCTGAATCAGCGGTTCATCAGTGGGAAATTCAGTCGTCACTGCGATCTGTTTGTGCTGGAAATTGATGCGGTGCAACTCCAACAGGCGCTCCACGAGTTCCGAGAGTCGCAGTGGTTCACGTTTCAGGTAGGCTTTGGCGGCGTCGGCGCGGGCCAGCTGCTGCAGGTCTTCGACCAGGTGCACAAGCCGCAGGTTTTCCTGCTGAAGCATTTTCAGGGTTTCCGGTGTCGGCTGCATGACCCCGTCGTTCAGGGCTTCAAGATAGCCGCGCAGGTTGGTCAGCGGGGTGCGCAGTTCGTGAGCGACATCGGCAACCATGGTTTTGCGCAGTTGTTCGATCTGCTGCAGGCTGTCGGCCATGCGGTTGAAGGCTGCGGCCAGTTGGCCGACTTCGTCACCCGAGGTGACTTCCGCGCGCAGGGAAAAGTTACCCGCCGCCACTTCACTGGTGATTGCGGTCATCTGCGACAGCGGTTTCAGCAAGCGTCGGGTGAGCAGGTAACTGAGCAGGAAGGCCAGCGCCAGGGCGACAAGCCCGGCCCAGAAAAGGGAGTAGTGGATGGAGGTCAGAAACATCTGATGGACGTCGTCGACGGCGACATCGTACTTCTGCATCAGGGCCATGAAGTACTTGCCCGCCAGCTTGTCGATCGCCAGCCAGATGATCAGGAAGATGCTCCCGATCACGGGGACGATGTTGATCAGCAGCAGTTTCCAGAGCAGACGCGTCTTCATCCCGTTACCTCTCGTCCCGATCGGTGAACCGGTAACCGAACCCGCGGACGGTGAGGATGAACAGCGGGTTGGCCGGATCTTTTTCGATTTTCTGGCGCAGCTTGCCGACATGAACATCAACGACCCGGTCAATCACCGTCTCGCCATGGGCGTAGCAGCGGTCGAGCAGCTCATCGCGCGAGAACACGCGCCCCGGCGTGGACATCAGAGCCTGAAGCAGTTTGAATTCCATGGCGGTCAGGCTAAGGACTTCCCCGTTCAGGGTGACCATGAGTTTGTCCGGGTCGAGAACCAGCCCGCCGCAGGAGAGTTGCTGGTTTTTCTGGGGCGGACGGGCTTGTACGCGGCGCAGGATCGCCTTGACCCGTTCCACCAACTCCCGTGGACTGAACGGTTTGACCAGATAGTCGTCGGCGCCGATCGAAAGCCCCATGATCCGGTCGATCTCTTCTTCACGGGCGCTGAGGATGAGAATCGGAACCTCCGAGGTTTTGCGTAACTGGCGGCAGATTTCCCAACCGTCGAGCCGGGGGAGCATGATGTCGAGAATCACGAACACGGGTTTGCATTGCCGGGCCAGTCGGAGTCCTTCTTCGCCGTCGTGGGCCGTGAGGGTGTGAAACCCTTCCCGTTGCAAGTAGGTGGCGACCAGAGACGAGGTGTTCTCATCGTCTTCGACAATAAGTACCGGAGCGGATGTCGCGGTCATCGTCGCGTCCTCCTTTCGCCGTGCTGTTGCTGGTGCCGTTCAGGCCTGTCGGTGAAAAAACGGATGGTTGCCTTTCCTTACCAGATAGCATTATTGCTGCCCGGCAGGCAATAGCCGGTACACGTCGACCTGACGCCATGGTCGAGCGAAAAGCTGGACGGGCGAATGTGAAGAGGGAGGAGAAATACGTTCATAATGGCGTAGGGGCACGGCGTGCCGTGCCCCTGCTTTTTTAAACCAGTTCGTATTTCTTGGCGTGGTAACGGAAAGTGTCGTAACTGACCTTGAGCAGCTTGGCGGCCTTGGTCATGTTGTTCTTCGCCTTCTTCAGCGCCAATCGATAGAGTTCTTTTTCGACCTCGGGCAGGGCGATCCCCTCATCGGGAATAATGATCTGGAAGGGGTTGCTGCCGTCGCCGATGACGGTTTCGCGCTGGCCGGAGAGTTCGTAAGGGAAGTGCGCCGTGGTGAGGACCTCGACATTTTCGAGGACGACGCAGCGCTCGATGACATTGCGCAGTTCGCGTACGTTGCCCGGCCAGTCGTAATCGCTGAGCAGCGCCATGGCGTCATCGGCGATGGCGCGGATATTCTGCTTGGCGTACTTGCGGGCGAACTGGCCGAGAAAATGACGGGCGAGGGTCGGTACATCCTCACGGCGTTCCCGCAGCGGCGGGAGATGGAGGGCGAAGGAGCTGAGCCGGTAGTAGAGGTCTTCGCGGAATTTCCCGTCGGTGGCGAGGCTGCGCAGGTCGCGATTGGTACAGGCGACGACATTCACGTTGACCGGCAGGTCGACTTTTCCACCCAGGCGACGGACGGTGCGCTCTTCGAGCACGCGCAGCAATTTGACCTGCAGGTCGAGGCGCATGTCGCCGATCTCGTCGAGCAGCAGGGTGCCGCCGTCGGCCATCTCGAAGACCCCCTTCTTGTCGCTTTTGGCGTCGGTAAAGGCACCCTTGACGTGGCCGAACAGCTCCCCTTCGATCAGGTTTTCCGGCAGGGCGGTACAGTTGACGGCGACGAAGGGGATGGTGTCGTAGTCAGGGCGCTCGCCGAAGCGCCAGTGGTGGATGTTGCGTGCCAGAACCTCCTTGCCGCTGCCGGAATCGCCGGTGACCAGGATCGAGGGGACCCCGGCTTCGGCCATTTTACGCGCGTTGCCGAGAATCTGGCGGATGACGCTCGATTCGCCGATGAACGGTTTGCTGAAGTCGGCGTCCTGCTTCTTTTTCAGGTAGTCGAGTTCATTCTTGATCCGCGAGTTGACCAGCAGCTTCTCGATGACGATCTTGACTTCCTCAATGTTGAAGGGCTTGTTGAGATAGTCGCTGGCCCCGGCTTTGAGCGCACGGATGGCCGACTCCGCCGAGTCATCGGCCGTGAGCATGATGATCGGGAACTCGCAGCCTTCCTCTTTCAGGCTCTCGAGAATCTCCAGGCCGCTCGGGCCGTCACCGAGGTTGATATCGAGCAGCAACAGCTGGGGCTGCCAGTCGATGATCTTTTCGACGGCTTTTGTGCCGCTGAACAGCATACAGGTTTCGTAGCCTTCCTTGTGCAGGGCCCGGCCCAGCATCGAGATGATCAGCTCGTCATCGTCAACGAGCATAATACGCCCTTTTCTGTTCATTCAGGTTCTCCCTCGGAGGTGTGTGTGATGGGCAGACGGATTCTGAAGATCGTCCCTTTGCCCACCTGGCTTTCCGCTTCGATACTGCCGCCGTGCTGTTCGATCAGCCGTTGACAGATCGACAGGCCGAGCCCGGTCCCCTTGCTCTTGGTCGTGAAGAAGGGGTTGAAGATGCCGGCCAGGGTCGCCTCATCCATCCCCTTGCCGGTGTCCGATATTTCGATAACGACGCCTTTGAGTGAAACGTTGGTCATCACGCCGATGCGTCCTTCTTTATCTTCCAGTGCGTCCAGGGCATTGATCAGGATATTTAGAAAGACCTGCTGCAGTTGAGCCGAGTCGACATCCACCTGCGGCAGATCGACGGCGAGGAAGCGGGTGAAGGTGACCTTCAGCCCGGCCGACTTCGCAGCGGTCAGCTCGACATTCTTGAGCGTCTGCTCCAGCAGCAGGTTGATGTCAACCCGATCGAAATGCGGTTGCGGCGGACGGGCGTAGTTGAGCAGGCTCTTGAGCAACTTCTCCATCCTTGCGACCTCGCCCCGGGCACGCTCGAACATGCTGCGGTCGTAGTCGTCCAGTTCCAGGTCTTCCCCGAGAACCTCGAGTGTAGCCTTGATCCCGGCCAGCGGGTTCTTGATCTCGTGCCCCAGGCCGACGGCCATCTGTCCGGCGATCGACAGCTGGTTGGCGCGCAGTAATTCCTTGTGAGCCTGCTGGCGTTCGGTGATGTCGCGGGCGAGGGAGAGGATGTAGCGGCGGCCGTCGAGTTCCAGCGGGCCGGCGCTGATCTCGGCCGGGAAGCTGCTGCCATCCTTGCGTGTGCGGGAAACGCTGCGGCTGACCCACTCGCCGGCGAGAATTTTGCCGATCATCTCCTTGAACTGTTCGGCGCTCTCTTCCGCCGTCAGGTCCATGCAGTTCATGCTCAGCAGTTCTTGTAGCTCAAAGCCGTACATGTTGCAGGCGGCCTGGTTGACGGAGATGATCTGCCCCAGGTTTTCCTCTTCGGCACTTAGGATACAGATTGCCTCGCCGGCACTTTCAAACAGGGTGCGATAGAGGCGATGCATCGAGACCAGGTTTTTCCGTTCCTGCTCAAGCGAATGCCCCATGCGGTTGAAGGAGTCGGCCAACAGCTTGAACTCGTTTTTCATCGGCGTATGGATACGATACTTGAGCTCGCCGCCTTCAAAGTGCTCTGTTGCCTTGACCAGGGCGCTGATCGAGCGCGTGAAGCGACGTAGCATGATTGCCGTGGCCCCGACCAGGGCAATCGGCCCGATGATGACCAGGGCGATGATCAGGCGGTGTGTGGCATCGATATCTTCTTTGACCTTGATAGCTCGATCGGTGAGTCGATGGGATGACATGGTCGTCAGCGAATCGATCATCCAGTGCAGTTCCCTTGCTTCCTTCTGCACACGCAGCAGGGTTTTCTCGGTGACATCGTTGTCGCGCTCCGACACAGCACTGACGTAGCTCTGTACCGAGGTTTGCGCCCGCTCCAGAATTTCATTCAGCTGGTTCATCGTGGCCGGATCATGGCTATGGCATCCGGTGCATCCCTCAGCTGTTTCCCCCAATTCAGCGATGTAGCGATTGGCGCTGTCGATATGCCATTCTTCAGATGCCTGTTGCAGTAGTCCGTCCTGAAAGGTGCTGATATGACTATGCATCTTTTTCTGGAGTGTCTGAACCTGGGTATAGACGGAGACGATTTTCAGTTCCGCTGAGATCTTGTTGAATGACAGGATGATGTAGATGCCGCCGGCAAAGAAACAGCAGAGCATGACGGTCAGGAAGAGGATGACGTTACGCTTCATCTGCTCCTCCGTTTCCGCTGCGACAGGATATGCAATGGATGTCAAGGGTGGTCATAAGGCCTCTTTGCCGAATTTGGTTTCAGTCCGTGTGCGGTGACAACGGGTACGATAGCCGCCGCCGATACCAGGGTACGGAAACCGGGTGAACGGTGACTGGTTATGTATCAAATGTAACCAAGCCGTTCGCGCTGTTCAAGCACAGCTGTAAAACTGATAGCAAAAGGCATTCCAAAGACAAAAAAACCGGAGCGGGTGAGCGCTCCGGCCGGTGTTCGGACAGGTGATGG
>PKUG01000086.1 GCA_002869665.1 Desulfuromonas sp. | reverse complement strand
GTTGCGCGCGGTCGGACAGCCCGTTCTGATCGGTGGGTCGATGGGGACGGCCTCCTATGTTCTGGCGGGGACGCGGGAGAGTGAAACCCTGGCATTCAGCTCGTCCTGCCACGGCGCCGGGCGGACCATGAGCCGTAACCAGGCGACACGCAGCTGGAACGGTCGCGAGGTCATAAGTCAATTGGAAGAACGGGGGATTCTGGTTCGCAGTCCGTCGCTGCGGGGGGTGGCCGAGGAAGCTCCCGGGGCCTACAAGGATGTCGGTCGGGTTGCCGAGGTTGCGGATCGGGCCGGGCTGTCGAGCAAGGTCGCCCGGTTGAAACCGCTGGTTTGTATCAAAGGGTAGGGCGGGGAGAAAAAGTGGGTCAGTGGCGTTCAAGCTTTTTCAGATAATCATCCCACTCCAGGGGGAGCAGGTTTTTCTTCTTATTATTGCACTCCTTGCAGGCCGGCACACAGTTGTTCTTGCTGCTCAGCCCGCCGCGGGCCACGGGAACGATGTGGTCGAGGGTCAGCTCTTTCGGGGGAACGTTTTTGCCGCAATAGTGACAGACTCCTGCAGCGATTTTATTCTGCCACCAGCGTTCTTTTCTCAGCTTGCGGGCCTTCTCCCGCTCGCGGCGGATCTGCTGTTCGTCAACACTCACAAAAAAATCCATGGTCCTCCGATCCTCCTTTGTAGGACGTAACAACTGATTATTGCACATTTTTTGGAATTATGCGATTCTGCAACGCTGTCGAACGACAGAAAAGGGTCCGACATGCTCAGTCCTGTTGCTGCCGTTTCCAGTTGTGAAAGAGTTAACCTATGAAAATTCTTATCGTCGGTTCCGGCCAGGTTGGTTACTTCCTGTGTGACCGATTGTCCTGTGAAGGGCATGAGGTGACTCTGGTCGACCGTAGCGAAGAGGCCGTCGAGCGGGCTCAGGATCGCTTGAACGTCATGGGGATCGTCGGCAATGGCGCCAGCGCCGAAACCCTCGAACAGGCGGGGATCAAGGAAGCGGACATCTTCATTGCCGTCACCAATATGGACGAGGTGAATATCCTCGCTTGCCTGATGGCCCGTGAATACCAGGTTGATGTCCTCGTTGCCCGGACCAAGAATATCGAGTACACCAGTCGCAAAGCTGTTCTGTCCAAGGAAAAGCTCGGCATCGACCTGCTCATCAATCCTGAAGATGCTGTCGCCGACGAACTTTCGAAGTTGGCCTGTGATTCGAAGGCGTTCGATACGGCCGAGTTTGCGGAAGGGCAGATCCTTTTTCAGGGGTACCGGATCGAACCGGACAGCCCCCTCTGCGATCTCACCCTGGCCGAACTCGGTGAACTGCGCGGCATGTACCGTTTTGTTGTCGTGGCCATCACCCGTGGCAATGCCACGATCATTCCGCGTGGCGACGATGTCATTCAATCCGGTGACCGGATCTATATTTTTGCGCCGCAGCAGGAACTCCCTGCTATCAACTACCTGCTTCAGGCAACTCCGAAAAAAAAGAAGACGAACAACCGTCGGGCGTTCATCCTCGGCGGGAGCAGTATCGGCCTGAAGGTCGCCGCCAACATCGAAAGATTGAACTTTCAGACCAAGCTGGTCGAAAAGGATGAGGACCGCTGTTACAAGCTGGCCGAGCATCTGAGCAAAACGGTCGTCATCAATGCCGATGGCCTCGACATTTCGACCCTGCTGGATGAAGGGCTGGGCGATGCCGATGTCTTTATCGCCGTGACCGAAAATGATCAGACGAATATCCTGACCTGCCTGCTGGCCCGCCAGCACAAGGTACGCCGGACTCTGGCTCTGGTCAGCCAGCCGGAGCTGATCGGTCTGGCTTCGGAACTGGGGATCGATGCCTGCATTTCGCCGCGTCTGGCCGCCGCCGGAGCCATCCTCAAATTCGTCCGCCGTGGTGAGGTTATCTCGCTGACCGCCGTCGAAGGGAGCAATTCCGAGGTTCTGGAGATCGAGATTCGCCGAGACAGCGGGCTTTCGGGCAAGTCGCTGAAAGAGTTGCACTTCCCGCGCGGAGCGATCATCGGGGCGATTGTCCGTGGTGTCGGTTATGAAATTCCAACCGGTGAGAGTGTCCTGCTTGAAGGTGACCGCGTGGTGATCTTCACCCTGCCCGAAGCGTTGCAGAAGGTTGAAAGGTTTTTTGCCTGAATGAACCTGATTCTGACGTTACGCATTCTCGGCGCCCTGCTGCTCTTCCTTGGGGCGACGCTCTTTATCCCGTTACCGTTCTCCCTCTATTATGCCGACGGCGCCTGGGCTTCCTACGTCTATTCGGCGTTTATCTGTTTTGCTGTCGGCTGGCCGCTTTTTCTGACCTGCAACAGTAAAAAAGATCTTTCGGTCCGTGAAGGATTTGCCGTCGTGACCTTCGGCTGGGTGGTCTTTGCCGTCTTTGGCGCGCTGCCTTACTTGCTGTCAGGGGCGATTCTTTCTCCGCTTGATGCGATTTTTGAAACCATGAGCGGGTTTACCACGACCGGTTCAACCATTCTTCCTGAAATTGAAAGCATGCCCCAGAGCCTGCTCTTCTGGCGCTCTTTGACCCACTGGCTTGGTGGAATGGGGATCATCGTGTTATCTCTGGCGATTCTGCCGATGCTCGGGGTCGGCGGGATGCAGCTGTTCAAAGCCGAGGTGCCGGGACCGACGGCCGATCGGCTGAAACCGCGGATTCAGGATACGGCAAAGATGCTCTGGGGGGTTTACGTCCTGCTGACGGCGGTTGAGACACTGCTGTTGATGCTGGGGGGGATGACCTTCTTTGATGCCCTGTGTCACTCTTTTGCGACCCTGGCGACCGGTGGGTTTTCTACTCGTAACGCTTCCGTGGCCGCATATAACAGCAGCTATATCGACGGGGTCATTACCCTGTTCATGATCCTGGCCGGGGTTAACTTCGCTCTTCATTTCCAGGTGCTGCGTGGCCGCGTGGCGGATTTCTTCCGCAGCGAGGAGTTGCGCTTTTACCTGGGGATTATCGTTGTGGCGACCGGAATCGTCATGTTCTTCAACTGGTCCGGTTCCATCTATCAGGGCATCGGCGAGAACCTGCGTTATTCCGTTTTTCAGGTTGCTTCGATCATTACGACAACTGGTTTCGGTACGGCGGATTTCGAGCTTTGGCCGGTTGTAACCCAGTATGTGTTGGTGCTGTTAATGTTTGTCGGTGGCTGTGCCGGATCGACCGGCGGCGGGATCAAGGTGGCGCGGATTCTGTTGTTGTTCAAGCATGCCCACGTTCAGGTTTTCAGGCTGATCCATCCGCGAGCCATTCGTCTGGTTAAACTGGGTAATCGGCCGGTCGACAAGGAAGTTCTGCAGGCGATCCTCGGCTTTTTCGCTCTGTTTATCGGGGTTTTCGTCATCGGTTCGCTGCTGGTGGCAGCCAGTGGGATGGACCTGGTTTCGGCCTCTGCATCGGTGATCGCCTGCCTGGCGAATATCGGTCCCGGACTCGGCAGTGTCGGGCCGGTCGACAATTTTGCTCATGTGCCGGCGTTCGGCAAGTGGGTCCTGATTCTCTGTATGCTGATGGGGCGTCTGGAATTGTTCACTGTGCTGGTGCTCTTCTTTCCCTCCTTCTGGCGGAAATAACCCGGTTCTCATTCGCGAAAATGAAAAGCCCCCAACATCTAAGGATGTTGGGGGCCTCCCCCCTCCGGAACCTGTCACTGTCGCTGACAGGTTTATTCCGTTTTGTTGGTAGCCAATATAAGAACAGATGCTGACAAAATTCTGAAATGTTCTCTTTGTTTCACAAAAAAGTGAATTTTTTTTCGAACGCAGTTGTTTTTCTGCTCTGAGGTTTTTTGCTTT
>PKUG01000050.1 GCA_002869665.1 Desulfuromonas sp. | reverse complement strand
CGGGCCGCTCTGGCTTTGGCCAGGTTGTCCGCGAGGCCACGATCGACGGCCATCTGGCGTCTGCTTTCAGAGTAGTTCTTGGCGGCCAGGGACTGACTGCGGGGGATGTCAAACTTCGCCCGATACTCTTTGGCGCTCATTTCGTGGGCAGTTTTGAGGTGACGAGAGAGCGTTTTGAAGCCCTTGCCGCAGATCATGCAGAAGATTTTGTCTTTACCGAAAGCTTTTTTGCGACTGACTGCCGGTTCTTCTTCCGCTTCTTCAGTTTGAATCTCGATAGCTTCACCTTTTTCCAATGCACCGAGAGCGGAATGAACTTCATTCAGTTCGGCGATCAGTTCGTCTTTCGACATCGGAGTGGTAGAAGCGTGTGCCGCGATAATTTCGACGGCCATTTCCATGATTGTTGCCATGATTAATTTCTCCTGTCAGGCTGGAATAAAATCCTTCTGATTTATTACTTCCCCCTCCAGACCAAGGGGAGGGTATTTAATAGAATATTTGATTGCCATATTGCAAGAATAAAATATAATTTTCCATGATCAAGGTTTTTTTTGACTTTTTATAATAAAACAACATTATGGAAGCAATATTTGTATTTTTTTATAAGGTCTGTATTCGACGGTGATTAAGTGAGTATCAGAAATTCTCAGGAAATACTGGAGTTAAAGATTCTCGCTCCAACAGCATGTTTCAGCTCAAAGAGCATGGGGCGAGGTGTTGAAATGGAGCCTTGCTCAATAAGAACAGTCTTTCAGCATGATCGTGACAGGATCCTGCACAGTAAAGCTTTCCGACGGCTTAAATATAAAACCCAGGTCTTTCTTGCTCCTGAAGGGGACCATTATCGCACCCGGCTGACTCATACACTTGAGGTCTCCCAGGTTGCTAGAACAATTTCACGGGCACTGCGTCTTAACGAAGATCTGACCGAGGCGATTGCCCTGGGGCACGATCTCGGGCATACGCCGTTCGGTCATGCCGGTGAACGGGTTTTGAACGAACTGGTCCCGGAGGGATTTCATCATGTGCGTCAGAGCCTGCGAGTTGTCGATGTCCTTGAGAAAGACGGCCTTGGGCTTAATCTCACCCATGAGGTGCGGGATGGAATTCTGAAACACTCTAAAGGGCAGGGAGGTTTGCTCAGCGCCCCGCCGGAATCGTCGGCAGTGACACTGGAAGGGCAGGTTGTCCGCCTTGCCGATATTATCGCCTATGTCAGTCACGATCTTGATGATGCGATTCGCGGCCGGATTATCCGCGCCGAAGATATCCCGGAGGAGATCACGATGGTTGTTGGTGACCGTCATTCCTGCCGGATTGACAGCATGATCCGTGACCTGATTGAGGAGTCCTCAGCCGTCGAGTGCAGCAGGATTCAACTATCCGGACGAATGAACACCGCAATCTGCCGTTTACGTGAATGGTTGTTCGCGCATGTTTACCGGGCGAAAATCGTCCAGGCCGAATTTGACAAGGCCGCCCGCGTTGTGCGTGAACTCTTCCTGTATTTCCTTGATCATGAAGATATTTTCAGATATTACGGAGGGAAGCGTTATCAGGGGGATAGTTTCGAAACCTCCGTCGCCGATTTTATCGCCGGAATGACGGATCGTTTTGCCTTGGGATTGTATCAAAAGCTATTTCTGCCGCAGCCCTGGAAAAATATTTGATGGGCGGCTATTTATTGGAAATTTTTGATAAAAACTTGACACTAGTAGGCCCCTATGCTAGTTTTTTTTCCGGTTTCCTTGGAAAATCAGGGGGTTCTGTAAGGTTTGTGGGAGTGGTCCCCGAGGATGCCGAAGTCGCAAGTGGACTGTTTTTCTCATGAGAAATGCGGGTTACCGGCGTGCGGATTTCAGCCTTTGAAATGAGACGGAATCACTGGCCGTATCAATCGGATATGAGTGGTGCGAGGAGACATCCATTATGAAAAAACTGTTGTTGGCCGATGACAGTGTAACAATTCAAAAAGTTGTCGGTATCATTTTCGCGACAGAAGATTACGAATTGACCATAACGGGTGACGGCGACAGTGCATTCACAAAGGCATTGGAGATTCAGCCGGACTTGGTCATGGCCGACATTTCGATGCCGGGTAAAGATGGTTTTGATCTCTGCCGCGCGATCAAGAGTGATGCTCGTCTCGCCCAGACTTCGGTACTTTTGCTGCCGGGTACCTTTGATCGCTTTGATGAAGCCAAAGCCGAAGACGTTTGTGCTGATGGCTGGCTGACCAAACCGTTCGATTCGCAGACGTTGCTTGAAAAGGTTGCCCAGTTGATCGCCGCCGAACCCGTTCGTATGGCCGGTGCCGCTGCTGCCGTGACGGCTGCTGCTGCCGCTGCTCCGACAGCCGTGTCCGAAGCTGAGGCTCCGGAATTTGTGATGGATGAGGGGCAGGCGGTCGATGAGGTTATGCTTGGACTGGACAAGGCCGACGAACTCGCTGCCGGAGGCACTTCGCAGGAGACCGCTGACGATATGTGGGAGGCGGTGTCCTTTGGTGACGAGGATGTTGAGCCTGTTGAAATCGGCGCCGCAGAGACGGAAGACGAAGATCTTTTTGCCGCTGCAGCAGAGCTTGCTGTCGCAGCCGAAGAAGAGGATGGCCTTGCTCTGGCTGAGGAGCCGGTCTTTGGAGATGAGCCTGTTGTCGAGGAAGAGGCAACAGAATTCCCGAGTCTCGAAGAAGATGCGGAAGAAGATTTCCTGGCCGAGGATATCGGCGAGGGATTCAGTGTAGAGGAAGAAGAGGCAGAGGAAGAAGCCGACGCTTTTGCTGCTTTTGCTGAAGAGGTTTCGGGGCGCGAAGAGCCGGAGACGTTCGAGGCTGCGGCTGACGTCTTTGCCGCTGCGGAAGAACCAGCGGGTTTCGAAGCCGCTGCCGATGCCTTTGCGGAATTTGAAGATACCGAGAATGCTGCGGTTGCCGCTGATGCTTTTGCGGAAACCGAAGAGTCTGAGCGGATCGAAGCCGCTGCGGATGCTTTTGCTGAGAGTGACGATTTCGCTGTCCAGAGTGAAGAGGACGTTGAAGAAGAGGATGAATTCGCCGCGTTCGCTGAGGAAGAGAATGATTTCTACGACTTCACTGAAAGCGTCGAGCTGGATGAAGAGCCCAAGGTTCAGAGCACCACGGTTGTCGAGGCTCCGGTTGCACCGCCGGTAGAGGAAGAGGTCATTTTCGATCTCACGCTGGACGATATCGTTGAAGACGAGCCGTCTGCTGTTGCGGAGCCGGTTGAGGCAGTCGCAGAAGATGCTGCCGACGCATTTGCCTCAATTGTTACGGAAGAGAGTGCAGTCGAAGAACCGGCCCCCGTTTTTGAAGAGGAAGAAGACTTCGTTCTCGAAGCTGATGATGAGATTTCTGAATCCGCTGACTCTCCGTTTGCCAGCGCTTTTGAACTTCCTGAGGCGGATGAGCAACCCATCGAAGAAGAGGTTGCCGAGGAAGATGACTTCAGCTTTATTGAAGATACGGTTGAAGAAGAACTCCCGGCAGATGAAGCACCTTTCGTCTCGACAATTGCCGAACCGACAGAAGAACCGGTTGCTGCGGAGCCTGCTTTTGCCTTCGTTGAAGATGAAGAGACCGCTCCGGCGTTAGAACAGCCGGAAGAGGAATTCGTCGCCGCCGAGCCCGAAGCGGAAGCGGACACCTTCGCTTTTGAAGAGGAAACCGCTGAAGCCGATGTCTTTGAACCCGAATCCGAGGTGGAAGAGGAAGAGCAAGGGTTCAGTTTTGAAGAGACTGTTGCAGGCGCTGCACCTGTCGCTGCCGCAGGTATTGCGGCGGCTGCGCTGGCGGCAGCCGTCGAACCTGCTGTTGAAGAATCGGCAGTGGAAGGCACTGAAGCCGATGTCTTTGCACCTGAGCCCGAGGTTGCAGAGGAGGAGGTCGTTTCCATTGAGGAAGAGGCCGCTCCTGCTCCGGAAGCTCCCGCTGTTGAAGAAGTTGCCCCCGTTGCCGAGGCTGCTGTCGTGGCGGCTCCGTCGCTTGAACGGGTTGAACAGCAGTTGCGCGAATTGTCGGAAGACGATCTGAAAGAGGTTGTTGCCAAGGTTGCCGGTCCCATGATCGAGAAGATGGCCAGGGAACTGCTCGAAGAAATTTCCTGGGAAGTGGTGCCTGATCTTGCCGAAGCATTGATCAAGGAAGAAATCCGTAAAATCAAGCAGTCTGCCGAGTAAATTCGGTCTGCTGTTCATATCGGTTGATCCTCCCGGGGGAGGCAGGGAAGCTCTTGACTTCCTTGCCTCCCCCCTTTATTGTCCCCTGCACACTCGATTAGATACGCACATCAAGATGAATTAATACGTAAGAAGGACCCTCCTGCCATGAACACAGATTTGCCCAAAGGTTATGATCCGGCTCAAGTTGAGCAGAAATGGTTCCGTTGCTGGGAAGAGCGCGGCGATTTCCATGCCGATGAAAAATCGCCGAAACCCCATTATTCGATCGTTATTCCACCGCCGAATGTCACCGGCGTATTGCATATGGGGCATGCGCTGAACAATACCCTGCAGGATATCCTCTGTCGCTGGAAGCGGATGACCGGCCATGAAGTCCTCTGGATGCCGGGAACCGACCATGCCGGAATTGCGACGCAGAATGTCGTTGAGAAGCAGCTGGCAGCTGAGGGGAAAGATCGCCACGAACTCGGACGTGAAGCCTTTATCGAGCGGGTTTGGACGTGGCGGTCCGAATCCGGTGGGCAGATCATCAACCAGTTGAAGCGGCTTGGTGCTTCCTGTGATTGGGAGCGGGAGCGTTTTACTATGGACGAAGGGCTGTCGAAGGCGGTCCGCGAGGTTTTTGTCCGTCTTTATGATGATGGTCTTATTTACCGTGACAACCGCCTGATCAACTGGTGTCCGCGTTGCCACACGGCTCTCTCCGATCTTGAAGTCGAGCATGACGATAAAAAGGGAAATCTCTGGCATCTGCGTTATCCGGTTGTCGGAACCGATCGCTACCTGGTTGTCGCAACCACCCGTCCGGAAACCATGCTTGGAGATACGGCCGTTGCCGTACACCCGGAAGACGAGCGTTACAGTGATCTGATCGGGAAGATGGTTCTGTTGCCGCTGGTGAATCGGGAGATCCCGGTTATCGCTGATGAGTACGTCGACAAAGAGTTCGGCAGCGGTGCAGTCAAGATCACCCCGGCACATGATTTCAATGACTTCGAAATCGGTAAACGTCATGATCTCGAATTCATCAACGTGCTGGATGAATCGGGAATCATCAATGAAAACGGTGGCCCCTATTCCGGAATGGAGCGTTACTCTGCCCGGGTCCAAATTGTTGCCGATCTGGAGTCTCAGGGGCTGCTGGAGAAGATTGACGATTACGCCAATGCTGTCGGTGAATGTTATCGTTGTAAGACGGTCATTGAACCCTACATGAGCAAGCAGTGGTATGTCGCGGTCAAGCCGCTGGCCGCCGAAGCAATCAAGGCGGTTGAAACCAAGGAAACGGTCATCCTGCCGCCGCAGTGGGAAAAGACCTATTACGAATGGATGTACAACATTCAGGACTGGTGTATCAGCCGCCAGATCTGGTGGGGACACCGGATTCCGGCCTGGTTCTGTGACGACTGCGGTGAGATTACCGTTTCGCGTGAGGATGCGACAGCCTGCAGTCATTGCGGTAGCAGCAACCTGCAGCAGGAGACCGATGTCCTGGACACCTGGTTTTCCTCGGCGCTCTGGCCTTTTTCAACCATGGGCTGGCCGGAAGAGACAGAAGCCCTGAAGAAGTTCTATCCGACCAGTTGCCTGGTTACCGGTTTCGACATCCTCTTCTTCTGGGTTGCACGTATGATGATGATGGGGATCAAGTTCATGGACGATGTCCCCTTCAAGGAAGTCTACATCCATGCCCTGGTGCGTGATGCCCAGGGGCAGAAGATGAGTAAGAGCAAGGGAAATGTCATCGACCCGCTGACCATTGTCGATGAATACGGTGCCGATGCCTTCCGTTTTACCCTGTGCGCTTTTGCTGCCATGGGGCGTGACATCAAGCTGTCGACCGAGCGGATTGGCGGTTACCGGAATTTTGTCAACAAGCTCTGGAATGCCAGTCGCTTCGCGCTGATGAACCTGGAGGATTTTGATCCCGCTGCGAACAGTCTTGACGGACTTGAACTTTCACACGCAGATCAGTGGATTCTGAGTCGTTTTGCCAGTGCTGCCGAAGAAGCCAACAAGGCGCTTGGTGCCTACAAGTTCAATGATGTCGCGAGTGTTCTTTACTCCTTTACCTGGCATGAGTTCTGTGACTGGTATGTGGAACTCAGTAAGGAAGATCTCTACGGTGAAGACGCTGCAGTTCGCAGCAGAACCCAAACCGTTCTCTATACCGTGCTGGAAGGGTTGTTGCGTCTGCTGCACCCGATTCTGCCTTTTGTCACCGAGGAGATTTGGCAGGTGTTGCCGGGCGAACGGCCGACGATCACCATCATGCAGGCAGAGTATCCTGTTGGAGATGTCATCCCGACTTCCGCTGCTGCAGTCGCTGAGATGGAAATCGTCATGGACGTCATCCGGGCGATCCGTAACGTTCGCGGCGAACTCGATGTGCCGCCGGGCAAGCGAATTCAGGTTGTGCTCGATTGCAAAAACAGCGCAGCGCAAGTGGCTGTCGAGAGCGGTCGCTCTCACATCCTGTCTCTGGCGCGGGTTGAAAATCTGCAGGTTGGAATCGATTGCGAGCGCCCGAAACAGGTATCGACTCAGGTTGCCGGTGATGTCGAGGTGTTGATCCCGCTGGCCGGACTGATCAACGTCGAAGAGGAAGAAGCTCGCCTGCTGAAGGAAATGGCCAAGGTCCAGAAGGATGTCGACTTTTTCACCAAAAAACTTAGCAACGAAAAATTCGTTGCCAACGCCCCCCCCCAGGTTCTCGAAAAAGACCGCGGCAAACTGGCCGCTGCCGAAGAGAAAAAAGCGATCCTTGAACTGAGTCTGCTCAAGATTCGTACCTTGAAATAGAACAAGAAAATGACCGGGAAGGGATGACTTTTCCGGTCATTTTTCTTCGCCCAAACCGCAGTCTCTTCCGTGCCTTACCAATGATTAGAATTTTGCTATCTATGGTTTTTTTTGTTTAATTTTATAACGATGTTTAGTATACAGTATACGATTTGTAATTTTCCGGCAGACGTGGTTCAGCACGCCGCCGATTGAGTTTTTATTCTGCTTTCTAAGGTGTTGTTTATGAACAGAAGGGTCAAGTACTGGCGGGGACCGCCGGTATTGTACGACAAGACCCGGTTTCAGGAGGAAAGGAGGGCCGGGCCTGGATGACGTAACACAGGCGATTGAATTTGGGAGATAGGTCCTGATTGACAATCCATTCTACATTCTTGAGGGAAACTTACTATGAATCTGTTTACGAGTACTGTGGGAAGAAAAATTCTCATGGCGGTGACCGGCCTGATGCTGGTCGGATTCATCACCGTCCATCTCCTGGGAAATCTCTCGATTTTCTGGGGGGCTGATGCCATCAACGCTTATGCCAAGCACCTGCATGACCTGGGTCCGTTGGTCTGGATCTTCCGTCTGGTTATGCTGTGCCTGTTCGCCATTCATATCACCTTCGGCGTTCAGCTCTACCTGGAGAACAAGGCTGCCAATCCTGAGCCCTACGCGGTTCAGAAGACCCTTGTTACGACCTTCTCCGCCAAAACCATGGTTTTCACCGGTCTGATCATTCTGGCGTTCCTGATCTACCACCTCCTGCACTTTACCGTTCAGGTGACCAACCCCGATATTTCTGCACACAACCTGCCGCTGGTTGACGGCCACCTGGATGTATTCACCATGGTGGTTATGAGCTTCCAGAAGGTATTCATCGCCATCATCTACCTGATCGCGATGGTCGCCCTGTTCCTGCACTTGAGCCATGGTGTTTCCAGCTGGGTTCAGACCCTGGGCTGGAGCACTGGTCCGAGCCAGGACAAGGTGACTGCACTTGGTAAGCTCGTGGCTATCGTTTATGGTCTGGCCTACATCGCCATTCCGTTGTTCATTCTTGCTCATATTGTGAAATAGGGGGCTTATTGTGATTCTTGACGGCAAAGCACCTACAGGACCTATTGAGACTTCATGGGATCGTCATCGCTTCGACATGAAGTTGGTCAACCCCGCGAACAAGCGTAAATACAAAATCCTCGTTGTCGGTACCGGTCTCGCCGGTGGCGCCGCTGCCGCTTCTCTCGGCGAGCTCGGCTACAACGTTGAGGCGTTCTGCTACCAGGACAGCCCGCGTCGTGCTCACAGTATCGCTGCCCAGGGTGGTATCAACGCAGCGAAGAACTATCCGAGCGATGGCGACAGCGTTTATCGTCTCTTCTATGACACCGTAAAGGGTGGCGACTTCCGTGCCCGTGAAGCTGACGTCTGGCGTCTGGCTCAGGTGTCCAACAACATTATCGACCAGTGTGTTGCCCAGGGTGTTCCTTTTGCTCGCGACTATGCCGGTTATCTTGACAACCGTTCTTTCGGTGGCGCTCAGGTCTCCCGGACCTTCTATGCCCGTGGCCAAACCGGCCAGCAGCTGCTGCTCGGTGCCTATTCGGCATTGTCGCGTCAGATCAAGAACAAGACGGTCAAGATGTTCGCCCGTCGCGAAATGCTCGACCTCGTTGTCGTTGACGGCGTCGCCAAAGGTATCGCCTGTCGTAACCTGATTACCGGTGAGATCGAATCCTACTGGGGTGATGCAGTCATCCTGGCGACCGGTGGTTTCGTCAACGTCTTCTACCTGTCAACCAACGCTATGGGCTGTAGCGCGACGGCGATCTGGAGAGCGAGCAAAAAGGGTGCCTACATGGCGAACCCCTGCTACACCCAGATCCACCCGACCTGTATCCCGCAGCACGGCGACAAGCAGTCCAAGCTGACCCTGATGTCCGAGTCGCTGCGTAATGACGGTCGCGTCTGGGTTCCGAAGAAAGCTGAAGATTGCGATAAGCATCCGAACGACATTCCGGCTGAAGATCGTGACTATTATCTTGAGCGGAAATACCCCTCCTTCGGTAACCTGGCTCCGCGGGATATCGCTTCCCGGGCAGCAAAGGAACAGTGTGATGACGGTCGTGGCGTCGGTGACACCAAGCGCGGTGTTTATCTCGACTTCAAAACCTCCATCGAGCGCGTTGGTCAACCGATGATCGCACAGCGCTACGGTAACCTGTTCGAAATGTACGAGAAGATCACCGACGAGAACGGTTATGAGCGTCCGATGCGTATCTACCCCGCACCGCACTACTCAATGGGCGGTCTCTGGGTTGATTATCACTGCATGAGCAATATTCCCGGCCTGTTCGTTCTCGGTGAAGCCAACTTCTCCGTCCACGGCGCCAACCGCCTCGGTGCTTCGGCGCTGATGCAGGGTCTGGCTGATGGTTATTTTGTTATCCCTTACACCATCGCCCAGTACATGGCTTCTGTTAAGCCCGGTGAAATTACCGATGAGCATCCTGAATTCAAGAAGTCTGTTGAGGATGTCAAAGGTGAGATCAACAAGCTGCTTTCCATCAAAGGAAAGAAAACTGTTGGCGAACTCCACCGCGAGCTCGGCAGCGTCATGTGGGAAGACGTCGGCATGGCGAGAAGTGAAGCCAGCCTGAAGCATGCTCTCCAGCGGATTCCGGAAATCCGTGAAGAGTTCTGGAAGAACGTCAACGTTACCGGTGAGTCTGGCGAGTTGAACCAGCAGCTCGAAAATGCGTGGCGTTTGGCTGACTTCCTCGAGTTTGCTGAGATCATGACTACGGATGCCCTCCACCGTGAGGAGTCCTGTGGTGGTCACTTCAGAACCGAGCATCAGACCGACGATGGCGAGGCAATGCGTGATGATGAGAACTTCTGTTACGTAGGTGCCTGGGAGTTCAAGGGTGCCGGCGTCAAGCCGGAACTGCATAAAGAGCCCTTGAAATTTGAAAACGTCAAGCTTGCCGTGAGGAGTTACAAATAATGAACCTTACATTGCATGTATGGCGCCAGAAGGGGCCACAAGCCAAAGGAAAGTTGGAGACTTATCAGGCCAAGAACGTCAGCCCGGATCAGTCTTTCCTCGAAATGCTGGACGAGGTCAACGACGACCTGATCAAGTCCGGCAAAGACCCGATTGCCTTCGACCACGATTGCCGCGAGGGGATCTGCGGCATGTGTTCGCAGGTCATCAACGGCCGTCCGCACGGTCATGAAGAGCGGACCACCGTTTGCCAGCTGCACATGCGTCAGTTCAACGATGGTGACGAGATCTTTGTCGAGCCGTGGCGCGCCAAGGCATTCCCAATCCAGAAGGACCTGATCGTTGATCGTTCGTCTCTCGATGCGATCATGCAGTCCGGTGGTTACACCTCCTGCCACACCGGCGGTGTTCCGGACGGTAACACCTTCCCGATTCCGAAGCCGGTTGCCGACTACGCCATGGACGCTGCCGAGTGTATCGGTTGCGGTGCCTGCATCGCTGCCTGTCCGAACAGCTCGGCAATGCTCTACACCAGTGCCAAGGTTGCCCAGCTGGCAGCCCTGCCGCAGGGCAAGCCGGAAGCCCGTAAGCGTGTTAAGGCCATGACCGAAGCTCTTCTGGCTGAAGGTTTCGGTAACTGTACTAACCACTATGAGTGTGAAGCTGCCTGCCCGAAAGGGATCAGCGTCAAGTTCATCGCCAAGCTCAACCGCGAGTACTTGAAGTCGATGATGCCGAGTTCTCTGGGCGAATAATTACAGAATCTAATTTCAGATGTCATCAGGGCGGATCATATGATCCGCCCTTTTTTTGATTGAGGAGTTGATGCTGAAATGAAAACTTGGAATTTGACAGGTTATTGTTTTTTGAACAGGAGGGTGCAGAACTCGGACATCATGCGGCTTGAGATCAGTGTGCCGCCGAGTTGACGATATGCCTGTTTGACGTCGAAGTTGTACTCCCAGAGGATTCCCGAAAGGAGGATATGTGCGCCTGCCTTGGCTTTCGCAACCAGTCCTTCAGCTACGTTCAGCAGAATATCGCCATAGATATTAGCTAGAATAAGATCGAAGTCCGTTTCGGATAAACTATCAAGGGTACCGCAAAGGTGGGTGACCCTCTCATTCACACCATTCAGCTCACAGTTTTCCTGACAACTGATGACTGCTTCAGGCTCGATATCGATACAGACGGCGGTCGCTGCTGGATTCAGTTGCAATGCAGCGATAGACAGAATACCGGTTCCGCTTCCGAGGTCAAGAATTCGGCAATTATCACGATGCTCAAGTGTTTCGAGTATTTCAATGCAGCTGCGGGTCGTTTCATGCTCACCGGAACCGAAGGCACCACGTTCCATCAATAAAATGCGTTTGTCAGTTTCCGGTACCCGGTCAGGCGGGGCGATGATGATGGTTTTGCCTATTTCGAAGGGTTGGTAATCTTCACGCATTAGAGCAAGCCACTGGTTTTGAGAAGAAGAAGCAGAAGGGTATAGCTGAACGCCGATGCCAGGGTCGAGAGCATGACGATCGATCCTGCCAGTTCAGCGTCCCCTCTCATTTGATGAGCCATAATGTAGGTCGCTGTTGCGGCAGGTGTTCCCGCCATTAAAATGCCGATACCGAGATTTTGTCCGCTGACACCGAATGGATAAAGAAGCAGGAACGCGAATAACGGCAGAATCAACAGCTTGATGAAACTTGCCAGACCCGCAAGTTTGAGATCTCCCCTGAGTCGCGCCATGGAGAAAGATCCGCCGATCGCCAGCAGTGCCAGAGGGAGCGCGAGGCCGGTTGTAATGCGTAAAGAACGGTCGATGATGACCGGTAGCGGGAGAGAAAAATAACTCCAGACGATGCCGAGAAAAGAGGCCAGAATCAAAGGGTTGAGCAGCAGTTGGCTGCACCAGCTAGGGCGTTTGTCATCGGCCAGACCGGATTGTGGCAGCAACAGGGCGAGAATAGCAAATAAGTTGAGTACCGGGACGAGAAAGCCCATGAGAATGCCGGCACCTGTCAGGCCGTTTTCACCGTAAGCGTTCAGGCAGATCGCCAGGCCGACATAGGCCAGGTTGCCGCGAAAAGCTCCTTGTGAAAAGCTTCCATGCACGGACGGCGGGAACTTACGCCACATGGCATAGACATAAGAGAGGACAAATCCGAGGAAAATCGTCAATGATGAGGCGATGACCAGCGGACCGTTAAAGAAGCTCGAGAAATCTGCAGTACCGATTTTATAAAACAAAAGAATTGGTAAGAAAACCAGGTAAACAAGTCGGTTTGTCTGATGCAGAAAAGCATCATCGAAGAGCCGAAGGTGCTTGAGCAGCACTCCCAGGCCGATGACCAGGAAAACCGGCAGGACAATAATGAGAGTTTCAGTGAAAAGTTGCATATCGGCTCCAGATGTGCGGGCAGAATAACGTTTTCGTAATCCCCTGTCTATCCTGTTCAACAGAACACTCAGTCGAGTTGACCTCTACCCTCGGCTAAAATAAAATCAATAAGATATAGATACGAAAAATAGTCACCGGGTGCTGGATATGAATATGAAGCAGATGCTTGTTCGTTACATTTTCTTGTTATTGGTTCTGTTTTGTGCCCAGATCTTCACTGTTCAGGCTGCTGATCGGCATACGCCGATTGTCGATGCGGTTGCCAGGGCACGTGATGCAGTCGTTAACATCCGTACAGAAAAGATCGTGCAGCGACGGGGCAACCCCTTCTTCGGATTTGGTGATTCGCTCTTCGACGAATTTTTTGAAGATATGTTTCCTACCCGAAGCTACAAGACCCAGTCACTGGGGTCCGGAGTGATTATCGACGCAGAAGGGCATATTCTGACGAATGCCCATGTGGTCGACAAGGCTTCCAAAATTTATGTTGCGCTTGCCGAAGAAAGCCGCGAACTGGAAGCTGAACTTTTGGGGCAAGATTCGCGTATCGATCTCGCTGTGCTGAAGATCGTTGAACCCGGCCCTTATCCTTTTTTGCCGCCAGCCGACTCGAACGACCTGCTCCTTGGAGAGACTGTCATTGCCATCGGCAATCCTCTCGGGCTCGGGCACTCGATTACAACGGGGATTGTCAGCTCGTTGAAACGTCGGGTTCAGCTCGGTAAACAATATTCAAGTGTTTTTATTCAGACGGATGCCCTGATCAATCCAGGCAATTCCGGTGGCCCTCTGATTAATATCAACGGGGAGTTGATCGGCATCAATACCGCCATTGCCCGCCAGGCACAGGGGATCGGCTTCTCCATTCCGATTGATACGGCTAAACGGGTCGTGTCGGATCTGATCGAATACGGCCAGGTTCGCCGTGGTTTTTTAGGCATTGATATCGGTGACGTCAGCGGTAACTTTGTCCGTTCCTATGGTGATGGCGGAATTCTCGTTGAAGAGGTTGAACCCGCATCTCCGGCCGCAACGGCTGGGCTGCAGGTCGCAGATGTTATTTTAAAGGTCGATGGCGTAAAGGTCGCGTCGGTTGAACACTTCCTTTCGTTCATGCAGACCTATACTCCGGGTGACAACCTGGAACTGGTTTGTTTGCGCGGGGCTGAAGAGCGCACGCTGAATGTCCGCCTAACAACCTTGCCCGACGGCTATCAACTGGCATATACTCGCCGGGTTTTCGGGTTCGACCTGAGCGAAGCTCAGCGGGGTCTTACAATCAGCCAAATTATCGCGGACACTGCCGCAGACCGGGTCGGCCTCGAAGCCGGAGACCTGCTTGTTGAAGTGGACGGTATCCCGGTAAAATCGCTGGATGATTATTCGCAGGTTATAGAAGATCAGCTGGGGCGCAAGCCTTTAACCTTTACCATCGTCAGGGGCAATCGCGGTTACGTGGTCAGGCTTCCCGATGGACACTGAACGGATACGAATGATGAAAATGATGAAAAGATTTTTCCCCCTGTTGGTTCTTGTTTCTCTGCTGTTCGTTCTGACTGCCTGTGACAAGGGGGGCAACGAGGCGCAGAGTCAGGCCCAGCCCCAGGTCAAACAAGAGGCGGTCAAAGGCGCCCAGGCACCCAATATCACCCTGAAAGATATGGCCGGTAACAGCGTCAGCCTCGATCAGTTCAAAGGGAAAGTCGTTATTCTCAACTTCTGGGCGACCTGGTGCCCTCCGTGCAAGGAAGAAATGCCGTCCATGGAAGTCCTTTATCGCAACTATAAGGACAAGGGGTTGGTCATGCTCGCCGTCAATGTCGAGGAGAATGGCAAGAAAGCTGTCGGCGACTTCCTTAAGCAGCAGCAGTACAGTTTCCCGATCCTGCTGGATGAGAAAGGCGTTGCCCAGAATACCTACGGGGTTTTCCGCTTTCCTGAAAGTTTCATCATCGATCGAAATGGAATCATCGTTGAGAAGATTATCGGTGGGCGTAACTGGCTGGCCGGACCGACCTTCAAAATGATCGATTTCCTGGTCAAGGGCTGATCCGAGCCGATTCTGTTTTTCGTCATGGTGATGAGTCGTTCCATGTCACTCATCGCCATGACGACCCGTCAGGCGATTTACCTGTTGTGGTCTTTTTCACTTGATCTTTCCGCTCCCATTCTTTACTTTTCTGAAAGTAATTTTCATTTTCTTATTTCGTTGCTTCAGCGGCAGTGCGATTCTGTTCTTTGTTGAATCTTCGGGCTGCCTGACTGATGGGGGAGCGGGAACGACCGATGGACCAGATCCAGATTTTCACTGATTACCTGCGGCAGCAAGGGTTGAAAAACACCAGCCAGAGGATGGTCATTCTCGAGGTATTTCTCAATTCGAATTTGCATTACTCGACTGAGGAGTTGTACCTCAAGCTACGGAAGAGCCACCCGCGGATTGGGTACGCTACGGTCCACCGCACACTTAAACTCCTGGCGGAATGTGGCCTGGCAAGTGAATTAAACTTTGGTGATGGGCAGACCCGTTACGAACCCTGCCGTGGTGGCCAGCATCATGATCACCTTGTCTGTACCCGATGCGGAAAAATAATTGAGTTTGTCGAGCCCCGTATCGAAAAGCTGCAGGAAGAGGTGGCAGAGCGCTACGGTTTCAAAATCATGAGTCATCGGCATGAACTTTACGGGCTTTGCAGCGATTGCAGTGTCGCTAGCGAAAGCTAGACCTAAGGTTTCAGATCAGGAACAGGGCCGTAACAGCACCTCAAGCAGAATCAGGCAGAACGCAGGAAAGTTTCTCCCCTATGTCAGAGCAGCAAGACACCTCACCCAAAGTTGTTCTCGTCGGCAATCCGAATGTCGGTAAGAGCGTTCTGTTCAATGCCCTGACCGGGGCCTACACAACTGTCTCCAACTATCCCGGGACCTCGGTTGAAGTCTCCCGCGGCTATTGCTCCATCAAGGAGAAGCGCTACGAAATCCTCGACACCCCGGGGATGTATTCGATGATGCCGATCACCGAGGAAGAGCGGGTTGCGCGCAAGATATTACTCACTGAAGCGCCTCATGCCGTTGTTCATGTCATCGACGCCCGCAATATCGAGCGGATGTTGCCGATGACGCTGCAGCTGATCGAAGCCGGTCTGCCGGTTGTCCTGGTTGTGAACATTCTCGATGAGGCCGAGCGCCTGGGAATGCAAATTAATCTCAAGCTGCTGGAAAAGAACCTCGGCGTTCCTGTTCTCGGGGCGGTGATGAAGCGCAAGCAGGGTCTTGATGAACTGCTCCAGGCAATTGCCGCCTACGCCACGGTCCCTCACAAACCCTTCTCCTATGTTGTCGATCTCGAAGACGATATCAACCGTCTGGTCCGGCTGATCCATGGTCAGTATCGTTTGAGCCGCCGGGCGACCAGCATTCTGTTGTTGCAGAAAGATGAGGATATCGAGCAACTGGTTGCCAAAAATGAACGCTATGAAGATTACCAGTGCCTGACTCAGGATGTTCGAGAAATTACTTTCCGGCGTCGTGCCGATCTGCACCTGCAAATCAGTCTTGAGCGGCGCAAGGTGTGTAAGCGGATGCTGGACGGAGTGGTGACCCAGACTGTTAAAGAAGAGGAGCCACTCAGCGAACGGCTGTCAAAATTGATGATGAACCCCTGGACCGGGGCGCCGATTCTGCTGCTGGTCGTCTATCTCGGGCTTTACAAATTTGTCGGCGGCTTCGGTGCCGGGACAATGGTCGATTTTCTCGAAGGGAATATCTTTGAGAATTACATCAACCCACCGGTTGTCGCACTGGCAGAGAAGCATCTCACGGCTAACTGGTTATATGAACTGCTTGTTGGTGAGTATGGCGTCTGGACTCTTGGAGTTCGCTATGCTGTTGCCCTGGTTTTGCCGATTGTCGGTGCCTTCTTCCTGATGTTCTCGCTGCTGGAAGACACCGGCTATTTTCCCCGTCTGGCTTTACTGGTCGACCGTCTGTTCAAGCGTATCGGCATGTCCGGACGTGCGGTCATTCCGATCGTCCTCGGTTTCGGTTGCGATACCATGGCAACCTTGGTGACCCGGACTCTGGAGACTAAACGCGAGCGGATCATCGCCACCATCCTGCTCGCCTTGGCGATCCCCTGCAGCGCCCAACTCGGTGTGATCCTCGGCTTGCTGTCTGCTGCGCCGTTGGCGCTCGCTGTCTGGATGGTCTTCCTCACCCTGATTTTTTTGCTCATCGGTTTCCTCTCCGCGCGCCTGTTACCCGGAGAGAGCCCGGTCTTCTACATGGAGATCCCGCCTCTAAGATTGCCGCAGTTCCGCAATGTCGCGATCAAAACGCTGCGGCGGATGCAAAGCTACTTTCTGGAAATCCTGCCGCTCTTTCTGGTTGCTTCTGTCATCCTCTGGGCCGGCAAGATGACCGGGGTGCTACAGATGTTCGTGTCCGCAATGGCTCCGGCGGTCGGTGCTATCGGCTTGCCGGCCGAAGCGACCACCGCGTTCGTCTTCGGTTTTTTTCGCCGTGATTTTGGCGCTGCCGGTCTCTATGATCTGCAGATGTCGGGCGCGCTCAGTGTCACCCAGCTGACGGTTGCCGCAGCGACCCTGACCCTGTTTGTTCCCTGTGTTGCCCAGTTTCTGATGATGCTCAAAGAACGTGGTATCAAGACGGCATTGGGGATTCTGGTTTTCGTGACCCTGATGGCGTTTTCATCCGGTTGGCTGTTAAACAAGTTTCTCCTGGTGACCGGCCTGCTGGCATGATCTGCGGGTTCTGTCATAAGGAGATTCCCGAAAATATCGGGGCCGCAGACGGCGAGAAATCATGTGGAGCCTGCCTTGGTGGGTGTCGCAAGATACACTGCCCCTATTGCGGCTATGCCAATCCTGCTCCGGGTTTTTTGAGCAGGTTGTTGAAAAAGGAGAAGGGGAAAGACAATGGATAGACTCTCGGAAAAAGCGGAAGAAATTCTTGAGTCGCTGTGGGTCATGACGGTCGAGGGGGACAATGTTGGTTGCTTGCTGACCTCCCTGAAGGTCGAAGCGAACTCCGAGGAGCTGCTCGAACTGACCCGCCGTTCCTACGTCGAAATCAAAGGGGATCGGGTCTACCTGCGCAAGGAGGGACGCCCCGAGGCTCGGATGACTGTGCGACGGCACCGGTTGGCCGAGCGACTGATCATGGATATTCTCGGAATTGTCGGGACCGAGGGGAACGATCAGGCCTGCGCTTTCGAACACCTGCTGCGCCAGGGGGTCGATACCAAGCTCTGTACCCTGTTAAATCATCCGACGACCTGCCCGCACGGCAATCCAATCCCTCCGGGAGAATGCTGTGAGCGGGCCAAGGAGCAGGGGGCAGCGGGGATCGTGCCGCTGACCGAACTGAGACCGCGGGAAACCGGTGAGATCGCCTACCTGGCAGCCAGCGACGACAAAAAGGTCCAGAAGCTGATGAGTATGGGGGTCCTGCCCGGCAGCGAAATGACACTGGTGCAGAAGTTTCCCAGTTATATCTTCAAGGTCGGTCATTCACAATTTGCCGTTGACGACCTGTTGGCCCGGGATATTTACATCCGTCGCTCCGTGTGACGATTGCTGGATAAGAAAGCCGGGTCTGCCCGGCTTTCCTCTTATTGGTCTGCGGAGCAAGACGGCAGAAAACTTTTACAGGCAGGTGTGCTGCTCAAGCGATATTCGCCATTACTTTTGCCACCAGCTGTGCTAAAACTGCTTTTTTCAAAACCATACGGATTAGCGTCGAAAAATCGAAGGAGATAGATCATGTTTCGTGAGCCGAAAGAAATTGTCAAAGACCTCCAGGAGAAACTCCAGGAACTCTGGAGGTATCTTTGACGTTCCGGCCAAACAGGAGCGGGTTGCCGAACTCGAGGCGGAAATTGCCAAACCCGACTTCTGGAACCGTGGGGACCAGGCTCAGGAACTGCTGAAGGAACGGACCCGGCTGCAGAAGATCGTCGAAGACTGCACCGGGGCAAAACAGCAGCTGGAGGATCTTCAGGTCCTGATTGAACTCGGCGAAGAGGGGGAAGATGAAGAGACCCTCGTCGAAGTCAACGGGCTGCTCCCCGACCTGCAGAAGCAGATCGGGCAGATGGAATTCGCTCGTATGCTCTCCGGTGATCACGATGCCAACAACGCAACCCTGAGTATCAACGCCGGGGCCGGGGGGACCGAGGCCCAGGACTGGGCTGACATGCTGTTAAGGATGTATGTCCGTTATTGCGAGCGCAAAGGCTTCAAGATCGAGTTCACAGAATACCAGCCGGCGGATGAAGCGGGAATCAAGAGCGCGACTATTACCGTCGAGGGGGAGTACGCTTACGGCTACCTGCGTTCCGAAAGCGGTATTCACCGTCTGGTACGGATTTCCCCTTTTGATGCCAACGCCAAGCGCCACACCTCTTTCTGTTCGGTTTTTGTATTTCCCGAACTCGACGATTCGATCGAAATCGAGGTTGAGGATAAGGACATCAAGGTCGATACTTACCGCGCCAGCGGTGCCGGTGGTCAGCATATCAACAAGACCGACTCGGCGATCCGGATTACCCACCTGCCGACCGGAATTGTTGTCTCCTGTCAGAACCAGCGTTCGCAGCACAACAACAAGGCGACGGCGATGAAACAGTTGAAGGCGCGGCTCTATGAAATGGAGATGCGCAAGAAGGAAGAGGAAGCAGCAGCATTTTCTGAAGACAAAAAGGAGATCGGCTGGGGGAGCCAGATCCGCTCCTACGTCCTGCATCCGTACCGACTGGTCAAAGACCATCGAACTGCCTACGAAACCGGGAATACCGATGCGGTTCTCGACGGTGATATCGACGACTTTATTGAGGCCTACCTGCTCAAAGGGAAATAAAGGCAAAATAACGGCGCTTTTCCGACTTGGAAAAGCGCCGTTATGCATTGACAAAGAACTAGCTTTTAAATAGATTTAGCGGTTAAATATTTTCCCCCTACTCTCTGTTCAAGGAGTTATCATGCCATACAAGGAAGTTCCCCTCGGATTAACTTTCGACGACGTTCTGCTCCTCCCCGCACACTCCCAGGTGCTACCGAAAGAGGTCGATCTGACCACCCATGTGACCAAGACGATCAAACTGAATATTCCCCTGCTTTCCGCGGCAATGGACACGGTGACCGAATCACGGACGGCAATCTGCATGGCCCGCGAAGGCGGCTTGGGGATCATCCATAAAAACATGACGCCGGAAGCACAGGCGACCGAGGTCGACCAGGTGAAGAAATCGGAAAGTGGCATGATTGTCGATCCGATCACCATGGATCCTGATCAGAAAATCGCCGAAGCCCTGGCGGTGATGAAGAAATACCGGATTTCCGGTCTGCCGATCACCAAGAATGGCAAGCTGGTCGGGATCATGACCAACCGCGATCTGCGTTTCGAAACCAATATCGATCAGCCGATTGCCAATGTCATGACCAAGGAAAACCTGGTGACGGTGCCGCCGGGAACAACCCTGGAAGAGGCCAAGTCCCACCTTCACGAACACCGCATCGAAAAGCTTCTCGTTGTTGATGACGACTACGCGCTCAAAGGGCTGATCACCATCAAGGACATCGAAAAAGTCAGAAAATACCCCAACGCCTGTAAGGATTCCTTCGGCCGCCTGCGCGTCGGCGCGGCTGTCGGTGTCGGTGCCGACCTCGACGCACGTACTGAGGCACTGGTCAAGGCTGGTGTCGACCTGCTGGTCATCGATACGGCCCACGGGCACAGCCAGGGGGTGCTCGATGCCGTTGCCCGGATTCGTCGGGAATACCCGGATGTCCAGTTGATGGCCGGCAATATTGCCACCGCCGGAGCCGCCAAGGCCCTGATCGATATCGGTATCGATGCGGTCAAGGTCGGGATCGGCCCTGGTTCCATCTGCACCACCCGCGTGGTTGCCGGTGTCGGCGTACCGCAGGTCACCGCCATCCAGCAGGTCGCCTCGATTGCTCACGCTGCCGGAATTCCGCTGATTGCTGATGGTGGCATCAAGTTCTCCGGTGACCTGCCCAAGGCGGTCGCGGCCGGTGCCGACGTCATCATGATCGGTTCCCTCTTTGCCGGAACCGAAGAATCTCCCGGCGAGACCATCCTCTATCAAGGTCGGACCTATAAATCGTACCGCGGTATGGGGAGCATCGGCGCGATGAAGCAGGGGAGTAAGGATCGTTACTTCCAGGGTGACGAGCAGGATGTCAAACTGGTCCCCGAAGGGATCGAAGGGCGGGTTCCATACCGCGGCAACCTGTCCGATAATATCCACCAACTGATCGGTGGTCTGCGTTCCGGCATGGGTTACACCGGCTGCAAAACGATCAAGGAACTCCAGCAAAAAGGCGAGTTCGTTCGCATTACCGGCGCCGGCCTGCGCGAATCCCACGTCCACGATGTTACCATCACCCAGGAAGCGCCGAATTATCGTATGGAACGGGGGCAGTAGTTTCCGAGGTTAAAGGTTAAAGGCCAAAGGAAAAAGGTGGGGGGATGCAGTTTGAAGACTTGGATGTTTGGAAGCGTTCAGCGCGTTTGAGTGCGGATATTTATCGTACTATGTCAAAGTTAAGGGACTTCGGCTTTCGTGACCAATTGACACGTTCAGGACTGTCGGTGCCGAGCAATATCGCCGAAGGCTTTGAGCGCGAATCGCACCGGGAGGCTGTAAAGTTTCTGCTCTATGCCAAAGGTTCTTGCGGTGAACTAAGAACACAGATCTATATCGGAATCGATATCGGTTATATTGAACAAGAGATTGGCCGGTCCTGGCTCAACGAAGCAAAAGAGCTCTCGTCAATGTTGGCGGGTCTGATAAAAACCCGGAGAAAATACGTTAATGATTCAGGTCGCTGATCGACCTTTTTTCTTTAGCCTTTCTCCTTTCTCCTGAGATATTCAAATGTCCGACATTCACAACGAAAAAATTCTCATCCTCGACTTCGGCTCCCAATACACCCAGCTGATTGCGCGGCGGGTGCGCGAGAGTCATGTCTACTGCGAACTGCACCCTTTTGATATGGGGCTGGCGGAGATCAAGGCATTCAACCCCAAGGGGATTATCCTCTCCGGCGGGCCGAAATCGGTTTACGACGACGGGGCTCCGGCGATTGAAGAGGAACTCTTCGAACTGGGGGTGCCGGTGCTCGGCATCTGCTACGGTATGCAGCTGATGAGTCGCCACTTCGGCGGCGAAGTTGTCCCGGCCGGGAAGCGTGAATACGGCCATGCCGATCTCGAAGCGATCGCCACCCCCGGTCCGCTGTTTGACGGTTTCTTCGTCGAGGGGAAGAGCCCGGTGTGGATGAGCCATGGCGACCATGTCGAGACCATGCCGCAGGGGTTCGAGATGATTGCCCGGACCGCCAACGCGCCGGTCTGCGGGATTCAGAATGTCGCGCGCAATCTCTATGGCGTTCAGTTTCACCCCGAGGTCAATCACACCCCGCGTGGCGATGCACTGCTGACGACCTTCGTGCGCAAGATCTGCGGTTGCAGCGGCCAGTGGACCCCGGGGCAAATCATTGAGGATGCCATCTCACGTATTCGTGAACAGGTCGGCACTGACCAGGTGATCCTCGGCCTCTCCGGCGGCGTCGATTCTTCTGTCGCAGCGGCCTTGATCCACCGCGCTATCGGCGATCAGTTACACTGTGTTTTTGTCGATAACGGTCTGCTGCGCCTCAACGAGGGGGATCAGGTCATGGCGACCTTCGCCGGCAATCTCGGCGTCAAAGTCACCCGTGTCAACGCCCAGCGGCGTTTCTACGATGCCCTGGCCGGTGAGACCGATCCGGAGAAGAAACGCAAGATCATCGGCAACCTGTTTGTCGATATCTTCGAGGAGGAGTCGACACAGATCAAGGATGCCAAGTGGCTGGCCCAGGGGACCATCTACCCCGATGTCATCGAATCAGCCGGAGCCAAGACCGGCAAGGCACACAATATCAAGAGTCATCACAACGTCGGCGGCCTGCCCGATTACATGAAGCTCAAACTGCTCGAACCGCTGCGCGAGCTGTTCAAGGATGAAGTTCGCGCCATCGGGGAAGAGCTCGGCCTGCCGCACCAGATGGTCTGGCGCCACCCCTTCCCGGGACCGGGCCTCGGGGTGCGTGTATTGGGTGAGGTCAAGGAAGAGTACTGCGACATCCTGCGCAAGGCCGACGCCATCTATATTGAGGAACTCTACGAGAGTGGCCACTACGACAAGATCAGTCAGGCCTTCGCCGTGTTCCTGCCGGTCAAATCGGTCGGGGTCATGGGGGATGGGCGCACCTACGAATATGTCATCGCCCTGCGCGCCGTCGAAACCAAGGACTTCATGACCGCCGGCTGGTATCCCATGCCTTACGCCGATCTGGCCCGTATCAGTAACCGGATCATCAACGAGGTCAAAGGGGTCAACCGCGTTACCTACGATATCTCCAGCAAGCCGCCGGCAACGATCGAGTGGGAATAACGTCAGGATAAAGTTCAAGGTTAAAGGTGAAAGGAAAGGCCGTCGAGGTTATCGACGGCCTTTTTGTCTCGCTGCTATTTTGAAGAAGCTATCTTATCTGTCTTTACGGATGTAGCGAGAATATCGACGGCAAGTTCAACATAGTTGTCCGGATCCAGTGTCGGACCGAGAAGTTTTGCTCGACCTGCGCGTACTTTCAGCGCTTCATCGTACGCTGATGGGGCGCACTTCTGACGAACTTTTGTGACAAATAGATTGAAGTTCACCGTCCTTAATGCGGTCTTTTCATCGGCGAAGCTGTCGTATCTCATTCCGTCCTGAGGGCAGACCAGTCGCGCATTTTTCCCTCCGCACAGATACAGGGTCCGCTCATGGCTGTCTCTGGAGATGTCTTCATTGTGGACGACTTTTTTGCTCATCGGCAGTCCGCCCATCATCACTGTTTTGCCGATACTGAGCTTTCTTTCACTGACACTGCGTATCTCGGTTTGATGCGAAGTTTGGTCAACGGGAAGAATGAGCCTGATGCTTCTGTAGGGGATGGCTGCTTCACGCTGATTGCTATCGAACACATGCAGGCGATCCGTTCCAAACTTAAAACTCCTGACATGGAAAACCGGTCGCTTGTTCAATGCCAGGTCGATGTCTGTGCTGAATGCGTTGAGCCCGACATGTTGGAGTTGATGCACTAGTTGTTCAGCCTGAATTGTTTCCGCCTGAACTGATACGACCAGCGGACCGGTATGGATAAGGCGTTGGCGGATATCGTAAAGGGTGACGCCCAGTATCTTAGCCAGACTCTGACCCTGCTCAGCTGATATGGTTTGCTTCTGGTTGATGACAATTGCGTACATGGGATGGCCTTACTTGTCGTGACAGGTAACTGAAATGCATCTCTTGAAAATAAATGAAGCTTGGCGGATAAGAGGCGGTCTTACGAGCTTTCCCGTTTGCCTATCTTGCCGGCCAACCCGGCAAAGGGGGAATGGCTGAGAGACGCAGGTTTCTCTTCGTGCAAGTCGCCTCCGCGGGCGTCCTGAACGCCGCGTGTATGTTCGTGCTCGTGACAATAAATACAGAGCAGTTCCCAGTTGCTGCCGTCCGGGGGATTGTTGTCGTGATTGTGATCCTTATGGTGGACGGTCAATTCGCGCACGTTTTTCCCCTCAAACTCCCGGGTGCAGCGGGCGCAGACCCAGGGGAAAAGTTTGAGCGCCT
>PKUG01000196.1 GCA_002869665.1 Desulfuromonas sp. | reverse complement strand
CCTCGCCGACTGGGAAAAAACAAAATAACAACCGCCCGGATCATCCTGAGGCGTTCCACCTTCAACCTTATATAGCTGATAGTTAAAAAAACGAAGAAAAGGCCGATGTCAAACGCATCGGCCTTTTCTTCGTTTTGACGGTTGAGATGTCATCGGGAAACTCACCGCACACTATCGTTTAAAATATGATAAATATGTTAATGGCCTGACCACTTGACAATCTGCCACACGCTCATGTATACGCTGATGAGCACATTTTTTACGCTACAATTTTTTTTCGGCTCGCTCTCTTGTGGAGCCGACATCCATCTCAACAAAGTGTGAGGAAACAATGAACATTCACGAGTATCAGGCAAAGGCGATTCTGCGTAATTTCGGGGTTCCGGTTCCGGAAGGGCATGTGGTGTACAACAGTAATTCTGCACGTGACTGGGCGCGCCGACTAGGTGATGGTCCCTGGGCGGTCAAGGCCCAGATTCACGCCGGCGGACGAGGCAAAGGTGGCGGCGTCAAAATTGCCAAAACCGCGGACGACGTTAAGAAGTACGCCCGTGACATGTTCGGCATGACCCTGATCACCCATCAGACCGGGCCGGAAGGCAAGATCGTCAAGCGGGTGCTGGTCGAAAAGGGGAGCAACATTGCCGACGAATTCTACGTCTCTTTCCTCGTCGATCGTGCCACCTCGCAGGTCACCCTGATGGCCTCGGCCGAAGGCGGAATGGACATTGAGGAAGTCGCCGCTAAAACCCCGGATAAGATCTTCTTTGAAGCGATCGACCCGGTCGTTGGCCTGACCGCATTCCAGTGCCGCAAGGTCGCCTTCAAGCTCGGTTTCGCCATGCCTCAGGTCAAGCAGGCCGTACCGCTGCTGATGAATCTCTACACGGCCTTCATCGAGACCGACTGTTCCCTGCTCGAAATCAACCCACTGATCCAGACCGCCGAGGGCGACCTGATCTGCCTCGACGCCAAGCTCAACCTCGAGGATAACGCCCTCTTCCGCCATCTGCGTATCCGCGACCTGCGCGACTACGACGAAGAAGACCCGATGGAAATCGAGGCCTCCCAGTATGACCTCTCCTACATCGCCCTCGACGGCAACATCGGTTGCATGGTCAACGGCGCCGGCCTGGCCATGGCGACGATGGACATTATTAAACATTGCGGCGGCGAGCCGGCCAATTTCCTTGATGTTGGCGGCGGTGCCACCATCGAGCGCGTGACCGAAGCGTTCAAGATCATCCTCTCCGATTCCAAGGTCAAAGGGATCCTGGTCAATATTTTCGGCGGCATCATGAAGTGCGACGTCATTGCCACCGGTGTCATTGAAGCAGCCAAGCAGGTTGGCGTTCAGGTTCCGCTGGTCGTCCGTCTCGAAGGGACCAATGTCGATCTCGGCAAGAAACTGCTGGCCGAATCGGGTCTGAACATCGTCAGTGCCGACGGCATGGCCGACGCTGCCGAAAAAATCGTCAAAGCCGTCAACGGTTAAGGAGAGAAGAAATGAGTATCTTGATTGATAAAAACACCAAAGTCATCACCCAGGGGATTACCGGTGCCACAGGTCTTTTCCATGCACAAGGCGCCCGTGATTACGGGACCCAGATGGTCGGCGGCGTTACCCCCGGCAAAGGAGGCCAGACAATCGACGGTTTCCCGATCTTTAACACTGTCGAGGACGCCGTCAAGGAAACCGGGGCCAACGCTTCGGTCATCTACGTACCGCCGATCGGCAGTGCCGATGCGATCATGGAAGCAGTCGATGCAGGCCTTGATCTGGTCATCTGCATCACAGAAGGAGTTCCCGTCCTCGACATGGTCAAGGTCAAGAAATACATGGAAGGGAAGAAAACCCGTCTGGTCGGTCCCAACTGCCCCGGCGTCATCACCCCCGGTGAGTGCAAGATCGGCATCATGCCCGGCTACATTCACAAGCCCGGCCCGGTCGGCGTCGTTTCCCGTTCCGGCACCCTGACCTACGAAGCCGTCTGGCAGCTCACCACCCGCGACATCGGCCAGACGACCTGCGTCGGTATCGGCGGTGATCCGGTTAACGGCACCAGCCACCTCGACACCCTGAAAATGTTCGAAGCCGACCCGGCCACCAAGGCGGTGATCATGATCGGCGAGATCGGCGGTGATGCCGAGGAGCAAGCCGCGGCTTACGTCCGCGACCATATGACCAAGCCGGTCGCTGCTTTCATCGCCGGCGCCACCGCGCCTGCCGGTAAACGGATGGGGCATGCCGGTGCGATCATCTCCGGCGGCAAAGGGGATGCCGGCAGCAAAAAGGCCTTCCTTCGCGAATGCGGCATCAGCGTCGCCGATTCTCCGGCAGAAATGGCCGAGGCGCTTCTGAAAATCTGGCAGCCATAACCAAGTCAACTTGACGCATAAAAAAGGACCGGTGATCGCTGCCGGTCCTTTTTTGATTTCAGCCGACCGCCCCGCAGATCACGCTTGCATCGCCCGCTTTGCCGCCAGAGCTGCTTCGCACATCGCCTCCGAAGTCGATTCACCACGACCCGTCGCGATCACATTTCCGGTTTTCGGATCCAAAACCAGATATTCAGAACGACCATCCTGTGCCTTCCCGGCATAGCGGTAGGGAGCACCTAACCGCGCCAGAACCCGCCAGGCATCGCTGCAGCTCAGATTGTTGAGATGTCCGTCTTCTGCTGTCCAAAGCTGTGCATCAATCAGTTTCTGTTCCATATCTCTCTCCGCTGCAAAGAAAATGTGACTTAAGGTAAAAAATAACTCACATGTAAAACTATACGCCGATTCTTTCCCCGCGCAAGCATAATTTTTAAATTTTTTGACGTAGAAACGGTTACTTTACTAATTTTCAGCTGTATCGAGCGCCTCCAGAACCATCGGTTCGGTCTGGACTTTAAAAACATTTTTCTACTAAATATCTCAATTTATTCGATTAAGTATTGGATGTTTCTGGCTGACGCAGTAACCTTTTCAACAGTGAACAACACATTTGGAATATGCGTAACCGATGAATGGACAAGACAAGAAAGGCGAGACATGAATCTACACGAATTTCAAGCCAAAGGGCTGCTCCGCACCTACGGAGTACCGGTCCCGGATGGTGGTGTCGCTTCGACGGCAAGTGACGCTCTGCGGGTCGCAAAAGAACTCAAGGGGGAAGCCTGGGTCCTCAAGGTCCAGGTTCATGCCGGCGGTCGCGGCAAGGCCGGCGGGGTCAAGGTTGTCAAAAGCTTCAGTGAGGTCTACGACGAAGCGACCCAGATGATCGGCATGAAGATCGTCACCAAGCAGACCGGCCCCGAAGGGAAGATCGCCCGGCGGATCCTGGTCGAGCAGGCCACCGACATCAAAAAAGAGATCTATCTCAGCTTCCTCGTCGATCGTGACTCCGAGCAGTGCATGATCATCGCCAGTGCTGAAGGGGGGATGGAGATCGAAGAGGTCGCCAAGAACAACCCCACAGCCGTGGTCAAGGAACTGATCAACCCGGTCACCGGCATGGGACTCTTCCTCGGCCGCAAGATCGCCAAGGGGATCGGCCTCGATTCGAGCCTGCTCAACAAATTTGCCGATGTCGCTCACAAGCTCTACGAGTGCTTCATCGACCACGACTGCATGATGCTCGAAATCAACCCGCTCGTCGTCACCGGCGACGGTGACATCCTCTGCCTCGACGCCAAGATGGCCGTTGACGAGAACGCTCTCTACCGTCACTCCAAGATCGAGGAGATGAAGGACTATGGCGAACTCGAACCCCAGGAAGTACGGGCATCGATTTTCGACCTCTCCTACGTCAGCATGGACGGCAACATCGGCTGCATGGTCAACGGCGCCGGTCTGGCCATGGCGACCATGGATATTATCAAGTCCTTCAACGGCGAGCCGGCCAACTTCCTCGATGTCGGCGGCGGCGCCGATGTCAACAAGGTCCGCGAGGCCTTCAAGATCATCCTCACCGACCCCAAAGTCAAAGTCATCTTCGTCAATATCTTCGGTGGCATCGTCCGTTGCGACCTGATCGCCAAGGGGGTCCTCACCGCGTCAGATGAGGTTCCCAGCGACCGTCATATCGTCGTCCGCCTCGACGGCACCAACGTCGAAGAGGGTCGCCGCATTCTCAATGAAGGCGCCGAGAAGTCGGGTCTCAACATCGTCACCTGCGACACCATGGCCGACGCGGCCCAGAAGGCCGTCAGGCTGGCCGCCGGGGAACCGCTCGAAGAGGTTAAAAAATCGCCGACCAAGTCGGCCGCCAGGAAAGGGGGTGCCAAATGAGCATCCTGGTCAATAATCGCACCAAAGTTCTCGTCCAGGGCCTGACCGGCTCGCAAGGGAAATTCCACGCCCAGAAGATGAGAGATTACGGCACCAATATCGTCGCCGGCGTCGTTCCCGGCCGCGGCGGCAGTGAAGTCGACGGCACACCGGTCTTCGACACCGTCGAAGAAGCGATCCGCAAGACCGGGGCGAACGCTTCGATCGTCTACGTTCCGCCGGCATACGCCGCGGATGCGGTCATGGAATCGGTCGACGCCAACCTCGATCTCTGCGTCTGCATCACCGAGGGAATTCCGGTCAAGGACATGATCAAGGTCAAGCGTCTGATGAAGACCAGCATTTCGCGGACCATGCTCATCGGACCGAACTGCCCGGGCGTCATCACGCCGGGTGAGTGCAAGCTGGGCATCATGCCGGGTGAAATTCACTCCCCCGGAACCGTCGGCATCATCTCCAAATCGGGGACCCTCACCTATGAGGCGGTCAAACAGGTCAGCGCCTACGGCTTCGGCCAGTCGACCTGTATCGGCATCGGCGGTGACCCGATTATCGGTCTCAAGTACATCGACCTGCTCGAAATGTTCAAATACGACGCTCAGACCGAGTGCGTGGTCCTGATCGGTGAGATCGGTGGTCAAGCCGAGGTCAAAGCCGGCGAGTGGATCAAGCAGAACTTCAACAAGCCGGTGGTCAGCTTCATCGCCGGCCAGACCGCTCCCAAAGGGAAGCGGATGGGACATGCCGGTGCCATCATCTCCGGCGGCGACGATACCGCCCTGGCAAAGATGAAGGCCCTGGAAAAGTGCGGCGTTCATGTCGTTCAGTCCCCGGCAGATATCGGCAAAAAGGTCGCTGAAGTCCTGAAACGCGGCTGATTTTCCAAACGCTCCAACAAAGCAACACCTCTCTTCTAGGGGCGGAATCTATTTCCGCCCCATTTTTTTATTCTCACCTGCACTTCCAACCCTGGCTGAGCGCGACAGGCACCCCATTCCCACGGAACAGCTTGCCCTCAAACGGAAAAATGCGTAGCTTGATGGCGGAGTGCCGGAACGCCCGGCACCGGCACCACAAAAACCGGGAGAGCGACAAAACGGATGGACCTACTGCTGCAAGCATGGGGTGGCGGCTGCTACCTGTTCAACAAGATCTTCTTCGCCCTGGCCGAAGGGCGCCCCGCCGCCAGCAAACGCACCCTGCGCTGTATCGGCTGGGGGCTCTATATCGTCGGGGTCCCGGCCTGGGTCATCATCCTCGCCGGCAAACATAACTGGATCGCCGCCGCAATCGAAGCCGGGGGGATTCCGGCCATGTTCCTCGGCCTGCACAACGCCTGGTATGGAGCAAAGGCGAGCAATCGCACCCTCGACCGCTTCGCCGCGACGACAACCTATGCCGCCCTGCTGCTCGGTGTCGCCTACAGCCTTTATGAATATGGCGGTCTGACAACGCTCACCCAGTTGCTGGAAGTCGGGGTCATGATCGGCTTTCTGATCGGCAGCTACCTGCTGGCCCGAAAAAACATTTACGGCTGGCTGTTCTTCGTGCTGATGAACGGCAGCATGGCGACCCTGATGCTGCTCCAGCACAAACCGCTGCTGACCCTGCAACAACTGGTCTCCCTCGGCTTTGTCCTCTACGGCTTCACCATCGCCCTGAAAACATCAAAACGGAGCTGACCCATGCTCAGAATCACGATCCCCGGCTTTGCAACCCTGACCCTCGGACACCTCGTCTGCGACTACAACGGTACCCTCGCGCACGACGGCCGACTGATCTCCGGAGTGGCCGAACGCCTGACTGCCCTGTCCCGGCAACTGTGTGTCCATATCATCACCGCAGATACCTTCGGCAGCGTCGCCGCTGAAACAGACGCACTCCCCCGCGAACTGGCAATCATCCCCAAGGAGGCGCAGGACCAGGCCAAACAGGAGTACATCGCGAAGCTGGGAACGGCCGGTGTGGTCGCCCTCGGCAACGGTCGCAACGACCGCCTGATGCTGGCCGATGCCGCCCTCGGGATTGCCGTCATACAGGGGGAAGGGGCCGCCAGTGCGGCGCTGACCGCCGCCGACCTGTGCACACCCGATATCCTCGCCGCCCTCGATCTACTCGCGAACCCCGAACGCCTGATCGCCACCCTGCGCAACTGATTACCCCCTTTTGTTTGCCCGCAGGCACAAACAGGGGTATCCTTGTCGCTGATCTCGACGCTATCCTGGAGAGCCCGACACATGGCTGATCAATTCCGCAACCTGCTGGTCGTTGACGACGAAAAATCGATGCGCCATATGCTGCGCCTGGTGCTGGAACAGCACAGCTATCGCGTCACCGAAGCGCAGAACGGGGCGGAAGCCGTCAACCTGCTCTACAAGGAAAAATTCGATTTCATCCTCTCGGACATCCGCATGCCCGACATGGACGGCCTGACCTTTCTCGACCAGCCCGAGGTGCGCAACTTCGACGGAACCGTCATCATGATGAGTGCCTACGGCGGAATCGACACCGCCCTCGAATGCATGAAGCGCGGCGCCTACGACTATATTTCCAAACCCTTCAAGCCGGACGAAGTGGTCCTGACCCTGCGCAAGGCGGAGGAACGCCGTACCCTGCGCCAGGAGAACCAGGAGCTCAAGCAGATCCTCTCGCGTCAGGGGGAACCCTTCTCCATCGACAATATCGTCCATGTCAGCACCGGCATGAAACAGGTTTTGAAGCTGGTACGCGTAGCGGCGCGTGCCGATTCGCCGATCCTCATCAACGGCGAAACCGGCACCGGCAAGGAGCTGATCGCCCGCGCCCTGCACAGCGAAAGCGGCCGCAAGGGGCAGTTCCTGGCCATCAACTGCAGCGCCATCACCTCGGGCCTGCTGGAGAGCGAACTCTTCGGCCACAAGAAGGGTGCCTTCACCGGGGCCGACCGCGACAAGGAAGGGCTTTTCTCCATCGCCAACAACGGCACCCTGTTCCTCGATGAAATCGCCGATCTCCCCCTCGACCTGCAGCCCAAGCTGCTGCGTGTCCTTCAGGAAGGGGAACTCCGCAAGGTCGGCGCGACCCGCTCGGAGAAGACCAACACCCGCGTCGTCGCCGCCGCCGGCACCGACCTGCGCGACGCCGTCGCCCGGAACCGCTTTCGCAACGACCTCTACTACCGCCTCGCCGTCGTCGATATCGAGCTCCCCCCCTTGCGGTCACGCCCGGAAGACATCATTCCGCTGACGGAACACTTCCTCGCCCGCCTGTGCAGCCGCGAAAGGCGCAGCATTCCCATGCTGGGTGAAGCCGCCCGCGAGCAATTGCTCGCCTATTCCTGGCCGGGAAACGTGAGGGAACTGGAAAATTACCTGGAGAAGGCGTTGATCTTCTGCCACGGAGAGACGCTGGAACTCCCCCCATTGCCGCGGAGTTCGGGATGTCGGGGAGGAGATAACGAAGCAATAGCAACGGAAGAGTATTCACTGAAGATCGCCTCGCGGCGCCTGGAAGAAGAGTACATCCGCAAGGCTCTCGCCCGCACCGGCGGCAACCGCACCCAGGCCGCCCAACTGCTGGAGATCAGCCTGCGTGCGTTGATGTATAAACTCAAGGATTACGGGATCGATTGATTGCGAAGCCGTGATAGGTAGATCACAACGCTCAAGCTCTTAAGAAAAGCCCCCGACAGAAGCTGAGAGCCTCCGGCTGTGACGAACAAATCCCCCTCATCCGCCCCTCCGGGGCACCTTCTCCCCGAGGGAGAAGGGAACAACCCTCCCCCAACAACACAAGACAGTATCACGAGCGTCGATTGTGCCGTAGCTACAAGGTGCCCGGATAATTTTCACCGCAGGTGTAGCGTAAGCTACATCGAGGAGGGAAATCATTGTCGCAACACAGCAGAGACAGTCCAAACGGCGCTCGCCCCAACCCAAACCTGTTCAACGAGCGTCGATTGTGCCGCAGCTACAAGGCGTGACAACGATTTACGCCGCAGGTGTAGCGAAAGCTACATCGAGGACGGAAATCGCTGTCGCAACGCAGTAGATGCGGTGCAAGCGGTGCTCGCTCCCTACAACAACCCGCGGTCGGCCAGACTCACATACCCCCCATTCCCGATAATCACATGATCCAGCACCCGCACCCCCATCAGGTCGCCAACCTCTTTGAGCCGGCGGGTGATCTCGATATCCTCGCGGCTTGGAGTCGGGTCGCCGGACGGATGGTTGTGAATGAACAGGACCGCGGCGGCTGATTCGCGCAGCACCGGGGCGAAGACTTCGCGCGGGTGGACGATGCTGGAATTCAGGCTCCCCTCGGAGATCTGAACTTCGCGAATCAGGCGGTTCTTGCTGTCGAGGAGCAAGGCAAGGAAGACTTCGCGACGGTAATCGCAGAGACGTTCGTGAAAGTGCAGGTAGGCGTCCTGGGACGAGCGGTAAGCAACCCCCGGCCGCAGCCGGGTGTCGGCGAAACGGCGGGCGATCTGGAACAGGGCCTGGATCTCCGCCGCCTTGGCCGGACCGATTCCCGGTTGTTGGCAGAGTTCGGAAATTCCCGCTGTGGCCAGCTTACGCAGGGAACCGAAGCGGCTCAAAAGACCACGGGCCAGGTCGACGGCGCTGGCCTTGCTCCCCGGATCACCTGTGCGGATAATCAGCGCCAGCAGTTCGGCGTCACTCAGTTTTTCGGCTCCCAGAGCCAGCAGTTTCTCCCGTGGACGCTCGTCCGCAGGCCAGTCCTTGATCCGGCGCATGCCCCCCCTCCCGGTCAATAGCAAGCTGCCCCGCAAAAGCAGGGCAGCTTCTATTCAGACAATGAATTTCGCTTTAAATCTTTTTCCTTTAGCCTTTTACCTGGTTCCTGAATTACTCACGTACATAGGTATCAACATCCGTTTCATGTGGCATCTTCATAAACCGGGCGTATTCCGACTCGATGATGGAATAGTGGTTGCGGCATTCCTTGGCCATGGTATCAAAGACGACCCGGACACCGGGATCGACAATCTGCTTGGCCTTGCCGAGCAGGATCTTCTCCGTCTGCTGCTCCTTATTCATGGCGATTTCCCGCGCCCGCCGCTCCTTGACCCGGGCATCGATGATCGTGCTCAGCTCCTTGACCACGGCAGCTTCGGCAGGGCAGGGGGCGGCGATGAACTCATCGAAGGTTCCGAACTCCTTGCCGCGATAATGGCGGAAGAACCTGGCGACATGCTCTCTTTTTTCGTCCGCCAGCCGGCTGAAGACCTTGCGCCCCCCGTCATCGGCGACCATCTCCGCCGCCTTCTGGTAAAAGCACATCAGTTCCTTGGCATTCTCGATGGCAATCTTGATCGCTTCCTGATGAATATATTCCTGCGGCATAAGCACCTCCTGAGCTCCGGTTAGAGGCTTTGAGTTATGTCCGGGAAAATGGAACATATTAAAAAGATAGCCGACTTCCTCCCCTTGTCAATTGGTGAGCCGGGGCTCAGATCGCGCCATTTTCTGACAACAACTCGGCTACCGCCTCGGCAAGTTTACGATAACCCTGGGCATTGAGGTGGACCGCATCGCTCTTGTAGGTGTTGTCGGAAAGCAGTTCGCCGAGGGTGTCGCTCAGCAGCGGAATATTCAGTTCCGCAGCCAGTTCGCCATAAACATCGGCGTCGCTGAGCAGCAGATTTGGCTGCGGTACGGCAATCATGACCACGGAGATGTCACGGCTGTTGGCCGCTTCAAACATCCCCCGCAGATTGGCACGCAACTCATCCTTGCTCAGCTGGCGCAGCAGATCGTTGCCACCGTGACAGATGATGACAAGTTCAGGTTCATACTCGTCGAGCAAGCCCGGCAGGCGTTTAAGTCCATCAGCGCTGATTTCACCGGAGATCCCGGCATTGACAACCTTGCGGGCCGTCAAACGATTAAGCTGGGCCGGGTAACTCAGGGCCTGGCCACCGGACCCGACGCCGTAGGTCAGGCTGTCTCCAAAGGCGAGAATGACTTCGTTTGGACGCAGCGGAATCAGCTGCTGCGGATCGCTGTTGCAGGAAACCAGCAGCAGAAGAAGCAAGAGGCAGCAGAGCTGGCGGATCAATTTCAGAATTTTCACAGGACAGGCCCCCGGTTCGCGCTAGAATGAAGAGATATTGGACCCGGCATGCCGCAAGAGGCCGCTGCCGAGACGAAAAGAAACAAGGCCTTCTTTATACCCCAGGCCCGCCCTCTGGGGAGAATATTTTTTCGCGACGGTTCTTCCGGCTGAATAGCGGGGCACTCGCCCGGCACACGATAAAGTGTTATGATGCCGGCCGAACGCTGGCCTCAAGACGAGGCAAACAGGAGAAGCATGACACTTAGCGCACTACTCAGCCGGGCAAAACGGCTGTCTCCGGCCCAAGCCCTGATGATCTATTATGCCGCGGCGATTCTTGTCGGCGCGGGACTGCTGGCAACTCCATGGGCGGTTGCCGACACACCTTTGTCATTCCTCGACGCTCTCTTCACAGCGACCTCGGCCCAGTGCGTCACCGGGCTCAGCATCCTCGATATCGGCACCCGCCTGAGCCTCTTCGGCCAGCTGATCGTCCTCTTCCTGATCCAGATCGGCGGGCTTGGCATCACCACCTTCTCCGTCTACCTGTTCATCTACCTGCGCGTCGGCGTCAGCACTCGCGGTCGCTGGCTGATCAACGAAACCCTGATGCACACCCCCATCGGCTCGTGGCGCGAACTGGTTCGCGACATCATCGTTATGACCCTGATCATCGAAGGGCTCGGCGCCCTGCTGCTGGGATTCGCCTTCGTTCCCCGGCTCGGGCTGCTCGAAGGGGGATACAGCGCCCTCTTCCACTCCATCTCCGCCTTTTGCAATGCCGGCTTCTCGCTCTTCCCCGACAGCCTCGTCGGCTTTCGTGCCAACGCTCTGGTCAATATCACCGTCATGACCCTGATCATCCTCGGCGGCATTGGTTTTCTCGTTATCCGCGAACTCTACCAGCTCGGGATCAGCGGCCAGCGTGGAAAAACCGGACGCCTGCGGCTGTCACTGCACACCAGAATCGTCCTCATCACCTCGTTGCTGCTGATCATCTACGGGACGATCGCCATCGCCTGGCTCGAAGCCAACGGCGCGCTGGCCGGGATGTCCTTCAGCGAGGGGTTCTGGACGGCGCTCTTTCAGTCGGTTTCGACCCGGACCGCAGGATTCAACTCCATCGACCTGAGCAGCTTCCGGGTACCAACCCTGTTCCTCATTATCTTCCTGATGTTCGTCGGCGCCTCGCCCGGCTCGGCCGGCGGCGGGGTCAAAACCACCAGTCTGGCCCTGTTCTTCGCTATTTTCTACAGCCGGCTCAAGGGGAATCCCCACACCAGCCTGTTCCGCCGCACCATCCCGGAGCCGGTGATCAGCAAAGCCCTCGCCCTGGTGATCCTCTCGGTCATTCTGATCGGCACCGCGCTCTTCGCCCTGCTGGTCGTCCAGGATACGGATCTGCTGCATGAGCAGCACCGCGAATTTCTCAGTTACCTGTTTGAAACCTTTTCCGCCTTCGGCACCGTCGGCCTCTCCATCGGCGCCACGGCCCTGCTGACAACAGGAGGGAAAGTTATCGTCATCCTATTGATGTTCGCCGGCCGGGTCGGACTGCTGACCCTGGCCTTCGCCATCGCCGGCCGCACGCGGCGCCACGCGCCGCACTACGCCGAAGAGAACATCATGATCGGATAATGCAAAGGAGTCGTACGTCCATGAAGAAAAATTTCTGCGTTATCGGCCTCGGCAATTTCGGTTACCACGTAGTCACCGCCCTCGACAGTGAAGGTCATGAGGTGACCGCCATCGATTCCGAGAAAGAGAAGGTCCAGGCGGTCAAGGATATCTGCAGCTGCGCCATCCTCGGCGACGCCGCCAACAAGGAATTCCTCGTCGCCCAGGGGATTCAGGAGATGGATGCCGTCGTCGTCTCCACCGGTGATCGTTCGCACCTGGCGACCCTGATCACCCTCTTTCTCAAGGAACTCCAGGTCCCGCGCATTTTCGTCAAGGCCCTCAACGAGGATCACGGGCGGATTCTCGAACGGGTCGGTGCGACGGATGTGATCTATCCGGAGAAGGACATGGCGCGGCGCATCGCCCGGACCATGACAACCCCCAACGTCCTCGAATTCATCCCCCTGGCCGAGGAATACTCCCTCTCCGAAACCGAGGCCCCCAAGCATTTCATCGGCAAAACCCTGATCGAACTTGATCTGCGCAAGACGTTCGAAGTCACGGTGATCGCCATCAAGGACGTCCTCACCGACCAGTTCATCCCGGCACCACCGCCGACTCACATGATCAAGAACAGCGACGTCCTCATTCTCATCGGCAAGGTTGAGGATATCGACCGGGCGCTGGCAAAATAGTCCGGGGCACAAGTCCCCTTCCCGTTGTAAAAGCTGTAAGCACAAGCCCTCCATTTCGGGCCGGATTTTCCGGCCCTTCTGCACCCGTTAAGTGCGCACATCTCCCATAAAAAAATTTCCGGACGACAACCTCATCCGGGCGGAACCGTTATTACTCCGACGGCTAAACAATGAAAACCACTTCATGTTGACCGGTTACGCATGGCGGCTCGTCATTCCCGAAAGGTTATATTCGTTTGTTCTCGGTATCGGTATCGGTATCGGTATCGACATCGCTATCGGTATCGGGATCCCCTTAATAAGTTTCGATTCCGATCCCGATAGTGATACCGATTGTTGTTTTGGGGCGCAGGTGTTGAGCCAGCCTTGGGTGTTTATCCTCCGGAGCAATAAGAAAAACAATGAAGATGACCAAAAGGTAATCTTCGGGTCATTTTGCCGCAAGCTCGGCAACTTACAATCGGCCTCCAACAGTCTGTTACCGCATATGGGGGTTCCGCAAAATGAAAGCGTCACGTTTCCAACTGGCCGCAGCGCTCGCCGGCATGATCCTGCTGCTGTTTTCCCTGATCCGCGCCGCCCTGCTCGTCATCAGCTGGCATGAAGCCAGCCCGCAACTTTACGACCTGGCCGAAATATTCTCCACCGGGCTGCTGTTCGACTGCGGCTTTCTCGCCTATGCCATGCTGCCGCTGGTCTTTTATCTCTGGCTGATTCCGGAACGAATCTGGCACAGCCGCTGGCATGGCTGCCTGATGTGTCTGGTGACCCTGGGGATCGTTTATTTCGCCGGGCTGGTCGCGGTTGCCGAGTTTCTCTTCTGGGAAGAATTCCGGACCCGCTTCAACTTCATTGCCATCGACTACCTGATCTACCGCCGTGAAGTGACCGACAACATTTTCCAGTCCTATCCGGTCATCCCGATCCTGCTGGCCCTGATGGTCGTCGCCGTGCTCGCCTATCTGCCCCTGCGCCCCTGGCTTGCCCGCGCCCTGAAGAGCACCGAGACCTTCGCCAGCCGCAGCCTGGTTGCCGGCCTCTACCTGCTTCTGCCGCTGGCGGCGTTCCTGCTTCTGGACCAGCCGTTACGCCAGGTTTCCGACAACGTCTACCTGAACGAGCTGGCCGGCAACGGCCCTTACCAGTTTGCTGCGGCCTTCCGTAACAATGAGCTTGATTACGACCAGTTTTACGTCCGCCTGCCGGAACAGGAGGCCGACCGCCTGCTGCGCGCGGAGCTGACGGAAGCCAACGCCCACTTCGTCAGCAACGACCTGTTCGATATCCGTCGCGATATCGTCAATCCCGGCCCGGAACACAAGTTCAATATCGTGCTCATCACCGTCGAAAGTCTCAGCTCCGATTTTCTCGGCGTTTTCGGCAACACCAAGGGGCTGACCCCCAACCTCGATCGCCTGGTCGGCGAAAGCCTCTTCTTCTCAAACGTCTACGCGACCGGGACCCGCACGACCCGCGGCCTGGAAGCCTTGACGCTCTCGATCCCACCGACACCGGGGCGCTCGATCATCAAGCGCCTGGGGCGGGAAAACGACCAGTGGTCACTTGGCAACGTTCTCAACGACAAGGGCTATCAATCCTATTTCGCCTATGGCGGTCGTGGCTACTTCGAGAACATGAACAGCTTTTTCTCGACCAACGGCTACCGCATTATCGACCAGACCACGGTCCCGGAGGAGGAGATCGGCTTCACCAACGCCTGGGGGATGGCGGACGAAGACCTCTATCGCCAGGTGCTGAAAACAGCCGACGCCGAAGCGGGACAGACTCCGTTCTTCATCCATGTGATGACAACTTCGAACCATCGCCCCTACAGCTATCCTGACGGCCGGATCGACATCCCCTCCGGTTCGGGGCGCAAAGGCGCGGTCAAATACACCGACTACGCCATCGGCGAATTCCTGAAACAGGCACAGGCAAAGCCCTGGTTCGACGACACCCTCTTCGTAATCGTCGCCGATCACCAGGCCGGCAGTGCCGGCAAACACACCCTGCCGGTCGAACGTTATCATATCCCGCTCTGGGTTTATGCTCCCGCCCAGCTCAAACCACGGATCGTCGCTACCCTGTCCAGCCAGATCGACCTGGCGCCGACCCTGCTCGGACTGCTCAACCTGAGCTACCGCTCCTGCTTCTTCGGCCACGATATCCTGCGCTCACCGCCGAACCGTGCCCTGATCGCCAACTACCAGAACCTCGGCCTGTTCGACGGCGGCCGGATGGCAATCCTCGAGCCGCGGCAGAACATTCTCCTGCAACAGGGGTTCGTCAACGGCGATATCAACGAACAGAACAGCAGCAAGAATGACGATCTGGTGCGCCGGGACATCGGCTATTACCAGGGAGCGGCCTACGTCTATCGGCATCACATCAACGCCTGGAGCGCCAGGAATGAGGGGCATTCGCCTGCCGTCGCCGTCACAGCCGCACCGCCAACACGAACCTTGTAGTGAGCCGACACAATGCAGACATCAGCAATCCGGCTGATCGCCCTTGTTGCCCTGTTTATCGTTGCGACCGATAATTATCGTTTCTTCTCCGAAGTCACGAAGGTTTTTCCGCCAACCCGGGGCAACCTCGGATTCCTCGGCTCGCTCTTTATCGTTTTCGTCTGCGTCCTGATCATCCTGTTCAACCTGGTCAGGAGCCGCTGGACATTGAAACCGACCCTGATGGCGTTTCTTCTGCTCGCTTCGGTCATCAGCTACTTCGCCAACAGCTTCCATATCATCGTCGATGACACGATGATCCAGAACGTCGCCGAGACCAACAGCGCCGAGTCGCTCGACCTTTTCAGCATCAGGCTGATCCTCTACGTTGTTTTTCTTGGCCTGCTGCCGGCCCTGTTCGTTTACCGGGCCAGGATTGAGTATCGCGGTTTCCGCCGCGAGCAGATCTCCCGCCTGTTCATGCTCTCCGGCGCGCTGGTCGTCATGGTTCTCGTCATGCTGCCGTTCGGAAAACATTACAGCTCGTTTTTCCGCGAACACAAACCGCTACGCTTCGATACCAACCCGACCTACGCGCTCTATTCCGCAGGGAAATATTTGACCGCCAGCGCCTTTGCCGGGGAGCTGCCATTGCAACAGATCGGCCTCGACGCCCATCAGGTTAAAGAGAGCAGCGATCGCCGGCTGGTTGTCATGGTCGTCGGCGAAGCCGCCCGTGCCGACCATTTCGCCTTCAACGGCTATCCGCGCGCGACCAATCCACGGCTCGCCGCCGAGAACATTTTCAACTTCTCCGAGATGTACTCCTGCGGCACCAGCACTGCCGTCTCCGTTCCCTGCATGTTCTCTCCCTTTGAGCGCAGCGCTTACAGCGACAAAAAAGCCAAAGCGACGGAAAACGTCCTCGACGTCCTGACCCATGCCGGTGTCCAGGTCCTCTGGCGCGATAACAATTCGAGTTCCAAGGGCGTGGCGGACCGACTGCCTTACGAGAACTTCCGCGATCCCGGCAGCAACCCGGTGTGCAATGGCGGTGAATGCCGCGACAGCGGAATGCTCAGCGGCCTGCAGGGGTACATCGACAGCAAAGAGGGGGACATCGTCATCGTTCTGCATCAGATGGGCAACCACGGCCCCGCCTACTACAAGAGGTATCCGACTGCCTTTGCCAGGTTCGCGCCGGTGTGCAGGGATAATGAACTGGAGACCTGCCGGGACGAAGAGATCGTCAACGCCTATGACAATGCGATCCTCTATACCGATTATTTCCTTGCCCAGATCATTCAGCTGCTGAAGAATAACGATGAGCGCTTCAAAACCGCACTGGTCTACATGAGCGACCATGGCGAGTCCCTCGGCGAGGGGGGGCTGTACCTGCACGGGATGCCCTACCTGATCGCCCCGGACGAGCAGAAACATGTCGCCGCTTTGATGTGGTTCGGCAGCAGAATGCGCCAGGAGATCGACGGCAACGCCCTGAGTCACATCGTCGACAACAGGTTTTCCCAGGACAACCTGTTCCACACGCTGCTGGGGTTGATGAATGTCAGGAGTTCCGTCTATGTTGAGAACAAAGACATACTGGCCGAGGTGAGATCATGAACGAAGAACAGAGTCCTGAGGCGGGGCAGAAGAACACCGGACTGAAGCGGATTTTTCTCGCTGCCGGTTATTCGCTGTCCGGCCTGGTTGCCGCCGCGCGACATGAGGCGGCCTTTCGCCAGGAGCTGCTGCTGGCGCTGGTCCTCATCCCCCTGGCCTGCTGGCTCGATGTCACCTCCATGGAACGCCTGCTGATGATCACGGCCGTTTTCCTGGTCCTGATCGTCGAACTGCTCAACTCGGCCATCGAAGCGGTCGTCGACCGCATCGGACATGAACGCCATGAACTTTCGGGGCGCGCCAAGGACATGGGCTCGGCAGCGGTCCTGGTGAGCCTGTTGTTGACCGCCTACATCTGGGGAACAGCGCTTTACGGGCTCTTGTAATTCTGGAATAGAGGCGGAAAAAGATGCGGGTATTGCTGGTTGAGGACGATGCGCGGACGGCGCAATTCATAACCAAGGGGTTCACCCAGGCGGGGATGGCTGTCGATCATGCCCCGGATGGGCTGGACGGGCTGTTCATGGCCCAGGAGTTCCCTTACGACGTCGCCGTGATCGATATCATGCTCCCGCGCCTCGACGGACTTGAAGTGATCAAGCGCCTGCGCAAAGCGGGGATCAATATGCCGATTCTGGTTCTCAGCGCGAAAAAATCGGTCGATGAACGGATCCTCGGGCTGCAGACCGGCGCCGATGATTACCTGGTCAAGCCCTTCGCCTTCACCGAGCTGCTGGTCCGGATCCAGACCCTGCTGCGCCGCTCGCAAACCCAGAACGAACCGACCGTCCTGAGTGTCGCCGACCTGACCCTCGACCTGGTCAGGCGCCGGGTTCAGCGCGGCGAGGTGACCATCGACCTGCAGCATCGCGAATTCTCCCTCCTCGAATACCTGCTGCGCAACGCCGGGCGTGTCGTCTCCAAGACGATGATCATGGAGCATGTCTGGGATTACAACTTCGACCCCGAGAGCAATGTCGTCGAATCACGCATCTGTCGCCTGCGCGAGAAGATCGATCTGCCCGGCAGCGTCAAGCTGATCCACACCGTCCGCGGTGCCGGCTACGTTCTGGAGGCACGCTAGTTATGCTGCGCACCCTGGCCGGTCGCCTGACCTTCTTCTACGCGCTGCTGTTCTGCGGCTTGGCGCTGATCCTCTTTCTCGTTATCGACAACAGCATGGAAAGCTACCTGCTGCACAAAATCGACGAGGAACTGCAAACCGAAGTCAGTGAATTTACCAACCTGCTCAACAGCGGCGGGATCGAAACCGTCAGCCAGCAGATGCTGATCGAAAACATCAGCGAGGATATCGAAGAGGTTTTTATCCGGATTTTCGATGCCGACAGCAGAGAGATTCTGGCCACGGATCTGAGCGCCTGGCCGGTACTCCCCCCGTTGCAGCTATCCGCGGGCAAAGAACGCCTGGTCTTCTTCAGCGCGTCTGTATACCCCAGTGCGATCCGGACCATCAGCAGTCCGCTGGGCCCGGATTACAGTTTTCAGATGGGCACCCGCCTGGACCATTCCGAACAGCTGATGATGCATTACCACCGGGTTTTCGCTGCGACCTTCGTGCTGGTTCTGACCCTCGGCGCCACGGCCGGCTTCTACCTGACCCGGAAAGTCCTGCTCGGACTGCGCATGGTGCGTGAAGCGGCCGACCGCATCAGCGCCGGCAACCTGTCGGCCGAGATCCCGCGGCAGAACGGAGTCGCAGAGGTCAACGCCCTGATCCGCTCCGTCAACCATATGCAGCAACGGATCAAGGCCCTGATCGGCGAGCTGCAGAATGTGACCAACAACATCGCCCACGACCTGCGCAGCCCCCTCACCCGCATGCGCGGCATGGCGGAGATGACCCTCACCGGGGACCAGGAAGCGGAAGAATACCGGGCACTGGCCGGGGCCGTCGTTGAAGAATGCGACAGCCTGGTCGGGATGATCAACACCATGCTCGAAATCGCCGAGACCGACGCCGGGCTCAAACCCCTGGAGCTGCAACCGCTCGCCGTCGACACGATTCTCCAGGATATTGCCGAGCTCTACTCAACCGTCGCCGAGGATCGGGAGATCAGCATGAGCCTGAAAATCGCCGACGGGCCGCTGCAGATTTCCGGCAACCGCAGTCGCCTGCAACGGGCCTTCGCCAACCTGCTCGACAACGCCCTCAAGTTCACCCCGGACAAGGGGCGGGTCATGCTCGAAGCCGGTCGCGAAGCCGGCCAGGTGATCATCCGCTTCACCGACAACGGCAAGGGGATCGCCGCTGCCGACCTGCCGCATGTCTGCGAGCGCTACTACCGCGCCGACCGCAGCCGCTCGACCCCGGGGACCGGGCTCGGGCTCAGCCTGGTACAGGCGATCATCCATGCCCACGGCGGCGAACTGACGGTCACCAGTGAAGACGAGCGCGGCACCTGCGTCACCATCCGCCTGCCCAGTGAAAACGCCTGAGTGAATCGATCACCCAGGCGCACTTTCAAACCCGTTTCATTCCGTTTCGCTGCCCCCGGCAGACAGGAAGAACCTGCCGATCGCCTGCAGGACCTCGGCCTGCCCCCCTTTGACCAGCGGTGCCGGCGGCAACGAGCGCAGGAACATCCGCCCATACCCCTTACTCACCACCCGGATATCAAGGACCAGCACCACCCCGCGGTCACTGCGGTGGCGGATCAGCCGTCCGAATCCCTGCTTGAAACGGATGACCGCCTGCGGCACGGCGTAGTCCATAAAGGAGTCGCCGCCGCGCTGCTCGATCGCCTGGGCGCGCGCCTCAAGGATCGGCTCCGTCGGCACCCGGAACGGCAAACGGACGATGATGACCTGCTCCAGTGAACGCCCCGGCACATCCACCCCCTCCCAGAAGGAATCGGTCCCGAACAGGACACTGGTCTCATCCTCGGCAAAACGCTTCAGCAAGCGGTGACGATTCTCCTGCCCCTGGCGCAGGCAGCGCAGCCGCTGTGCTTCGAGGATCGGTGCCAATTCCTCGTAGACCTGACGCAACAGGGCATAGGAGGTGAAGAGAACGAAACTGCGTCCGCCACTGGCGAGTACGGCTTTTTCCACCGCATCACGGACCGCCTCAGCGAAGCCGGGGCGTCCCGGCTCGGGAAGATCGGTCGGCGCGGCGACCAACGCCTGGCGCTGATAATCGAAGGGGGAATCGAGGGCCAGCTCCAGCAACCGCCCCGCTTCGACGCGGTCGAGCCCGACCCGCTGGTGAAAATAGCCGAAGGCGCCGGCAACGGCCAGGGTGGCGCTGGTCATCACCAGGGTGCGGAAGCGCTGGTAGAGCGCCTTGTTGAGGCTCTCGGCGACCTCCAGCGGCGCCTGACAGAGACTGGTGATCAGCCCCTTGCCGCGCCCGATCCGCCCTTCACGGACCTCGATCCAGACACAGCTGGTTGCGGCCACGGCCTGGAACGAGGCCAGGTCGATCGCCAGCCCTTCCAGCCGCCCGGCGATGCCGCGCAGATCAACGAAGGTCGAGTTGAGCTTGTCCGCCACCGACTCCGGCAGGGCCTCGGCACTGCGGAACAGATTGCCGATGCCGTCGGCCAGCGTCAGGACCTCTTTGCGCAGCGCTTCGACCCGTTCGCAGATCGACTGCCAGAGCTCCGTGGTCACAAAATCGGGGAGCACCCGATGCTTCAGCTCGAAACCGGAACCGACCTTTTTCCCCAACCCGGCGGGCAGCTCCTCACCGATCGTCTGCAGCTGCTCCAGCGCCCGGTCCAGCAGCTGCTGGCGCTGGCCCATCAGGCTTTCGATCTCGCCGTGCAGGCTGCGGTAGAGTTCGTCGAGGCTGTCGGGCAGCTCCTGTGACAGCTGGTCGAGCAGACGCGGCAGCAGCCCCTGATTCGGCTTGCGCGGATGACGCAGGCGATTGAGCAGACGGGAAAAAGTGAAGCGCGTCACCTGCGAGGAGAAGTAGCTGGTTGCGACATCCTCCAGGTGGTGGGCCTCGTCGAGGATCACCCGCTCGAACGGCGGCAGCACGGCGGTGGCGGAATAGTTATCGGTCTGCTGACGCAGGGCCAGGTCGGAAAGGAGCAGGGCGTGATTGACGACGAGGATGTCGGCACGCGCCGCCTGGCGCCGGGCACGGTGGAAGAAGCAGCGGCTGTAATGGGAGCAACGTACCCGGGCACACTGGTCCGCCTCGCAGCAGACCTCGTCCCAGGCCTGGTAGCTGGGGATAAAGGAGAGATCCTCCTTCGAGCCGTCGCGGGTGGTTTCAGCCCAGGCCATGACCTGCTGCAGCTCGGCGATCTGCTCCTGGTCGAACAGCCCGAGTTCACGCCCGGCGCTTTCACCCCGACGCAGACAGAAGTAATTGCTGCGCCCCTTGACCAGCACCGCGTGGAACTCGATCCCGGTCGCCCGTTCGAGGAATGGCAGGTCCTTGCGAATCAACTGTTCCTGGAGATTGATCGTCCGCGTCGAGACCACCACCCGCTCGTGATTTTCCCTCGCCCAGAGCAGCGCCGGGACCAGGTAGGCGAGGCTCTTGCCGGTACCGGTGCCGGCCTCGACCACGGCGATCCGGCCACGGTTGAAGGCATCGGTCACGGTGAAGGCCATGCGCAGCTGTTCGGGACGCTCCTCATAATCGGGGAGCTTGTCGGCAACCACCCCCTGCGGCCCGAGCAGTTCGGCAACCCGCTTCGGCGGGATCTGGTGCTCCTCCTTGTCGGCAAAAGCTTCCACAACCCTGTACAGGTTATCCACAGCGTTGTTCACAATGTAGAAGCCAACCCCCAAAGATCCGAATTTACTGGCGATTTCAATATCCGCTCCGGACGGACGGAGATCCCCCGAAGGGTGGTTGTGGATAACAATATCACCATATCCACAGGTCTGAAGGATCGCCGGAACGGCGTTCTCGGAGCCGCGGGCAAGCACCTCGACCTGGACAATCCGCCGCGCCGCGTCGGTCTGGGCAAGGACGAAAACCTCGTTCCCCCCCGCCTCGGCGATGGCGTAACGCAGCTGGTCGATACTGTCGGAAGAAAAGTAGTCAAGCATGGGGCGGGATTATAGAGGAACACCGGCGGAAATAACAGTGCGCTATTATACAAAGAAGGCAACGTCCCCCGGAGCAAAACCCTACCGATTTGTAACCTTTCGGACAGCCTGGGGTAAATTACGGGTGTTATAGTGTTAACAAACATGGGAACAGCAGGAAAAAGGGTATCACTGCCATGACGGCTGATATTACCCGGCCCCGGCAAACCACGGGAACCTGACGGGGGATGACGATGGACAGCACACAAAAAGAACAACTCGGATTGAAAGAACTGGTCGCCATGGGGGTCGGCGGGATGGTCGGCGGCGGCATCTTTTCCGTCCTCGGCCTGGCGGTCGGGCTGGCCGGGCACGCGGCGCCGCTGGCCTTCGCCCTCGGCGGGCTGATCGCCCTGTTGACCGGCTGGTCCTATGCCCGCCTCGGCGTGACCTTTCACTCCGCCGGCGGCAGCTTCACCTACATGGAACACGCCTATTGCCATCCGACCGTTGCCGCCCTCGGCGGCTGGTTGCTGCTGGCCGGCTATATCGGCACCCTCGCCCTCTATGCCTACACTTTCGGCGTTTACGGCGCGGCCATGCTTGAGGGGAGCGGGCAGGGCGGTATCCTGCAGCATCTGCTCGCTTCGGGGGTGCTGCTGGTCTTTCTCGGTATCAACCTCTACAGCGTCAAGGCGACGGGGCGGGCCGAAGACCTGATCGTCATCGTCAAGATCGTCATCCTCTCCCTGTTCGCGGTTGCCGGGTTGCTCAACGTCAAGGCCGACCACCTGCTGCCGGTCTTCAACCAGGGGCAGCTCGGCCTGCTTATGGGGGCGGCGCTGATCTTCGTCGCCTACGAGGGGTTCGAGCTGATTCCGAACGCCATCAACGACATGCGCAATCCGCAACGCGACCTGCCGCGGGCGATCCTGATCTCGATCCTGCTGACCATCGTCATTTATATCCTCGTCTCCCTGGTGGCGGTCGGCAACCTGCTCCCCGAGCAGATCCAGAAGTACCAGGAAGATGCCCTGGCAATCGCGGCGAAACCCTTCCTCGGCCAGGCCGGATTCCTCCTGATCGGCCTCGGCGCGCTGCTCTCCACCGCCTCGGCGATCAACGCCACCCTGTTCGGGACGGCCCGACTGGGGAAGGTCATGGCCCAGGAGCATGCCCTCCCGGCAGCCTTCGCCATGCGCGAACGGACACGTAATATCCCCTGGCTCAGCCTCTGCGTCATCACCCTGATCACCCTGGTGATCGTCAATCTGGCCAACCTGACCGACATCTCCTCCTTTGCCAGTTCGACCTTCCTGCTCGTTTTTGCCGCGATCAATTACGCCGCCCTGCGTCGCCGCCAGCGGATTCGAATCAACGTACTGGTTCCGGTCGGCGGGCTGGTGCTGTGCCTCGCCTCCTGGGCGGTCCTGTGCGGCTACCTCTGGCACAACAACCCGCGCAGCCTCGGCTGGATCGTCCTTTCCTGTCTCGCCATCGCGATCCTGGAAATCCTGTTCAGCGAGCGCCGGTTACTCTTTCGCCGCAAGACATAGCCCCCAGCAATCGGCTTACCGGGCGATTCATGGATGTGGACAGATGAAAAGTGTCATCATCCATCCCGCTCTTTTATACTGGTGTATTCTTCCCCTGCTGCACCGGAAACTTCGGCGTGATCATCCCCCCTGAAACAATCATTTTGAGCCCGTCGTCGACCGACATATCGAGGATGGTCACATCCTCGGCCGGGACGAAGACCAGGAATCCGGAGGTCGGGTTGGGGGTCGTCGGGATAAAGACATTGACGACCTCCTGATCGGTCAGCGCCTGCACTTCCCCCTCGGTCTTCCCGGTCAGGAAGCCGAGCATGTAAGCCCCCCGACGGGGATACTCGATCATCACCACATCGCGGAAGGCCTGGGACTGCTGCCCCGTCACCATATCGATGACCTGTTTGAGCGCCCCGTAGATGGTCTTGACGACCGGCACCCGTTCCATCACGTAATGGGAGGTTCGCAGCAACATACGGCCGATAAAGTTGCGCGTCAGCATCCCGACCAGAATAAAAAACACCAGTGCGACGATCACCCCGAGGCCAGGGATATCCTTGTTGTCCATGAGCCGGAACGGCAGGATTTTCCCGACCTTGCCGTCGATCCAGGTCAGCAGCGACCAGACGATATAGAGCGACAGCCCGACCGGCGCCGTCACCACAATTCCGGTCAGGAAATAACCGCGCATGGCGGCGAACAGTCTGGATTTCGGTTTCCTGGGTTCGGCAACATCGGGTTTGGCCATGAGAATACCTCGCGAGAGCAATGGACGATCGCCGCATTCTACAACCGGATTGTCTTGTGGAAAATGGAAACTTCCCCGTCTCGCACGATTCACATCGCTTGACAACCCGCCAGCTTCCGCATTCTACTGGGTGTCCGCTTCGCCGCGCTTCAAACATGTAACCTGGAGACCTTCGCATGTCCGACCTGATGCAGATCTACCACAAGCTTTTCACTCACTACGGCCCGCGCGACTGGTGGCCGGCGGAGAGTCCGTTCGAGGTCGCGGTCGGGGCGATCCTGACCCAGAACACCAACTGGAGCAACGTGGAGAAGGCGATCGTCAACCTCAAGGCGGCCGCTGTGCTGAGCAGTCCGGCGATCTGCGCCCTGGAGCGGGGCCGGCTGGAAGAGTTGATCCGCCCCTCGGGCTTTTTCCGCCAGAAGGCAGAGCGCCTCCAGCTGTTCACCAACCATCTGCGTGACCACTACGCCCACGACCTCCAGGGGCTGCTCCAGCGTTCACTCAACACGGCCCGCGCAGAGCTGCTGGCGCTCAAGGGGGTCGGCCCGGAGACGGCCGATTCGATCCTGCTCTATGCCGGGGAGCGCCCCTCCTTCGTCGTCGACGCCTACACCGGCCGCCTGTTCGGCCGTCTGGGGCTTCTCAGTGGCAGCGAGAACTACATGCAGATCCGCGCCCTGTTCATGACCGGCTTGCCGACCGAAGTTCCCCTCTACAACGAATACCATGCCTTGATCGTCGCCCATTGCAAGGAGTTCTGTCGCAAAAAACCACGCTGCACCGGTTGCCCGTTGACCGCTATCTGCCCGTATAATCTGCATCAATAGATTGAATTCTTGAACAATTTGAACAGCTGCGTTAGTGTTCGAAAAATCGATCTTTCCTCCCTGCGATAAGATGGCGCCCCCATGGAACATTACGTTTTCCTGCTGAAAAAAATTCTCGGCGGCCTGCTCATGCCGGTGCCGCTGATCGTACTGTTGCTGTTGTGG
>PKUG01000141.1 GCA_002869665.1 Desulfuromonas sp. | reverse complement strand
TTGCGACTGCTCTGAGCCGCGGCTTTGGTCATGCCCATCAGCGCCAGGACTGCGGGAACCAGTTGCGCCACGATGATCAGGGCGCAGAAGCCGACAAACAGCAATACCAGGATTCCACTGTTGTAGGTTACGCTGGTGTCAACAGCAAAGGCAGGCAGGGCAAACAGGGTCAGGCTCAGGGTCGTCATCAGTGCTTTCATCTTTCTCTCCTTGGTTGGTTTGATTATGGGGTCAGTGGTTTTGTTTCGATTTCGCTATCGCTTTCGGTATCGCTATCCGGATCTTAAAAACCGATTCCGATAGCGATACCGATGTCGATGATTCTAGTGGCTGGTGACCTGCTTGCTGTCGCGGCCGAAGATCCCGCGGAGCATCCCGACCAGCATGATAGCGGCAGGAACCAGTTGGAAGACGATGATCAGGGTGAAGAACCCGACGAACAGGGCGGTAAGAAGATTGCCATCACCGGCTGCAGCATTACCGGCAGCAAAGGCCGAAGAAGAGAAGGTAACCAGGGCGATCAGGGTATTGCGCAGAGTTTTTTTCATGACATCCTCCTATGGGATTGTGTGGTTGTTTGTTTGTGTTTCTTGCCCTGCTATAGAGCATCGGACGTGCCAGAAATTTTTTCGCTGTGAAAATTAATTTTCAACTGACCGGAATTACAGAGGAAAAAAAATCACAATCGGGCAGATGACAGGAGAAATGAAAAAATGCCTGTATTTCAATGATATACATGCGCAGCTGGTTTCTGGTTTGTATCTGGTCGGGGAAAATTGCCCAACAACTTGAAATAAAAGATGTTTTTGCGTAAAAGAGTGGCTGTGTATATTTTTTGATTCACCGGATATTTTATTTATGCGCGGGCTGGCCGGTTTTGCTGTCTGTGCCGATGACAGAAGGAAATCTGCCATGACCAGTCAACGCGACCGCAATATGCTGCTGCGCTACCGCAAGGAACGCCAGAAGAATGTTCTGGCCAAGCCGGTGGCGCATGCGTTCATCCTCGTCCTCGATCAACTGAAGGCGGGGTTCAATGTACCGAAGATCTTTCGCAGTGCCGAGGCCTTCGGCGCTGCTGCCGTCCACCTGGTGAACATCGGTCCCTTTGATCCGGCTCCGGCCAAGGGCTCATTTCGCAAAGTCCCTGCCCGTTTTCACGAGGACTTTGCCGCTTGCTACTCAGAATTGACGGAGCAGGGCTACACCCTCTACCGCCTGGCTCCGGATGCCGAAGCAGGACTGTGTCACTGTGCCCTGCCCGAAAAGAGTGCCTTTATCCTCGGCCACGAGGAGTTCGGCTGCAGTTTCGACCCGCAGGACTACCCGGCAATCCGATCGCTTTCCATCCCCCAGTACGGCAGCGTCCAGAGCCTGAACGTCAGTATCGCATCGTCAATCGTCATGTACGAATTTGTCCGTCAGCATGGCACAAATGTGAGTGAAGTTCAGGATGAGAGTGGGGCCTGATTCATTGACTGGGCTGTGCAGAGTGGCGGGGGGATATGTTATGATCACGCAAAACAAATCATTTCAGCAGAGGTGACGAACTGATGCCTGATTTTCTCTATTACGACAGCTTGGCCGGGATCGATCCCGACCGGAGCTGGCAGGACAACCTGGAAATTTGTCGTGCCCAGATCCTGCGTTACAGGCCGGGGCTCGATCGGATCAGCCTGGTTCTCTATGAGGAGGAGGGTGGTCGTCTGCGCACCTTCACCGCCGTTCCGCAGAGCGATAACCCGCTGACCAATTATGATTTTCCACTGGAAGAGTCGGCGTCGCTGCTGGCCTGTGTGACCGCCCGTTGTCCCCGTCTGATCAACGATATGGATATCTTTGCCGAAGGTGAAAACGATCACACCCGCGTGATCAGGGAAAACGGTTATCGCTCGAGCTTTACCTTTCCGATCTTCACCCGGGACAAGCTTTACGGAATCCTCTTCTTCAATTCCCGCCAGAGCGACTATTTCCAGGGAGAGGTGCTCGAGCAGACAGATCTCGTCGGACATATCATCGAGCAGGTCGCGATCAACTACCAGAATCGCCTGCGCTCTATTTCCGCGGCGGTCCAGTCGGCGATCAGCATGGTCAACTACCGCGATCCGGAGACCGGCAACCACCTGAAACGGATGGCCGGTTTCGCCCGGCTTATCGCCCGTGATCTGGCGGCCAAGGGGAAACATCGGCTGACGGATGAGCAGATCGACCTGATCTACCAGTTCGCGCCGATGCACGATGTCGGCAAGATCGGTATCCCGGATGAGATTCTGCTGAAAAACGCCGGGTTCTCCACGGACGAATGGGAGTTGATGAAGCAGCATACGACGATCGGTCGCCAGATCATCGAACAGTTGATCGACAATTTTCATTTTCAGAAGCTGCCTTTCATCGACTACCTGCGTGATATTGCCGAACTGCATCACGAAAAACTCGACGGCAGCGGTTACCCCCACGGTTATCGCGGTGGCGAGGTGCCCCTGCCGGCGCGGATTATTGCCGTCAGCGATATTTTTGATGCGCTGACCTGCAAGCGACCATACAAAGCCGCCTGGACGAACAGAGATGCCCTGGAAGAACTGAAGCGGATGGCCGAAGAAGGCAAGCTCGATGCCGACTGTGTTGCCGCCCTGATCGAAAACATCGACGAAGTTATCGCCATTCAGATCTTCTACCGCGACGAGTAAAAGCAGGGACCCGATTCGCCAAAGAAATCGCCGGCATATGTCTGTGCCGCCCAAGAGATCAAGGAGGGAAATTCGTGACCGAAGGACAAGTAACCGGACAGCCGCTGATCGATCTGGATGAGGAGCAGGCCAAGTCGTTGAAAAACATGACCATGGTTGTCTATGCCCTGCAGGCGGCATCATTGCTGTTCGGCTTAACGCTGATCGTCGCCGTCATCATTAACTACGTCAAGCAGGGCGATGTGCGCGGAACTTGGCTCGAATCCCACTTCCGTTGGCAGATTCGCACCTTCTGGTTCGGGCTGCTGTGGTCGGTCATCGGTGTCGCGACCTTCTTTTTCGTCATCGGCTATTTCATTCTTATCGCCGACAGCATCTGGCTGATCTACCGGATCGTCAAAGGCTGGCTCTACCTGTCCGATGGCAAGCAGATGTATTAAGTCTCGCGTTGACGATCTTTACAGGATGTGTTCAGAACAGGCCGTCAGTCGGATATCCGCTGACGGTCTGTTTTGTTGTTTTTTCTCAGGCGGACATCGGGTTGCGGCATTCGCAGGGGATCTTGACCTGGCACAGGCCGCAGGGAGTTTCCCAGGCACCGAGGAGCTGTTCGGAATAGGGCGCGGTGACGCCGCGGATATACTCGAAGCAGGCCTTCTTGTCATGTCCGGCGGGAGAGATAGCATCAACCGGGCAACGTTTGATACAGGCGCCGCAGGTCCCTTTGGCATACCACAGGCAGTTCGCCGTATGGGTGTTGAAGCGCCGGATATCCGGCGTGATGCGGGCGTTGATGACGACGGAACCGATGCGCACCGCCTTGCCACGCTCGGTGATGAAGCCGTCCGAGAGCCCGAAGGTTCCCAGCCCGGCGACGAAGGCGGTGTGGCGCTCGGACCAGTTGGAGGCCAGGCCGCAGGTGGGCGACTGGCAGTAGCCGAATTCCGGGCGAATGACCGGCGCGGCGGCCTTGATGCCCGCAGTGATGAAAAGATCCCTGAGCCGGGCGCGCAGGTGTTCGTTGAATTTCTCCCCGTAATGGCGCGAATGAACCCAGCGCGACGCGGGCAGCCGGTCCTCCCTGCGCTGGTCGGCCAGGGTGCTGGCGGTCTGGGGGAGAACCCAGCAGATGATGCTCAGATCCTCTGCGGCGAAGTTTTCATCCGGATAAGCCAGCTGCATGACCTCGGCCGGGGACCAGTAGAACTCGCCGATCAGCTCCTTGTAGGAGGCAAAGAGCGGGTCACTCCCCGCGGCAAAGCCGACGAGTGGGGTGTTCCAGGCTTTTTCATCGAACCCCTTGAGGTTGTTCAGCGGCGAGGTGGCGACGATGTCCCTCACGCTGTTTTCCGCCAGCGCGCGTAGTTCGGCACTCTCCATCAGGCGCTCCTTTCCAGCAAATCACGGGTCAGTTGCCGCGCCCGTTCGACCGGCCAGAGGTCGCGATAATTCTTTACGGCAATATTGGCCCCTTCATAAATGACGTAGATCATTTCTGCCAGGGCATTGCAATCGCGATAGCTCGCCAACTCGGTGCGGATTAAGGCGATCAACCGGCTTTTATGAGCTTTGACCTCCTGTCTGAGCGCGCTTTCGTGCTCGTTGATCTCAGCGGAGATATTGAGAAAGGGGCAGCCGTTGAAGTTGTTGTCCCGTGCGTTGTGGACAATGTTGTCGAACAGGTTGCAGACCCGCTCGACCGGAGTGGAGCCAGTGGTGATGAACCCCTTCTGACGGGCGTGGGCCGTAACGCTGCGCTGCGCCAGATAGGCGCGGCAAAGGTCTTCCTTTGAGGGAAAATGCTGATAAAAACTGGCCTTTGCCGCCTCGGCTTCTTTGATGATCTGGTTGATCCCCGTCGCCCGGTAGCCCTGTTCGTAAAACAGCCGTGCAGCGGTCGCGAGGATTCTTTCTTTGACGGGTACTTTTTCCATGGGGCAATTATAGACAGACTTGTCTGTCTGTCAAGGGTAAGCCGATGAATAGGGTTCATCTGCTTCAAACAACAGGTCGTATCACACCTCTCTGTACCATTTACCTGCCCGGCACAATCGGCTATCTTCATGTTTTAAGTCTAACGACAAGGAGACAGCAATGCTGCAAATAGATCAGGTCTGGAAGGATCTCGAAGCGCTACGGTTACAGACGCCGCTGGTCCATAACATCACCAACTTCGTGGTCATGAACAACACCGCCAACGCCCTGCTTGCTATCGGTGCAGCGCCGGTCATGGCCCATGCGGTCGAAGAAGTTGAGGAGATGGTTGGCATCGCCTCGGCGCTGGTGATCAACATCGGAACCTTGAGCCCGGCCTGGATCGAGGCCATGGAAAAAGCGATGAAGGCAGCTGCCGCACGCGAGATCCCGATTGTTTTCGATCCCGTGGGTGCCGGGGCGACCACTTACCGCACCGCGACCTGCCGGCGGTTACTTGATGCCGCCGCGCCGACAATTATCCGCGGCAACGCCTCGGAGATCATGGCTCTCTTTGATGCCGGAGTGACAACCCGCGGGGTTGACAGCAGCGCCGATGGAACAGACGCCAAGACTGCCGCAGAGGCACTGGCGAAAGCCTACGATTGTGTGGTTGTTGTCAGCGGCGCGACCGACCTGATCACCGATGGCGAACGTCATCTCCTCGTTCTCAACGGCCATCCGCTGATGCCGCGGGTGACCGGCCTCGGCTGTACGGCTTCGGCGCTGGTCGGCGCTTTTGCCGCCGCCAATCCTGATCCCCTGCTTGCTTCAGCTTCAGCGATGGCGGTCATGGGAGTTTGTGGCGAGCTTGCTGCCGAGTTGAGCGCCGGTCCGGGAACATTGCAGTTGCATCTGCTCGATACCTTTTACAGTTTGACCCGCGAGCAACTGGCGGAGCGGCTAAAGTGAAACCCTATTGTGATTACGGTCTGACCCTGGTGACCGACCGGGAGCTGTGCCTCGGGCGGTCGCTGACAGAGGTTGTCGATGCCGCTGTCCGTGGTGGGACGGGGATCGTTCAACTGCGCGAGAAGTCCTGTGATTCGCGTCAGTTTTATGAGCTTGCAAAGGCCCTGCGCGAGTTGCTGCGCCCGCGTGCGATCCCCCTGATCATCAACGATCGAGCCGATATCGCCCTTGCAGTCGAGGCGGAAGGGTTGCACATCGGTCAGAGCGATCTCCCCCTTCGCGCTGCGCGTGAGATCATGGGGCCGAACGCGATCATTGGTCTGTCGGTTGAATCGGAAGCAGATGTGCGTGCTGCTGAAGCTGTCGCGATCGACTACTTCGGGCTGAGCCCGGTGTTCTCCACCCCGACCAAGACCGACACCAATACCCCGCTCGGCCTCGCCGGCGTTGGTCGTATTCGCCCCCTCACCCCGCTTCCGCTGGTCGCCATCGGTGGAATCTCGGCTGCTAACGCTGCTGAGGTTCTTGCTGCCGGTGCGGATGGTGTGGCTGTTGTCTCCGCGATCTGCTCGGCACCCGATCCTGAGCAGGCAGCCCGGAGCCTGAAGAAAACCATTGATCAGGTACGAAACCGGCGGTACTGAAAATTCGCACGAGTGAATAACACAAAAGCCCCCAGCTATAAATAGATGGGGGCTTTTGTCGTTCTGTCGAAGTGATTATTAGTTAGGGCGTTGTATTTCCACCCAACTGCCCAGTGTATCCCTTCCGGTCGACAGCGGCTGCGGACTGCCAAACCAGGCCAGGGTCATCCGCGCCGGGTCGATTCCGTAATCCGCAGTCAAAAGCGATTTGATCAGTTCGGCCCGCGCTTGCGCTCTCTCGGTCGCCGCCTGCCGGGACAGCCCGGGGTCTGAGACATAGGCGGTAATCTCGAAGCGAACCCCATCCAGCGCTTCGTTCCTCAGCGCCTGGCCGATTGCAGTCAGTTGTTTTTCGCCGCGTGGCTGCAGTTTTGTCCGGTTCCCGTCGAACGCCAGTTGGTACTGCAGTGCCGGTCCGAGCAGCAGCAGCGGGGTCGAGGTTGAAACCTTCTCCTTTTCGGTCATGACAGCGATGAACTCATCTGCACTGACCACCTCACCGCTCAGGGCCTTCTTTTTCGCACCGAGTAGCGCCAGGCGGCTGGTTGCACGGCTGTTGCCGGGCAACAGCTCTCCGGCTTTTTGATAGGCATCCAGAGCATCATCGAGCTGACCCAGGTAGATATAGATATCCCCCATGCCGTTGAAGGCGTTCCCCATCGTCGGATCAAGGGTGGTCGCCTTTCTATAATGCGCCAGGGCTTCATTGTATTTTCTGTAGCGTTCAAGGCTCAGGCCGAACTTATAATTGGCCATGGGATCATCAGGGCACTTGACGACCCAGTCGGCAACCAGTTGCCGCCGTTTTTGCAGGTCCATCTCGGCCTTGACACCCTTTCTCAGAGCGACGCAGTCTTCGGCGGCTGTCGCCGGAACCGCGATCAACAGACCGATGAGCAGAAGGAAAAAACAACCCAGATAGTTTTTCAGCATAAAATAGGTCCTCCCCACAACAGTTAAACCCCTCGTCTCCCCGTATTTTAATAAGCCTAATAACCGATAACATATGTGATTATACCGATTCAATGTTTCTAATAAATTAGTCTTTGCCGTAAATTCCGATTATTTGGTTAAAAAATAAGAATAACCGGCCCCTCTCCTAGTGTGACGACCGTGCGATATCTGCAGAGCGCGGCTTGAGAGGCTTAAGAAATTCTGATACAAGGTGGTTAGTCTTGAGGACTTCCTTTGAAATTCACTCTTTCAGAGAGGGAATCATGCCTGTGCCAGCGCCCTGGTGCCCTGGAAGTGGTCGCGAAAAGAATCGGTCTGGTGCTGTTCTGCCGATCCCCTGCTCCATCCATTCGATTATACATGGTGAAACGAGGTCAAATTGATGAACGAGAAAAAAATGAAAATAATCGGTCTGCTCGGCGGGATGAGCTGGGAAAGTACGGTTGGCTATTACCGGGCAATCAACGAGGGGGTGAAGAAATCTCTCGGTGGGCTGCATTCGGCGCAGATCGCCATGTACAGTGTCGATTTTGCCCCGATCGAAAAGTTGCAGCAGGCCGGGGATTGGGACGGGACGGCAAAAATTCTTGCCCGGGCCGCGAGCGGCATCGAAGCAGCGGGTGCTGATTGCTTACTGATCTGCACCAACACCATGCATAAGGTTGCCGACACGATCGCCGCGGCGATCGGCATCCCCCTGCTCCATATCGCTGATGCCACAGCCGAGGTTCTTGTTGCGAAAGGGATCAAAACGGTTGGGCTGCTGGGGACGGCCTTCACCATGGAAGAGGATTTCTACAAGGGGCGGCTGAGCGATAATTTCGGTCTGAAGGTTCTGGTTCCGGATGACACCGATCGCCAGTTGGTTCACCGGGTGATCTATCAGGAACTGTGCCTCGGGCGCACGGAGAGTGCGTCAAAAGCGGAATTTCTGCGCATCATGGGCGGACTGGCGGCAGCCGGAGCCGAAGGAATTATCCTCGGGTGTACCGAAATCGGAATGCTGGTCAATCAGATCGATACCCCGATCCCGCTCTACGACACCACGGCGATCCACGCCGCGAAGGCTGTCGCCTTTGCCCTGGGGTCGGATTAACTGAAAAGTGTAGGGAGGGTTTGCTGATGTCCATTTACATGATCATCGATTCCAGGGTAAAGGATCAGGATACTTACCAGGAGTATATCGACAGGGTCGCACCGATCATCGTGACGTTTGGCGGGCGCTATCATGTCCGTGGAGGAAAGATCCGGGCGCTCGGAAGCTGGAATCCCGAACGGATCATCGTCCTCGAGTTTCCGTCCGAGGAGCGGCTCACAGAGTGTCTGACCTCTCCGGAGTACGCGGAGATTGCGCCGTTACGGTTGGCAGGTGCCGATGCCCAGGCGATTATTGTCGAGGGGTGTGAATAGCCGCTGTCGTTGAGCATTGCTGCCTAACGAAAAAAGCGCCGTCGGAAATCTCTTCCGGCGGCGCTTTTTATTGCTGGCGTACGGATGATTATTTCACCTGGTGAAAGCAGTGCTCGACATGCTGTTGCGGCATTTTTTTGCCGAAAACATTGAACAGTAAAGTGGCGACAATTGCCGCCGGCAGGGCGATCACCAGCGGATCGACCAGCGCCCACTTGGTGCCCATGGCCAGGGAATCGACGCCGAAGAGGGTCTTGCACAGCAGCAGCGGTTTCGATTCCTTGAGGTGGATAAAGAACAACCAGAAGAAGCTGACCAGGGTGCCGGTGATAAAGCCGGCGTAGGCGGACAGTTTGGTCATCCCCTTGAAATAGATCGCGCCGAAATAGATCGGCAGGAAAGCGGCAGCGCAGATGCCGAAGAAGATCGCCGTGCCGCGGGCGATGATCGCGGTGCCCCCTTCAAAGAAGTGTGGCAGACCCCAGGCGAGGAAATAGCTGAGGGTGATGGCGAAAAGGATCGCGATCCGGGTGAGCAGGACCGTGTTGCCGTTGCAGCCGAGGGCCTTTTCGTAAATATCGCGGCCGAGGGAGGTGCCCATGGCGTGAAACTGCGAACTCAGGGTGCTCATGGCTGCCGAGAGCATGGTGATCATGAACAGGGCAGTAAACCACTGGGGCATGGCCGCGCTGATGTACATGGGGATGATCCGGCCGACATTCTTGTCGGCGGCGAGCAGGGCGATCTTGCCGGCGGTCTCGGGATTTTCAGAATAGAAGTAAACGTTGCTCAGCGGGCCGACAATGAACGGCACGCCGACGGCCGCAAGGATGAAGATCCCGCCGATCAGCACGGCGCGATTCAATTCGCGGTTGCTCTTGACCGTCATGAAACGGACGATCAGCTGCGGTTGGGCAAGGACGCCGATGCCGACGCCGAGGATAATCGTCGTGACCACGACCAACCAGTATTCCGAGCCGAATTCAGGGAAGCCGGTCCAGCCTGTATGCCCCTTGGCGCCGAAGATCTTGACCGCGATCTCGCGCATGTCGGTCAGGCGCTGGTGGGCAACGGTGATACCGCCGAGTTTGTAATAGGTGGCGACGAGGAGCACCATCAAGCCGCTGAACATGATGGTCCCCTGAAAGGCGTCGGTGTACATGACCGCCTTGAGTCCGCCCATGATCACGTAGAGGGCGACGATCAGGGTCAAAAAGAAGAGGGCGACGTTGTAATCGATAGCCAAAACCTCGGAGATGAACTTGCCGCCCCCCATCAACACGACACTGGCATAGAGCGGCATCGCGGTGAAGATCAGCAGCGCCGTCAGTCCCTGAATTCCGCGCGAATCGAAACGGCGACCGAGGAATTCGGGGAAGGTATGGGCGTTGAGATTGAGCCCCATCATCCGTGTCCGGCGGCCGAAGAAAACGAAGGCAATGAAGATACCGACAATGATCGCCAGTACGGTCAGCCAGAGAACGCTCATGCCGAAGACTGCAGCCGCACCGCCAAAGCCGATGATCGCCGAGGTGCTGACGAAGGTCGCGCCGTAGGACATGGCCATGACGAAGGGGTGAATCTCGCGTCCGGCGAGCATGTAGTCGGCAGCGCTGTGGGTGCCGCGATAAGCCTTGACGGTCAGAAAAGCAACGATCGTCAGGTAAACCAGCACGACACTGGTCAGTAATGGAATGCTCATGTCACGCTCCTCGCTTTACAGGCTGTCTTCAACCCGGTGTTCTTCGTCAATCCAGGCCTGCTTCTGGCGATCTTCCTCGTCCGTCAAGTGACCGGCATTCCAGTTTTTCAAGCCATACCAGATGCAGAGCGCCGTGCCGAGCAGGGTCAGAGCGAACGCGGCCGGAACCCCGAGTCCTTCAAGTCCGAACATATCTTTTCTCCTCAAATATAGAAAATATCGAATGTAATCCTTTGATTATAAGGAGTTACAAGAGACCAGCCGCTGTTTTAATCGATTGATGAATGTGAATCCAATGGAAGTTTTAGGAGGTTACGTTCGAAAAAACCGAACATAAGGCTCTGGGGCAGTTGTTTGGCGCAAAAATATCTCTGCCCGGCAGGTCGTCGCTATGCCGGGCAGAGGCGAACCAGTGGTGATGGTGATGAAATGCTGCGTATCGCTAGCGATCCACGACTTCCAGTTTCGAGAACTTTTTCCCCAGCACTGCGGCGAGAATGACCAGCAATGAGGAGATGAAAATCATGATGATCCCCAGAGCTGAGAGCCGCCCCCACAGCCCGTCTTCGGCGAAGCGCAGGATCTGCACGGCGAGGACCTCGGTGCCGGGGCGCGAGAGCACGACCGAAAGGGTCAGTTCGCGCAGGAACATGCTCGCCATCAGAATCCAGCCGGAGACGATGCCGGGGATCAGCAGCGGGATGATGACCCGGCGCAGGGTGTAGAAAGGGGTGCCGCCGCAGACCCGCGACGATTCCTCGAGGGTACTGTGAATCTGGATGAAAGCACTCGAAAGCGGCCGGATGCCGTAGGGCAGGTAGGTGGCGATGTACCCGATCAACAGCGCCGTCAGGGTGCCGTAGAGCGGGGTGCGAACAAAGAACCACATGAAACCGACGCCGATGACGATGCCGGGGAAGGAGAACGACAGGAAACTGAGCGATTCGAGCAGCCCGGATGCGGTCGTGCGGATTTTGACGATGACGTAGGAGACGAAGATCGACAGAATCGTCCCGAGGGTCGCGCCGACCACGCCGAGGAACAGGCTGTTCTTCAGTGACAGCAGGGAAATGGGGTCTTTGAGCACGTCGATCCAGTTATTCCACGACATCAGCGAGAAGGCGCGGGCGCTCGGCGGCATCGAGTAGGGGAGCATCGAGATATAGAAGAGGACGATGACCGGTAGCAGGATCAGGACGAAGGAGAGAATCCCGACGATGACCAGCAGTGGGTATTTCCCCTTCTGCAGCTTGATCAGGGTTGGCTTGAAGCCGCGGCTCGAGATGGTGACGAACTTGCCGCTCTCCGCGGTCAGGTAGCGGTAGATGTAGATCAGGGTGATCGAGGCGCCCAGGGCGCTCAAGCCGATCGCCGCGGCAAGACCGTAGTCGGCGGCGAAGCCGCTGGAGATGTTGCGATAGATATGAGTCGAGAGCACGTAGATTCGCCCCGGCATGCCGATCACCGAGGGGACGGCAAAGGAGGCGAGGCTACGAACGATGACCAGGATCGCTGACGCGAGAATCGCTGGACGCAAGACCGGCAGCGTAACCTTGAACAGGGTGCGCCAGTTGGAAGCGCCGCAGACCTTCGAGGACTCCTCCAGTGAAACGTCGAAAGCGCTCATCGCCGGGGCGATGATCAGGTAGGCGATCGGCAGGTCGAGCAGACCCTCGACGAGAATCATCCCTTTGAGCGAGTAGACGTTGAACAGCGCATCCCGGGTTTCGAACAGGCTCATGAACAGGCGGTTGAGAATGCCGTTGCTCGGGTTCAGCAGCAGCACCCAGCTGGCCGAGAAGAGGATGTGCGGGATCATCATCGGAATGATCGAGATGATCTTGAAGATGAATTTGAACGGCAGATCGGTGCGGGTGTTGACGTAGGCCAGAAACAGCGCGAGCAGGGTCGCATGAAGCGCCGAGCCGACGGTAAAGATGACCGTGTTGAGCAGAATGTCGGCGAAATCGGGGTCGGTGTAGGCGCTGACGTACTTGCTTGTGGTGAACTGGCCGAAGCTGACGAAGTCCTTGGAGAAGCTGCCGAGCAGCAGCATGATCACCGGACACAGGGTCAGGAATCCGACAATGATGATCAGCGTCGTGGTCAGGGTCGGTTTCTTGAACATAAGCGCGCCTATGTTGTCAGCAGGAAGCAGTGATCGGGGTCAAAGCTGACGGCGAGGGTGTCCCCCTCGCGGAAATCGGCCGTCGGGTCGACGGTGGTCGTCAGCAGCGTCTCGCCGATGCGGACCTCCCCTTCGTAAGCTTCGCCGATGAAGATCAGCGATTCGACCTTTCCGTTGTAGCTGTTGTGCGCGCCCTCGAGATCCTTGCTCAGGCGGATGAATTCCGGCCGAACGCAGAGATAGGCCTCCTGACCGACGGGAATGTCCTGGCTGTTGAGGTCGCGCACCGGGCCGATCTCCGAGGCGAACAGCGCGTGGTCGCCGTCCAACCGCTCAACTTTCCCTTTGATCAGGTTGGCGCGGCCGATGAAGTCGGCGACGAACTGGCTGTCGGAGTTGAAGTAGATCTTCTTCGGTTCGCCGATCTCGACGATCCTGCCGGAACGCATGACCGCGATCAGGTCGGAGAGCGCGAGGGCCTCGATGCGGTCGTGGGTGACGTAGATAGCGGTGATCTGCAGCTCGGTGAGGAAGCTGCGCAGCTCTTTGCGCGTCTCCTCGCGCAGCTTGGCGTCGAGGTTGCTCAGCGGTTCGTCGAAGAGGATCACCTTCGGTTCGGCGACCAGCGCGCGGGCCAGGGCAACGCGCTGCTGCTGGCCACCACTCAGTTTGGTCGCCGGACGCTTTTCGAAGCCTTCAAGCTGGACGAATTTGAGAGCTTGGCTGACCCGTTCGCGGATCTTCTCCTTCGCCAGCTTCTGGGTCTGCAGCGGGTAGGCGACATTGTCGAAGACATTCATATGCGGCCAGATGGCGTAGGTCTGAAAGACCATGCCAAGCCCGCGTTGCTCCGGTGGTACGAAGATATTTTTCGCTTTGGAAAAGACCAGCTCGTCGCCGATGTAGATCTCGCCATCATCCGGGGCTTCCAAGCCGACGATGCAGCGCAGCAGCGTGGTTTTGCCGCAGCCGCTGGGACCGAGCAGGGTGAAGATGCGGTTGGCGGGAATGGTCAGATCGACATGGTCGAGAGCCCTGATCTGTTTCCCTTCGGAGTAGTAGGTTCTCACCAGGTCGTGAATGCGGATATCCATAGGGCCTCGATCAATGCATGCGGCCGGAACCGTGCAGACGGCTCCGGCCGAAATCAGGCTGAAGAACTGATGCTATTGATAGAAAATTTTCTGGAATTCATCACCCCAGTGGCGGATTTCCTCGTCGGAAAGCTGGCGGATCGGTATCACCTTGACCTTGTCGACGCCGTCGATCGGTGGGAATACTCCGGGAGTGAGAACATATTCACCGACTTTATCGGCCAGCAGCTGCATCGCTTGCGCACTCAGCCAGTAATCGATGAACGCTTTGCCGCCATTCGGATTGGGTGCTTTTGCCGCCAGGGCCATGGCCCGAGTGGTGCCGAGCAGGGTGTCGACGCGTGCCCAGTCGAGGGGGGCCGGGGCCTTGGTGATGATGTATTTCGGCATCGAGATGCCGATCAGCTTTTCACCGCTTTCGATCGGGGCCGGGGATGGACCGAAGGATTTGACGAACATCGGCTTGTTGGCCGCGAGCCCCTTGACGAACTTCATCCAGCCGGCATCATCGCCGAAAATCTTTGCTTCCTTAAGGCCGATGAGCCAGGAGATGGTCGTTGCGTGGGAGGCCGGGTCGGGCATGACCAGCTTGTCGTACCATTTCGGATCGGTCAGGTCCATGTAGGTTTTCGGAACGTCTTCCGGTTTGACCAGCTCTTTGTTGTAGATCGGCGCAACATATTCGATACCGAACTGGATGATGGTATCGTCCCCGGTCGCCCAGTCGGGATAACCGCTGGCAGATGAGGATTTGTACGGGGTCAGCACCCCTTTCTCCTTCAGCATCTGGAGAATCGGCAGCGGTCCCTGGAGCACATCCGCCTGCAGCTTGCCGGCAGAGAACTCGGTGAGGACGGTCGCCAGGTACTTGGAGGTCGAAATCCGGGTGTAGATCCCCTCCTGGGCGCTCTGGCCGGCGTTGAAGTCGGCCATGATCGGTTCAATGGCGGTGATATTGGCGTACAGATTGACTTTGTCTGCAGCCAGGGCCGTTGACAACAGGCCGGGGAGCAGAATGAGACCGAGCAGCAGAACAACCATCTTCTTCATGACGCATCTCCTTTCGCGAGAGCATGGGCCGTCGTTGGCGAAGAAAAAGTGTGGCGGGTCAGGCAGTCGATGACAGAATTAACAATGTTAGGGCATGTGAGATTCAGTTTAGCAGATGGACGGTGGGTTAAAAGGGGCGGAGAATCAGATTTTTATAAATAAGAAAAGCGGGCTCTAAAAAGAGCCCGCTTTTCCGGCAACTGATTCAGGGAGGGGAGGATGAATCAGTTATTACTGTAGCGATAGCCTTTGCCTGGGCCGTCGCCCTGGCCACGACCGGGGCCGTTGCCGTCGCAGTTGCCGCGGCGCTGGAAGCGGTCATCATCGTTAGGGCCGAAGCCGGGGCCGTTACCACGTTTGCCATGGTGGCCGAAACCGCGCTCACCGGGGTTGCAGAAGGCCGGACCGAAACCCATGTCCTGCAGCTTTTCAGCTTTAGCCTGCTGATCGGGGGTGAGGACGGCGAGCATCTCGGCACGATGCTTGGGCCCCTGGACCATCATTTCGACCTGGAGATCGGCCTTCTTTTGCGCCAGGGCGCGGAACTCTTTTTCGTCAAACTTGTCGTTCAGGCGGTAGCCCAGCATGGCGTCGCGGCTCTTCTGCATCTCGGTGCGCAGGGCGTCACGTTGTTCGAAGTGTTTCTTCTGCAACTCTTCCAGCTTGGTCTGCTGTGCTTCGCTCAGGTCGAGGATCACAGCCAGGCGTTCTACCCGGTTTTCCATACGCTCAAGCTGCATGGCGCTGTCGGGGCCGGCACTCTGGCAGCCGACGCCTGCGCCACGCTGGCCACCCATCATCTGGCCACCCGGCCAGGCGAATGCGGTTGCAGTTGTCAACAGGGTTGCCATCAGGATTGCGGAAACGGTCGATATCTTTTTCATGGTGTTGCTCCTTTAGTTTTGTGTGATTTGGTTACTTTCCAATTTCGGATGATGCGACTATAGGGCAAAAAAATTGTAAAGTGGGTTAAGAGCTGTGCTGTTTGTGTAAAGTTATGTAAAGAACCCGTCAGCTATTTATCTATAACGTTTCGGGGGTGTTCCGGTTTGCTCCCGAGGCGGTTCTTTTGTGCAAAAACGAGAAAAAGAGTGTCGTGTGGGTGGAACAAACTCCAGTGCGTCGGAAAATGGTCGGGTGTTGGGTGAAAAGCACCGTAATATCAGTAGCATTCACCGGAATGGCCGACTCCAGGCGGCGGTTTGCTGCTCAGGCGTCGAGTGACTGCGGTTGTTGCGCGCCAACCGGGGCGATCTGTTTTGGCTCTGGTGGCAGCACCGACAGCTGACTTACAAATCTTTACACCCCTGATTAGGGTAAACGGTTATGATAACGACAGAATCAAGGAGGCAGCATGGATCGAATACTGGTGATCGATGACGACAGCGAGCTGTGTGAACTGTTGTCGGATTATCTCGGCAGCGAAGGCTTTCACATTGAAACCGTACATCAGGGGGAGGAAGGTGCCCGGCAGGCGCTGGCAGAACCCTATGGGCTGATCGTTCTTGACGTGATGCTGCCGGGGATGAACGGCTTCGATATCCTCCGCAAGATCCGTGAAAGCAGCAAGGTTCCGGTGATCATGCTGACCGCCCGTGGTGACGACATCGACCGTATTGTCGGCCTTGAACTGGGCGCGGACGATTACCTGCCGAAGCCCTTCAACCCGCGCGAGCTGGTGGCCCGGATCAGGGCGATCCAGCGCCGGACCGAGGCTGTGAACAAGGAGCCGGTTCCGCAGGTCAAGGAACTGAAAGTCGGCGATATTGAACTCTGCCTGACCAGTCGCAGTGTCAAACGTGCCGGCGAGCCGATCGAGCTGACTTCAGTGGAGTTCAACCTGCTCGAAGTGCTGCTCACCCATGCCGGTGAGGTCATCAGTCGCGATGAACTGGTCGAAAAGGTTCTCGGGCGCCAGCTCTCAGCCTACGACCGCAGCATCGACGTTCATGTCAGTGCGCTGCGGAAAAAGCTTGGCCATTACAGTGGCGCGACGGAGCGGATCAAGACCGTCCGTAGCGTCGGTTATCTCTATTCTTTACCGGACAATTAAGCGAACATGCGCAGCCTGTTTTTCAGAATATTTTTCTATTTTCTCCTGATCATCCTGCTCGTCCCCACGGCGGCGGCGCTGCTGACCTTTATCCACGATCAGGAGTTTCCGCCACTGGCGCATCAGGATTTCGCCCGTACGGCGATAAGCAAGTATGGTGGCGACGCCATCCGTTCCTACGAAGAAGGGGGGCGTCAGGAACTGGGGAAGTTCATTCGTGATCTGCGCGACAAGTCGGGGATCATGATCATGCTCTTCGACAGTGATGGGCGTCCGTTGAACGGTCGGATGATGATGGGAATGCATCATCTGCAGCAGATGGCTCAGCAGGCGCTGGAGAGCGGCGAGGTGGTTTTCCCCATGCGTGGCAGCCGCGACGGGCTGGCGGCGCCGGTGCGCGGTCCAAGCGGCAATGTCTACGTCGTCGCCCTGGGGATTCCTGACAAGCCGCCGCAGCAGTTCTTCAGCGGCCTGAATCGAGGGTTCCTCGGCTTCCAACTGCTCATTCTGCTGGTTGTCAGCGCCATCGTCTGCTACCTGCTGGCGCGCTCGTTGACGTCGCCGATCAGCCGCCTGCGCCGGGCAACGCTTAAATTTGCCGGTGGCGATCTGACGACACGCATCGGCGATCAGGTCAAGGGGAGCAACGAGCTGATCGGCCTGGCCCGCGATTTCGATGTCATGGCCGGCGAGATTGAGGGGTTGATCTCGGCGCAGAAACGCCTGTTGCGCGATATTTCCCATGAACTGCGTTCGCCGCTGGCACGGCTCGGGATCGCTCTGGAGCTGGCGCGCAAGCAGGAGGACCCGGCGGCGCGGGAGCGCTCCCTCGGGCGGATCGAATTGGAAGCGGCACGGATGAACGAGATGATCGGTCAGCTGCTTACCCTGACCCGTTTCGAGACCGGTGCCGGTTCGATCCAGTTCCAGACCTTCGACCTTGTCCAGTTGCTTGGTGAGCTGGTTCAGGATGCTGATTACGAGGCCCGCTCGCGCGACAGCAGGGTGCTGCTTGATGCTGTCGGTCTGCTCCCCTACCGCGGTGCGCGTGATCTGCTCAAGCAGGCTTTTGAGAACGTTATCCGTAACGCGGTCAAATACACCGCCGATGCCGGCGAGGTCCGGGTTGATCTGATGCGCGGTACGCAGGAGTTGGTTATCCAGGTCATCGACCAGGGGCCGGGGGTGCCGGATGACGCCCTCGCCAGGCTCTTTGATCCCTTCTACCGGGTTGCCGACGCCCGCGACCGTGAGACCGGCGGAACCGGGATCGGCCTGGCGATCGCCGAACGCAGCGTGCGTCTCCACGGTGGGACAATCGTCGCGGAGAACCGGGCGGAAGGGGGGCTGAAGATTCTTATCCGCCTGCCCTTGGAAGAGACGAGAGAGCCGTAGTATCCACTTGAAAAACAGTTAAAAACGTTGCAGGGAGCAGCTGCTCGGGTTAGTATCTGCCTCTGGTAAAAAGGAGATAATTTATGGGTGATTTACTCTTGTTAATCGGGATCGTGGTGATCTGGTATGTGCTCAATCGCTGGATCCTGCCGAAGATGGGCGTGCAGACGTGAATGTCTGACAGTTGTCAGCTTCCGCGTGACGGAAAGCAGAAAACCGCGACGAAAACCACGTCAGAAAAAGAACAGAAATAAACCGCGCAGGCCGTTCCCCGGAACGGCCTGTTCTTGTTGTTGGTGACGGGTTTGCATTTGACAAGCGGGGGCAAAGCCCCTATGAATGGAACCCTGCTGTTTTGTTTCGGGGAGGGAACCATGTTCGGTTATACATTGTCAGTATTGAGAAAACCGCCTGTGCTCAAAATGGCTGAGCGCGGCGGTTTTTTGTCGTTTGCCTGCCAGCTACTGCTCAGTGCTGCACTATTGCTCTGGGCCTCCGTGTCTCTGGCTGATGATACGGCAGAGAAGATCTATGCCGCCTACCAGCAGGATATCCATCAGGTCCGCATCGTTGATCGCGGCTCCGGGGCCAAGGCGGGGATCGGTTCGGGCTTTTCAGCCGGGGCCGGCGACCTGATCGTCACCAACTACCATGTCGTTTCCGAACTGGTGAACCGGCCGGGGCATTACCGAGCCGAACTGGTCGGTGAGGATAATGATAACGAGCCGCTCACCCTGCTGGCCGTCGATGTCGTTCACGACCTGGCGGTGCTCAGGCTGGAGACTGCGCGACCGCACTTTCTCGCCCTCTCTCCCGTGCGCCCGGCCATGGGTGAAGAGTTGTTCTCCTTCGGCAATCCTCACGATCTCGGGCTGACGATCGTCCAGGGGACCTATAACGGCCTGCTGGAAAAATCCCTTTACGAGAAGATTCACTTCACTGCCTCGATCAATCCGGGGATGAGCGGCGGCCCGACCCTCAACCGTAACGGCGAGGTCGTGGGGGTCAATGTTTCGACCGCCGGCAACCAGATCAGCTTTCTCGTCCCGGTCAGTTATGTCGCCACGCTGCTCGCCGCAGTGCCGGAAGAGCCGCCGGCCGCCGAGGATCTGACCGCGTCCGTACGTGAGCAACTGCTCGCCAACCAGCGCGACTATTTTTCAGCGTTGCTGGAGCAGCCGTTCACCGCCGCGGAGATCGGCGACTACCATCTGCCTGGCGAATTGGCACCGTACATCCGCTGTTGGGGGGACACCTCCCCGGCCCGCGAGCTGCTCTTTTCACGGACCTATCAGGTCTGCGACAGCACGGATGACATCTACCTGTCGCGGGCGCTGCAGACCGGGATTATCCGCTTTCGGCATGAACTCTACGCCACCGAAGAACTCGGCCCGCTACGTTTCTACAACTTTCTCGAATCGGGCTTCAACAACCCGCGTCTTGCTCTGGACGGCAGCGAGGAGGATGTCACCAACTACGAATGTCAAAGTGACTTTGTCACCCACGACGGGCTTGACGCGAAAGTTGTGTACTGCCTGCGGGGTTATAAGAAATACACTGATCTCTACGATCTGTTCCTCACCGCGACGACTCTGGTGAAGGATGACGAAGCCCTGCGTACGACCCTGATCCTGGCCGGGGTTGATGCCGAAAATGCGCGCCGCTTCGCGCAAAACTACCTGGAGGCGCTGCAATGGAACCCCTGATCCCGACGGAAGAGACAGCTGTAGTCGCACCTGCTCCCGAAAGTGAGCGCCCGCTCGGACAGCTTGAAGTCCTCAACCGCGGCGGCCGGGTGACCCAGCGCATTGCGCTGGGGCGGAACCCCGTTCGTATCGGTCGCGCCTATGATAACGAAGTGGTTATCGACGACCCCTTCGTCTCCCCGCACCACGCACTGCTCGAATGGAGTGACGTCGGGATTCGCATCATCGACCATGACAGCCTCAACGGAATCAGGATCGATGGCCGCGGCCGCGTCACCGATTCCGAATTGCTGCGATGTGGTGACCTGCTCCACCTCGGCCATACCCAGTTGCGCTTTCGCAGTGCCGCTTTTGCACTGTCGCCGACGCGGCGCGACGGGCGTGTTCCTACCCTCCCCGGTCTCTTTGAGCAGCCGCTGCTGCGCCTGGCCAGTTTCCTGCTGGTCTTTGCCGTTTTGCTGCTGGGGAATTACCTGGAGACGGTGCGTGAATTTGAACTGCTCAAGGCGCTGCCGGGGACCCTCTTCCCCCTCTCCTTCATCCCCTTCTGGGCCCTGGGCTGGTCGTTCGCCAGCCGGATCATGATTCAGCGCTGGAATTTCTGGCCGCACTGCAGTATCGCCGCGACCGGCATGCTGCTGTTACTCCTCACAGAATCGCTGATCTCCTACTTCGTCTTTGCCTTCGATCTGGATGCTGTCGGCGAGCCGCTCGATTACCTGTTCAGTTACCTGGTCATCGCCGCGGTGCTATATTTCAGCCTGCTCCATTCCTCGGCCACCCCACCGCGTCAGCTGCTGAAAAGCTCCATCGGGGTGGCGACCCTGTGTATCGCCCTGCTGTTGGTCACCAATCTCGCACGCTTCGATGATTTCGATAATGAACCGGTCTATGCCGCCACGTTCAAGGCACCGTTCTTCAGACTGAGCGGCGGTGAAAGCAGCGCCGATTTCTTTGCCGCAACCGATCTGCTGCTCGAAAGGGTGGCCGAAGAAGTTGCCGAGCAAGAAGACTGAATCACTCTCTATCCTGTTGAGAAATTGGACTTATTTCCGGTATCACTTTGTGATAACATTCTTCCGTCATTGTCACGTGAAATCATGTGGATGGTGACGTTCAGGGGTGGCGGTTCGCAATGTACTGAGGCGTGACGGTGCCGGAGGTGGAAGGAGGGGGCTGGTTTCGGATGATTTCGGGACCTGTGTTCGATAATGTCCTTTCGTGAACGGTCGACAGCCGCTATGCATGTGAACTGGGGAACCCTGGCCTTCGCAGGAGAAAGCCGCTTTCTTGAACGGCGCTTTCGTGACGACCTGTTTCTGAAATTTCGCAGTCAGTTGCGTTTCAGTATCCTGCTGTCGATCTTCTACCTCGCCTCCTGGTCCTATATCGACCAGGTTTACTACCTGGACAAAGCATCCCTTTTTATCCTCCTCAAGTTCGCGATTCCCATCCCGGTCTTTGTTCTCGGCTATCTGATCACCTACACGCGCCATTACGAACCCTGGTTTCAGGGGCTGAATAATCTATTTGTTTTGACGGTCAGCTTCACGTTCAACCTGATGATTCTTTATTTCGATGGTCCGGATGTCTTCCCATTGCTTGCCGGCCAGATTATCACTCTGACTTTCAATTATGCTTTCATCAGTTCCCGTTTTCTCCACGCCACGGCCTGTGGCTGGCTGGTCTTCCTGATGACGGTGGGCGTTTCGATCTATCGCTACGAAGACATCGGGATGCCGGCCCTAGTGACCATCACCGTCTTTCTCGTCATGTTTAATATGCTCGGGATGGCGATCAACTACTTCCTTGAATATGCCAGCCGCAAAGAGTTTTTCCTGACGTATCAGTTACAGGAAGCTCACCGCGAGCAGCTGGAACTCAACCGGGAGTTGCAGCAGTCTCTCGCCGAGGTCGAACAGCTGCGCGGGCTGTTGCCGGTCTGTGCCTGGTGCAAGCAGATCCGCGATGATGAGGGGTACTGGCACGAGGTTGATAATTATCTCGAAAAGAAAGCCCATATCTCGATCACCCACAGCATCTGCCCGGATTGCTACGAGGCGGAAAAGCAGAAACAGCAGTCGCGCGCCTAAACCACCCTCAAGGCGCTGGCCGAAGAGATCGCCGAGAAAAAGCGCTCCCTGCCGATTGCTGCTCAAAGTGGCAAAGGGTAAATCCGTTAAAACCCTCGTCGGTTTCATTCCCCCTTGGCGATCAAACGGCTATTCTGCCCCTGATTCCTGTTATGCTTTTCTCTGCCATCGTCTCGCGGGCATCTATTTTTTTCCTGGCAAGAGGAAAAAAATTATTTGTTTTGAGGGGTTGCGCTGGCGGTGTGAATAGGTTTCATTTTATTATCACAAGTGAAAACCAATACTAACCGGTCCGGCCCTGCCGGCCCCTTGTCCAACGGTTAACAGATGAAAAGATACGATTTTATAGTCATCGGTGGCGGGATTGTCGGTCTGGCGACGGCCCGTGAACTTCAGCGTCGTTTCCCCGGCGCCACGCTGGCGGTCCTCGAAAAGGAAAAAGAGCTGGCGCAGCATCAGACCGCGCATAACAGCGGCGTCATCCATGCCGGGGTTTACTACGCGCCCGGCAGCCTCAAAGCGCGCTTCTGCCGCGAGGGGAACCGGGAGACCAAAGCGTTCTGCCGTGAACACGACATCGAGTTTCGCGAGACCGGCAAGATTCTGGTCGCGACGGAAGAGGAAGAGATCGAACGCCTGCAGGACCTGTTCCGCCGCTGCGAGATCAACGGGATTGAGATCGAGGAGTTGAGCGGTGCCCAGCTGCGTGAGATGGAGCCGAATGTTGTCGGCATCGCCGGGGCCTGGGTTCCCTCGACCGGGATTGTTGACTTCCGCCAGGTGGCTCTGAAACTGGCCGAGGAGGTTGTCGCCAACGGTGGCGAGATTGTCACGAACTGCCTGGTCCAGGGGCTGCGTGAGATCGACGGCGTCGAACTGCAGACCAGCATCGACCTCTTCTCCTGCAAGTTCCTCGTCGGCTGCGCCGGATTGCATTCCGATCGTCTGATCAGGATGCTCGGCCGCGATCCCGGCTTGAAGGTCATCCCCTTCCGTGGTGAATATTTCGTTCTGCCGCGCAGCAAAAGCCAGATCGTTACCCACCCGATCTATCCGATTCCCAACCCGGAGTTGCCATTTCTTGGTATCCACCTGACGCCGATGATCGACGGCTCTCTCACCGTCGGGCCGAATGCGACCCTGGCCCTGGCGCGTGAGGGGTACAGCCGCTGGGCACTCAACGCTGCCGATATGTTCGAGATGTTCACCTATCCCGGCCTTTACCGCCTGGTTGCCCGCTACCCGATGCCGACCCTGATGGAGTTGAAGAACTCGCTCTTCAAGCCAGGCTACCTCAAGCTGGTTCAGCGCTACTGTCCGGAGATCCAGCTTTCCGACCTGAGCCCCTATCCGGCCGGGGTCCGCGCCCAGGCCGTGCGTGCCGACGGCACCACTCTCGACGATTTCCTCTTTGTCGAAGGGGAGAGCGCCCTGATCGTCGGCAACGCCCCCTCCCCGGCCGCGACCTCAGCCATGCCGATCGCCCGGCATATCGTGGACAAGGTCAGTGCGGCAATAAAATAGAGAGACCGCATGTCAGGGCACGGCGCCGTGCTCTGACGTCTTCTAAGAACAAAAAGAGCGTCCCCGGCGGGACGCTTTTTTTGTTCGACTTCTATGGTCGCCTGATCGGCGCACTGCCTTGCTACTTTTCGCTTTCGTTTTGCCGGCTGTATTTCTCATGGACCGCAGGATAATGTTGCTTCAGGCATTCAGGGCAGATGCTGTGACTGATATCCGCTTCGGAATGTTGCTGCAGGTAAACATCGACCTGCTCCCAATAGCCGCGGTCATCACGGACCTTTTTGCAAAAAGAGCAGAGCGGCAGGATCCCCTGCAGAGCCTTGATCTCCGACAGTGCTTTCTGCAGCGACTCGACCAGAAGATCGCGCTCCTTTTCCATCTCCTTACGCTCGGTAATGTCCATGTGAGTGCCGCTCATCCGCAGCGGTTTCCCCTCTTCATCCCGCTGGACAATCTTGGCGTGATCCAGGATCCAGCGATAGCCTCCCTCTTTGGCGAGCATGCGGTATTCTATCCGGTGAAACGGAGCCTGCCCTTCCAGGTGGGCACGAATTGATTTCCACGCCGCTTCACGGTCGTCCGGATGGATCAGGTCGGTCCAGGTGTCAACCGTATCCTCGAACTCCTCGATCGTCGCATAGCCGAGAATCTGTGCCCAGCGGTCGTTGCGCTGAACTTCTCCGGTTTCGATGTTCCAGTCCCAAAAACCCTGTTGACTGCCTTCAAGAACCATTCGTAACCGTTCTTCGCCAAGCTTTACTTTCTTTTCCGGCATGATCCCCCGCTTCCTGCTTTAAGGCTGTTGTCTGATGAAAAGAAATAGGATGTCAGGATGACAAGCTCCTGTGCTTCATGTTGGTTTCTGAAGATTGAGAAACCTATTGTCTACTCAAGGAATATGAGTCATGGATGAGCAACATGGAAAAAGCAAAGTTCTGATTTCCGCTGTCCAGGCGCACTGCAGCAGGCTCTTCAATCGGCTATCTCAAGATAGAAGCAACTGATATGGTTAAGGTTAATCGGATATGTTTTTATCCGGAGCCAGTTCAGAATGAATATTTGCGTAATCCTGTAAAGCGGGTTCAATTGCGAACACTGCATACAAACATATGCCAGGAGAGAAATTATTTCAGCATCTCCTGGCATTTTTTCCAAGTAGGGTAACCGTAATACGTTACGTAAATTACTCTCAGCTTTGTGGTTTCACTTCTTTTCCGGGTCGAGAATGCAGTAAGGGCAATCCGTGTCTTTCCGGATATGATAGTTCATGCATTCTTCGTAGAGGGCCTGTTGGTCAGCCTCAGCATGCTTGGCAAATTCTTCGACTGCATATTCACGGCAATGAGAGCTGTATTTATCATACAGGGCTTTTTCAAAGGCTTTCTCACTACTACTCATCGCACATGCGGATAATAGAAACACCAATACCAGCAACAAACTAATCTTAGTCATTTTCATGGTATCCTCCTGTCTGGGTGACGATTACCTCCTTCTGTCTCTGCGGTTTTTCAGGCGCCTTACAGTACCCTACTCATTTAAAAGATCATTCCCTCTAAAGCCTTCCCAAAAGGAGCGACCAGCATCACGTCATAACTTAACGACGATTAATTGCGGCCTCATACAACCAATGTTACCTTGTCCAGTTCCTACTGCAAGTGGATACGGTAATTAAAAGCGCTTCATTTTCAGTAAGTTATATTTGCATTTGGTGTTTTTACTTGAAGTAATATAAGCTAACTTGAGCTTTTGAAAAACGCCTCCTCCGCAGAATCTGTGGGTCGGCGACAGTAAAAATTAGAGCATTGTCTTTTTGGTTGGATAAGATGGTTTTTGCCGAAACTATCGAATCTTCCCCAGAAAAAGACAATGCTGATAAAGACTCTACTGAACAAGGTCGAACGATTCAAGTCGTTCGTTTACGGCTCCGTTTGCGTGATGCTGGTTGGCGGTACGGAAGCCCTGGTCATTGACATTGAACCGCGTCGCAACAGTCGGCCGATTTGCCCTGAGTGCAGCAAGCCCGGCACAATCTATGATCGGCAACCTGTACGGTTATTCGAGTATCTGCCGATCTGGACGTTCAAGGCTTTCTTTCGCTATGCGCCGCGCCGGGTCAAGTGCCCTGAGCATGGCGTCAAAGTCGAAGCGCTGCCCTGGGCCTACGGTAAGGAACGGACGACCATTGCTTACCAGGTCTATCTGGCCCGCTGGGCAAAACGGCTCTCTTGGCAAGAGACCGCCAGGGTTTTAGAGACCAGTTGGGACACGGTCTTCCGGGCCGTCAAGTTTGTCGTTGATTACGGGCTCGCCCATAGAAGCCTTGAGGGAGTCACCGAGATCGGCGTTGACGAGGTGGCCGTTTTCAAAGGTCACAAGTACCTGACGCTGGTCTATCAGGTCAACGCCGGGGCCAGACGGCTGCTCTGGAGTGGTCCGGAACGCAAGGCCAAAACGCTGCTGCAATTTTTCAAAGAGTTCGGGCCGGAAAACAGCGCCAAACTCAAGTTCGTCTGCAGCGATATGTGGGCCGGATATCTCAAGGTGATCGCCAAGAAGGCTCCGCAGGCGCTGAATGTTCTCGATCGCTTCCACATCATGCGGAAGTTCAACGAGGCGATTGACGAGATCCGGCGAAGCGAGGTCAAGCAGCTCAAGGCTGACGATCAGCAGAACGTTCTCGAACGCAAACGCTGGCTGCTGCTGAAACGTCCCGAGAACCTCTCGGAGAAGCAGACGGCAAGCATGGGAGACCTGCTCAAGCTGAATCTGGCGTCGATCAAGGGTTACCTGCTTCGAGAAGATTTTCAGCGTTTCTGGGACTACCGGCGATTCAACTTTGCTGAAAAATTCCTCGAAAACTGGGTGACTCGAACATTGCAAACCGATCTGGAACCGATGAAGAAGGTTGCCAGGATGCTGCGTAAGCACAAACCACTCATTCTCAACTGGTTCAAGGCCAAAGGCCAGATGTCCAGCGGCGCAGTTGAAGGCATGAACCTGAAGGTGAAACTCACTATGAGAAAAGCCTATGGCTTCAGGACCCTCAAATGCCTGCAAATCGCGCTATATCATGAGCTTGGCAAGTTACCGGAACCTGAATATCTCCACAGATTCTGCTGACGAGCC
>PKUG01000138.1 GCA_002869665.1 Desulfuromonas sp. | reverse complement strand
TGATCAGATTCTGCAGACCAAACGGGAAGAAGTTGCCGCTGCCCTGGCGCGTCAACCGTTGGCTAAGATGCGTGACCGGGTTGGCGATGTTGAGGATCAGCCGCGTGGTTTCGCCCGTGCCCTGAGGACGATGCGCGAATCGGGTGGGACTGCGCTGATTGCCGAGGTTAAAAAAGGTTCCCCTTCGAAAGGGATTATCCGCGAGGATTTCGATCCGATGGCGATCGCCGAAGCTTATGAGGAAGGTGGCGCCACCTGCCTGTCTGTGCTGACCGATCAGAAATATTTCTACGGTCATCCCAGGTTTCTCGGGCTGATCCGTGAGCAGGTCTCTCTGCCGCTGTTGCGCAAGGATTTTATTATCGATCCCTACCAGGTGTATGAAGCCCGCGTTTTTGGTGCCGATGCCATCCTGCTGATCGCTGCGGCTCTGGATGATGCCCAACTGCGCGACCTGGCTCAACTGGCGACTGAGCTGCAGCTCGATACCCTGCTTGAAGTTCACGACGAGCAGGAGCTGGAGCGGGCGCTGGCCCTGCCGGTCGACCTGATCGGAATCAACAACCGCAACCTGAAGACCTTCGTTACCGACCTGGCGATCAGCGAGCAACTGGCGCAACGGATTCCAGCCGCCCAGGTCGCCGTCGCCGAGAGCGGGATCAACACCCGTGCCGATATCGAACGCCTGCAGCAGGCCGGCGCCGGTGCTTTTCTGGTTGGCGAGAGCCTGATGCGCGAAGATGACATCTCCGGCAAGCTGGCCGAATTGCTCGGGTTTGAGTAGGTATTGTTCATGTCGACCCGGATTAAAATCTGTGGGATCACTAATGTCGACGATGCCCTGGCAGCCGTCGTCGCGGGAGCAGATGCCCTGGGTTTTGTTTTTTATGACAAGAGTCCGCGTTGTGTGACCACAGCAAAAGTACGCGAGATCGTTTCTGAGCTGCCGCCATTCGTAACGACGGTCGGCTTGTTTGTTAACGCTCCCCCCGGCGAAATCCGGCAGACCATGACTGAATCCGGTGTGCAGGTCATTCAGTTGCACGGCGATGAAATGCCGGAAGAGTGCCGCATTGAATCTTATCCGGTGGTCAAGGCTCTGCGGGTCAAAGATGTCGCGTCGTTGGCCGGAGCGGATGCTTTTCCGGTGTCGGCACTATTGCTCGATGCCTGGAGCGACAAGGAGTACGGTGGTAGTGGCAAGAGTTTCGACTGGCAGCTGGCGAAGAACCTGACCGCCGACAAACCGCTGATTCTGGCCGGTGGACTCAAGCCAGAGAATGTCGCCGAGGCCATCCGTCAGGTGCGTCCCTACGCGGTTGATGTCTCCAGCGGTGTCGAATCAGCACCGGGACGCAAAGATCACGAAAAAATCAAGCAATTCATTAAGCAGGTGAGAAATCCATGAGTTATCAGTATCCCGATGAACGGGGCCATTTTGGTCAGTACGGCGGCCGCTATGTGGCCGAAACCCTGATGCCCGCACTGCTCGAACTGGAGCAGGCTTATGCCGAGGTGCGCGAGGATCCCGCATTTCAGGAAGAGTTCCGTTACTACCTGAAACATTACGTCGGTCGTCCCAGCCCGCTTTATTACGCCCGGCGTCTGAGTGAAGAGCTGGGTGGGGCCAAAATCTACCTGAAGCGCGAGGATTTGAACCATACCGGCGCCCACAAGGTCAACAATACCGTCGGTCAGATTCTGCTCGCCCGGCGGATGGGGAATAATCGGGTGATTGCCGAAACCGGCGCCGGCCAGCACGGAGTGGCGACGGCGACGGTCGCGGCGCTGTTCGGGATGGAATGCGATATCTTTATGGGTAAGGAGGATATCCGGCGTCAGGCTTTGAATGTCTTCCGCATGAAGCTGCTCGGCGCCAGGGTTCACGAGGTGACCAGCGGTACCGCGACGCTCAAGGACGCGATGAATGACGCCCTGCGCTACTGGGTGACCCATGTGCGTGACACCTTCTATGTCATCGGAACTGTGGCCGGTCCGCACCCTTACCCGATGCTGGTCCGTGATTTTCAGTCGGTTATCGGTGAAGAAGCCAAGGCGCAGTTGCATGAGGCGGAGGGACGGTTGCCCGATATCGCTGTGGCTTGCATCGGCGGCGGCTCCAATGCCATGGGGCTTTTCTACCCCTTTGTCAAAGATGCGGGAGTTCGCCTGCGCGGGGTCGAAGCAGCTGGGCTCGGGGTCGATACCGACAAACATGCGGCCTCGATCAGTGCCGGTTTGCCGGGGGTTCTGCATGGCAACAAGACCTATCTGTTACAGGATGCTGATGGCCAGATTCAGCATGCTCACTCCATTTCCGCTGGTCTCGACTATCCCGGTGTCGGTCCGGAGCATGCCCACCTCAACGATATTGAGCGTGCCGAATATGTTTCAATCACCGATCAGGAAGCACTGGATGCATTCCAGACCCTGACCCGTATCGAGGGGATCATTCCCGCTCTGGAAAGCGCTCATGCGATTGCTGATGTCATGCGCCTGGCACCGACTCTGGATAAGGACAAAATCATTCTCGTCTGCCTCTCCGGGCGCGGAGACAAAGATATCCATACCGTCGCCGATGCTCTAGGGGTGGAACTTTAGGAGAAAGGAAAAAGGCAAAAGGAGAAAGGTCAAGGGATAAAAAGTGTGCTCAATAAGGCGTATCTTTTCCCTTTAGCCTTTTTTCTTTAGCCTTAAGTAAATATGAAATTTACCGAATTAAATCTGCCGGATGTCGTTCAGCAGGGAATTGATGCCGCCGGTTTTGTCAGTCTGACCCCGGTGCAGGAAGAGTCGATTCCGTTGGCGCTGGCCGGCAAGGACGTCGCGGCCCAGGCTCAGACCGGCACCGGAAAAACGGCCGCCTTTTTAATCTCCCTGTTTTGCAAGTTGCTGAACAGTTCCCGGCAGACGAGTAACAACCCCCGGGCTCTGGTTATGGCCCCGACCCGCGAACTGGTGGTTCAGATCTGCAAGGATGCCGAGGTTCTCGGCAAAGAAACCGGCCTGAAGGTGCAGCCGATTTTCGGCGGGGTCGATTATGATAAGCAACGCCAGGCGCTGAAGGACGGGGTCGATATCATTGTCGCGACACCGGGACGCTTGATCGACTACTACAAACAACGTGTTTTTTCCATGTCGCGTGTCGAAGCGCTGGTGATTGACGAAGCCGATCGTATGTTTGACATGGGCTTTATCAAGGATCTGCGTTATATCCTGCGCAAGCTCCCCCCCTTTGAGAATCGCCAGACCATGCTCTTCTCTGCGACCCTGTCGCTTCAGGTCATGGAGTTGGCTTACGAGTTCATGAACTTGGCTGAAAAGGTGGCCATCGCGCCGGAACAGGTAGCAGCCGACGGTATCGAACAGACCCTCTATCACGTGTCGCGCAAGGAAAAATTTGCCTTGCTGCTCGGCCTGCTCAGGCGTGAAACCGGTGTTGAGCGGGTGATGCTGTTTGTCAATACCAAGGCCGAAGCAGAGCGCCTGAACGGATTGCTGGAAGCGAACGATATCTCCAGTGCTGTTCTCTCCGGTGATATCCCGCAAAAAAAGCGGATGCGGATTCTCGATCAGTTCAAGCTCGGCAGCCTGACCCACCTGGTCGCGACCGATGTTGCTTCGCGCGGCATCCATGTCGACGGGGTGACGCATGTCATCAACTATGATCTGCCCCAGGACCGTGAGGACTATGTCCACCGGATCGGGCGGACGGCACGGGCCGGTGCCGTGGGGCGGGCGATCAGCTTTGCCGACGAGGAAACGGTCTACGTTCTGCCCGATATCGAGGATTATCTCGGCTTCAAGATTCCCAGTGAAATGCCTCTTGATGAGGATTTCTGCTTCACCTACAAGCGTGCCCAGCCAAAGCGCAAACATCCCCCTCAGCCCAAGCCGACCGAAACCAAACGGCGTCGGCGGCCACGACGGCGCCCCAAGAAGAAAGGTCCTCAGGAGGGCTCGAAAAGCCCTTCAGCAGAATGACGGACACACATCCGGCGATGGCTGCGGGCGAGAAAATGATTGAAAAAACCGCTTCCAATCGACTAGAGTTGAACACTTAATTCGGGAACACCCCCTGCTTAAGAACGGGGTCCCCGTATCTTTCCGGTAATGATATGAGTTCACGAATCGAGAATACCTTTGCAGCATTGCAGCAGCGCGGTGAAAAGGCGCTGATTCCGTTCATTACTGCCGGTGACCCGAACCTTGCGGTCACGGCGGATCTGATCCTCACTTTGGAGCGGGGCGGGGCCGACCTGATCGAGTTGGGTATTCCCTTCTCCGATCCGATGGCCGATGGGCCGACGATTCAGGCTGCATCCGAACGTGCCCTCGCCGGGGGGACGACCCTGGAAAAAGTTCTGGCGCTGGTCGCCGAGGTGCGCAAGACATCGCAGATTCCGCTGGTGCTGATGGGCTATTACAATCCGGTGTTCCGCTATGGTGTCGAACGCTTTGCCAAAGCGGCGTCTGCGGCCGGAGTCGATGCCCTGCTGCTGGTCGATCTGCCGCCGGAGGAAGCCGGTGAGATCAGTGCTGTCATGGATGAAGCCGGGCTGGCCCTGATTACTCTGCTGGCTCCGACAACACCACCGGAGCGAATGCAGAAGCTCGCGGCCGCAGCTCAGGGTTATTTGTATTATGTCTCGATGACCGGGGTGACCGGAGCGCAGAAGATTACCCCTGAATCGATTCGTGATGCCGTGGAAGAACTGAAAAGTTACAGCGCGGTTCCCGTCGGTGTCGGCTTTGGAATCAGCACCGTGGACGACGCCAGGGCCGTAGCCGCTTTTGCCGATGGTGTTGTCGTCGGCAGTGCCCTGGTTAAAATTATTGAACAATATGGAACGGCCCCTGAACTGCAGGCGCAGGTTGAAAAATTCATCAGCGCGCTCAAGCAGGGGCTGGTCGCCGCATAACTATCCCGGCTTTGCCGGAACAATGCAGGTGATTCTGGAATACATCCAAAGGATATGACATGGCCTGGTTTCGTTCGAAAAAAGCGTTGACCGCTTCCGTGGAAAAGAAAAACGTACAGGTTCCCGAAGGGGTCTGGACGAAGTGTAAAAACTGTCAGGAGATTATCTACGCCAAGGAGATCGAGCGTAATCTCAACGTCTGTCCCAAGTGCGACTACCATTTCCGCATCGGTGCCCGTGAGCGAATCGACCTGATTCTTGATGAGGGGAGCTTTGTCGAAATGGACGCGCAGATGCGCTCCGTTGATTTCCTCGATTTCAAGGATTCCAAGAAGTACAAGGAGCGGATCAAAGCGGCGGTCAAGAAAGCCGGAGACGGCGATGCCGTCATCTGCGGTGAGGGGAAGCTGGATGGACTTCCGGTTGTGGTCGCGGTTTTTGACTTCTCCTTCATGGGAGGAAGCATGGGTTCGGTCGTCGGCGAGAAGATCACCCGGGCGATCGAAAAGGGGTTGGATATCGGGGCTCCAGTAATGGTTTTCTCCTCTTCGGGTGGAGCTCGAATGCAGGAGAGCATCATGTCGCTGATGCAGATGGCCAAAACCAGCGCGGCACTGGCCAAGCTGAAGGCGGCGGGGATTCCTTTTGTTTCGGTTCTCACCGATCCAACAACCGGTGGCGTTACCGCCAGTTTCGCGATGCTCGGGGACCTCAATATCGCTGAACCGCGTGCCCTGATCGGCTTTGCCGGCCCACGGGTCATCGAGCAGACGATCCGTCAGACCCTGCCCGAAGGGTTTCAGCGTTCCGAGTATCTGCTTGAACACGGCATGATCGACATGATCGTTCCTCGGCGGGATATGAAGCGCAAGCTTTCGGAGTTGCTGCGAATCTTCACCCGTAGTTGAACCCGGATGGAGACGGATTACCGGGAAAGCCTGGATTATCTGTACGGGCTGCAGTTTTTCGGTATCAAGCTCGGTCTGGATAATATCCGTTCGCTGCTGGCGGCGGTCGGCAATCCGCAGGATTCCCTGCGCAGCATTCATATCGCCGGAACCAACGGTAAGGGCTCGACGGCAGCAGCCCTGGCGAGTATCTTTCATGCCGCCGGGATTCCGGCCGGGCTGTATACCTCGCCCCATCTGCACGATTTCAGCGAGCGGATCAGGATCGACACGCGCCAGATTGATCAGAATGAGGTTGTTGCGCTGATCCGCGAATTACGGCCGCACGCAGACTCTCTGCGCGCAACCTTTTTCGAATTTACAACGGCCATGGCGTTGCTCAGTTTCCAGCGTCATGGCGTCGAGTGGGCGATTCTGGAAACCGGGATGGGGGGGCGGCTGGATGCAACCAACGCCGTTACCCCTGAACTCTGCCTGTTGACCTCTATCAGCCTCGATCATACGGCATACCTGGGGGATAGCCTGGCTGCAGTTGCGGCGGAGAAGGCCGGAATTTTCAAGCCCGGCACCCCGGTACTGAGCGTTGCTCAACCACCAGAGGTGATGGCTGTTCTGCAGGATCGGGCGACCGAGTTGAGCGTCCCGTTGGCGTTTGAGGGGGAGGCCTATCTCTGGGAGTCGCAGGGGGAAACCTTCTCCTGTTTTGGCCCTGGTTTTTCGCTGGAGCGTGTGATGCCGACTTTGCCGGGTACGACGTTACAGCAGAATCTGGCGCTGGCGACGGCTGCGATTGATACCCTTAGAGGGAAAGGGCTCACAATCGGGCCTGACAGTATCAGGCGGGGGCTGGAAAGCGTCTGCTGGCCGGGACGGCTGGAATGGCTGCCGGGCCGGGTTCTGCTCGATGGTGCACATAATCCAGCCGGGGCTGCCAGTCTGGCAAGTTACCTGCGCAGGGAAAAATTGACCGCTGTGCATCTGGTCGTCGGTTGCAAAGGCGATAAGGACGCTGCCGAGCTGTTGAGCGCGTTGCTCCCCTTTACCGCCCGGGTTTATGCCACCTGTCCACCGGTTGACAAGGCAATCGATCCGGAATTGCTTGCACAACAGGCTCAGGCCGTCGGAGTTCCGGCGGTTGCCTGCGCCGATCCGGCGGTTGCCATACAGACGGCTCTTAAACAACGTCATGAAGATGAGGTTGTGGTGGTTGCCGGTTCGCTTTTCCTTGTCGCCGCGGCGCGCGAGTTGCTGCTGGCGGACACCAGTGTGTTGCCCATAGTCTCACGGCCCCCTTCCCGTTGATTTTTTTGGGGCCCAATCATGATCCTCCGTGTCTGGCGGGGGTGACCAACTGACGGATGGTCCGATGTCATCAAGATTCGTTTTTGCCCTGGTATTTCTGCTCGTCCTTGCCCCCTGTTACCTGTTTGCCGCCGACCTGAGTGCCGTCGGTAAGGAAGGAGGGGCGATTGAACTCGAGGCGGATGAGCTGAGTTACGACCGTGAGAACACCCTCTATCGGGCGCGAGGAAATGTCCGTCTGGTCCAGGGGGCACTTGAGGTGCTTGGTCAGGACGTACAATGGAACCAGACGACCGGGGAGATTTCCATTGTCGGCGATGCCCGATTGATATCACCGGATGAAGAGCTGAGTGGCAGCAGGGCTCAGTACAATCTACAGCTAGGCACCGGAACGATTGAGGACGCACATTTCTTTCTGCGTGATCAGAACGTTCATGTCTACGGCGAAAAAGTCGAACGTCTGGGCGAAAACGAGTTTCGTATCAATAACGGCACCTATACCACCTGCGACGGAGAAGTCCCCTCCTGGAAATTTGGTGCAGAACAGCTTGACCTGACCCTCGGCGGTTATGCCCGGGCGAAAAATACGACTTTCTATCTGAAAGACGTTCCTGCTTTTTATCTTCCCTATCTGATCTATCCGGCCAAGAGCGAGCGCGAATCGGGCCTGCTGATTCCGCGTATCGGATTCTCCGATAAACGGGGATTCGAGTATGGTGGCGCCTATTACCAGGTTCTCGGCATCAACCAGGATGCGACCCTTTATCTCGACTATCTGAGCGAAATGGGGATCGGCACCGGTCTGGAGTATCGTTACATCTTTGGTCGTGGCAATGTCGGCGAAGCGCAGATTTACTACATCAATGTGGATCAGGTCGATGGCGTGACGGTCGATGAAGACCGCTATGCCGTCAAATGGGATCACGATGGTTTGCTGCCCGGCGATATCCGCATGGTTGCAGATATCAATTATGTCAATGATACAGATTATTTCGACGACTTTGGCGAGGTTGCCGAGGATTATAACAAGGATAAGGTTCAGTCTGTCTTTTTCCTGAGTCGAAACTGGAACAAGATGAACCTGATCGGCCAGACCCGCTACACCAAGGATCTCGAAACGAGCAACAATGATGAGACCCTGCAGCTGTTGCCGCGGGTGACTTTTGACAGTGTGCGCACAAGGATTGCCGACACGCCCTTCTATTATGGCCTGGAAAGCGAGTATTCGCGCTTCTGGCGGCGTGAAGGGCTGCGTGGCGAGCGTTTGATGCTCCGACCGTCCCTGGCGGCGAACTTCAAACTGGGTAGCGCGATCGACCTCGTCCCGGAGGTTGCCTGGCGTGAACGGATCTATTGGGGATTGAACGAAGGTTACGACGATGAGAGTGAAGGGTTGCCCGAAATTTCGGTCAAACTGACCACCCAGTTGGGGCGAACCTATCAGGGATTCGGAGCGATCAGTAAGCTTCGCCACACTCTGGCCCCCGAGGTTGTCTACCGCTATATCCCCGAGAAAGACCAGTTTCAGCTGCCCGAGTTCGATCTCTATGACCGGATTTCCGAGGCCAATCGCTTCGAATACGCTCTGGTTCAGCGCCTCACCGCACGTTATGACGATGCCGCACAGGGGGGCTTCTATCGTGACTTGCTCTATCTGCGGTTGTCGCAGAACTACGACCTGACCAGTGAGGCAAAGGATCAGCGTTTCGGATCCCTGCGTGCGGAACTCAGGCTCGACCCGGTCGAATGGCTGACATTTTCCAGCGATACGACGTTCGATGTTGATAAGGGGGAATGGAGTCAGGTTCTCGCCGAACTCGCAGTTGAGGACCAGCGTGAAAATGCGCTTGGGCTCAGATACAGCTATGATCGTGACGACGAGATCGATTACGCGGCAGTCGATTTGAGCATCGCGTTCCTTAAGCCGGTTTTCCTGAGTTACGGCCAGCGTTACGATTTCACCGAAGATCTCGAGTTGGAGCAGGTTTTCGGCATCGAATATCGTCAGCAGTGCTGGAGTGTGCTTCTGACCTACCGCAAGAATGACGGTGATCACACCGTCATGTTGACGTTCAGTCTGACCGGAATCGGTTCGCTCGGGAGTTCCTCCGGGCGGATGACCGAAATCTGATGGCGGTGCAAAAACTAACCAACTGCTGCGTTGCTGCAATTGGCGTTTTTTGTATAGTCATCCAGAGTAAAATAGCTCAAAAGCAGCGGACTCTCCTTGAATGAAGTCTCGCTGTTTGAAACGGGTCTCGATTCTTTTATCCTGCTGTCAGTGAGGTCGCTGTGACAACCGCCGAGGAAGAGCCGAATGCTGGCGGCAGAAAAAACCTGCCAGCGGTTCTGCTACTCATAATCATCGCGCTGATGTTCGCCTATGCCGTTTTCGGAAATCGTGGCGTGTTACGGATTGTCCAGGCGGAGAAGCAGAAACAGGAACTGGAGCGGAAACTCGCTGATTTGCAGCAGCGGCAGCAGCAATTACAGAATGAAATCGAGCGCCTGAACAACGATAAAAACTACTGGGAGCAGTTGGCCCGCACCCGCCTGGGGATGGTTCGGGAGGGGGAACTGATCTACCACGTTCCTGAACAAGGGAACGTTGAAGCGACTGCTGGCAACGGGGAAAAATAGTCGCCGATTGTCCCGATAGAAGGGCCTTCGCTGAATCTTGCCGCCTTGACCATATATGGTTATAATGCCGACTGATTATCGTCCGCTGATACCCATGTGTAATTCACGCTGCTCCGCATCGTTCAAGTGACGGCTATGGTATTGCCGGTATGCGACGCAATAACGTGACAGCCTGACAAGGGGAAAAAATGAAAAGCACGAACACATCATCGACGCAGACGCAACGGCGCATGGAACGGCGTCAGACAATCATTCTGCTGGTTCTGGTTCTAGGTGTCTCTCTGGCGAGTTTCACTCTCGGCGTGATCGTCGGGCGCAGAGGGGCCGAGCGCGATCTGGCGTACCGGATGCAGCAGTCTGAACGAGTGCTGGTTGCCCAGGCTCCGGCTGCTCCGGTGACTGCGGTGCCGCCGCGGGTAACAGTGACGGAGCGGGGCGCTGTCGCCGATGAGCGGCAGGAGAGTGCGCCGGTCGAAAGTAAGACTGAACTGACCTTTTATGGCGATCTGACGAAAGAGCCCAGGCAGTCGAAGCCGCTGGGAACCGGCATCAACGATGCGCCGCCGAAAGCTGAAGAAAAAGCCGAGTCGGTAGTAGACGCTCCCGTAGTCAAGCCTGCCGCAAATGCTACCGAGAAGCCTGCTGAACCGGCTTCTGCCGGAGGCACAGAGGAGGCGGCCGTCACAGCTTTGGATACCGAGTTACCCCAAGTGACCGCGGGTGGTTCACATGCTGTCCAAGTCGGGGCATTCAATGTTGCCGGCGATGCTGTGGCACTGAAGCAGCGGTTGGAAAAAGACGGGTATCCGGCTTTTGTCGTTGAAGCAGATCTGGCTGAAAAAGGGATCTGGTATCGGGTGCGTATCGGTCCCTATGCTGATGCTGCTACGGCCAAGCATGCTCAGGAAGTCCTTGAAATTAAAGAGCAGATTAAAGGTTTTGTTGCCCGTCAGTAAGCGCTGTCACAGCCTGGAAAAACACTGAATTTTTTGCTTGACAATTTAGGGCAAGAAGACTATTTTCCGGTGCTCATGCCGCGGGATGGAGCAGTTTGGTAGCTCGTCGGGCTCATAACCCGAAGGTCGGGGGTTCAAATCCCTCTCCCGCAACCAAAATAGAAACTCGTTCAAGAGTTTGCATAGTTTGGCGGTGTAGCTCAGTTGGTTAGAGCATGCGGCTCATATCCGCAGTGTCCGGAGTTCGAATCTCTGCACCGCCACCATCTTTAAAAGGCCTGCTTCACTGAGAAGCAGGCCTTTTTTCTTTTTGCGCCGATTAATCCTCTTCAGTGGCCATGATTGTCGCCGGCGCACGATTACTCGGCCGTGATTAACGCAAGATCGAATACATTCGCCTGGCTGACGGCATCCTCAGGAAGGTTCGGCGCCAGCGGGACGGCGGTGAATGATTCTTTCTGCCGCTGTTTTTATTTGAGCGGTGACTTTTTTCGTTTATAGTTCCCCCATTGCGTTCATTCTTGCGGAAGTTACGACAGCGGCTCCATGTCGAAAAAAAAGTCCCTTCTGAATACTCTTAAAGAGAATCTCCCAGCGGCAACGACCTGTGTTCTGGCGGCGGTCTCTGGTGGTGTCGATTCGGTTGTCCTGCTGCATCTGTTGAAGCAGATTGCTCCCGAGTTCGGGCTGCATATCGAGGTTGCCCATCTCGACCATCAGTTGCGGCCGGAGAGTCGCCGGGACGCGGAGTTTGTCGCCTGCTTGTGCGCCGATCTTGAGATCCCCTGTCATTTCAGAAGTTTTGATGTTGCCGGGATGGCCCTGAAGGAGGGTGTCAGCCTCGAAATGGCCGGGCGTGCTGGCCGTCGTGAGTTCTTGCTCGAGATCGCTGAGCAGATCGGAGCGGATGTCATTGCTCTAGGTCACCATCGGGATGACCAGGTCGAGACCTTTCTGTTGCGCTTGCTGCGCGGCAGCGGTATCAGTGGACTCGCCTGTATGCGGTCTTATCTCCCCCCCTGGTGGCGTCCTCTGCTCGATCATGGGCGTAGCGAAATCCTCGCCTATGCCAAAGCCGCGGGGCTGCGCTGGGTCGAAGATGCGAGTAACGCCGATCCTGTGTTTTTGCGGAATCGTCTGCGTGGTCAGATTCTCCCCCAATTTCATGATATCAACCCGCTGTTCTCTGAAAATCTGGCGGCGCTGACACGCCGAATTCAACTGGAGGAGGACTTCTGGCAGGAGCAGGTCGGTCAACTGCTCGATAGCCTGGTCGTCGCCGGTGACGACGGACTGAGGCTGTGTCGCGAGCAGTTGCTGCGTTTGCATCAGGCCCAGCGGTTGCGGCTTTATCGCGAGGCATTGAGGCGGGTACGGGGCGATCTGGGAAGGATTGAAGCTGTTCATCTTGAGGCCATCGATGAGCTGCTGCTCGGCGACCGCAGTCAGGCTCAGGTTGACCTGCCGGAGGCCTGGGTCGCCAGGCGCTACCAGGCCTTGTGGTTCCGCGAGGCTCGCCCCTTGAGCAACCCCTCGCTGACACATGAATTGGTGTTGCCCGGTGAGTTGACCCTTCCCGGCGGCAGGCTGTTGCGGGCGGAAATTACTTCGGCAGCATGTGGCGAATCACAGTCGGTTGTCGAATTCGATTTGGATCAATTACAGCAGCCGCTGCTGTTACGTAATTACCAGCCGGGAGATCGTTTTGCACCACTGGGAATGATCGGGCACAAGAAACTCAAAAAGTATTTTTCCGATAACCGGATCGAGTTTGAAGTGCGGCGGAGGGCTCTGGTCCTGGTGGGTGGCGAGGAGATCCTCTGGGTTCTGGGGATGCGGCGTTCGCGTCTGGCTCCGGTGACCGGCAAGTCTCGACAAGTCCTGCGTCTGAGCCTTGTTTGAGGGTGTAAAAAAGGGGACAAACACCTTGTGGAATCAACTCTTTTTGTGATATTTTTCCCCATTAGTTTTGTATAGTTTGATTAATCTCTTGATTCCCGAATTCCTGTATAGGGGGCCCTGTGAGTCAATTTCAGAAAAACCTGGCATTGTGGCTGGTCATCTCGCTCTTGATGATCATGCTTTTCAATATGATGACGCAGAAAGAATCTGCGGTTAAGAGCATTAACTACACTGATTTTCTCACCGCGGTCGACTCCGGTGAGGTGACAAGTATCACCTTCCAGGGGAACGAAGTCAGCGGCGTCATGAAGGACGAGAGCAAGTTCCAGACATACGCGCCGATGGACGACGAGTTGATCCCGAAACTGAAGGAAAAAGGGATCGTCATCGAAGCCAAGCCGATCGATGATCAGGGGTTCTGGTTTACCCTGTTGATCTCCTGGGGGCCGATTTTGCTCTTGATTGCGGTCTGGATTTTCTTCATGCGTCAGATGCAGTCTGGCGGCGGCAAGGCGATGAGCTTCGGCAAGAGCAAGGCCAAATTGCTTACCGACACCCAGGGTCAGGTGACCTTCAAGGATGTCGCCGGGGTTGACGAGGCCAAGCAGGAGTTGGAGGAAGTCGTCGAGTTTCTCAGGGATCCGAAGAAATTCACCAAGCTGGGCGGCAAGATCCCCAAGGGGGTGCTGCTGGTCGGCTCTCCGGGTACCGGTAAAACCCTTCTGGCTCGTTCGGTGGCAGGTGAAGCCGGTGTTCCGTTCTTTACCATTTCCGGTTCCGATTTCGTCGAAATGTTCGTTGGCGTCGGTGCCAGTCGGGTGCGCGACCTGTTCATGCAGGGAAAGAAGAATGCGCCCTGTATCATCTTCATCGACGAGATCGATGCCGTCGGTCGCCATCGTGGCGCCGGGCTTGGCGGCGGGCATGACGAGCGGGAGCAGACTCTCAACCAGTTGCTGGTTGAGATGGACGGCTTCGAGTCGAACGAAGGGGTTATCCTGGTCGCTGCAACCAACCGTCCCGACGTTCTCGATCCGGCCCTGTTGCGCCCCGGACGTTTCGACCGTCAGGTCGTCGTGCCGCGCCCCGATGTCAAAGGGCGGTTCAAAATTCTCACGGTTCATTCACGTAAAGTCCCCTTGGCAGATGGTGTCAATCTCGAAGTTGTTGCCAAAGCAACACCTGGTTTTTCAGGTGCAGATCTGGCCAACCTGATCAACGAGAGTGCCCTGCTGGCAGCCCGTGCCAACAAGACCCGGGTCGATATGGACGACATTGAAGCTGCCAAGGACAAAGTGCTCATGGGTGCCGAGCGGCGTTCAATGGTCATTACGCCGGAAGAGAAGAAGGTCACCGCTTATCATGAGGCTGGTCATGCCTTGGTTTCGCTGTTGACCCCGGGCTCCGATCCGGTGCACAAGGTTTCGATTATTCCCCGTGGCCGGGCTATGGGGGTGACCATGTACCTGCCCGCTGAAGAAAAATACAACGAAACCGCCCATGGTCTGCATATTCGGATCCGTGCTCTGCTTGGCGGACGTATCGCCGAAGAGATCACCTTCGATTCGGTGACCAGCGGTGCCAGCAACGACCTTGAACGGGTCACCACCATCGCCCGCAAGATGGTTTGCGAGTGGGGGATGAGTGAAACCGTCGGTGCGGTGACCTTCGGCGAAAAAGAGGGTGAAGTTTTTCTCGGTCGTGACATGGGACACACCAAGAACTACAGCGAAGCCACTGCCGTCATTATCGACAACGAGATTCGCAGAATTGTGCAGGAAAATTACGAGATCACGCGCACTCTGCTCAAGGCTCACCGCGAGCAGCTCATTGCCCTGTCTGAACTGTTGCTTGAGAAAGAAAATCTGGACAACAAAGCGATCATCTCTGTCGTCTTTCCGGATGGTGCCCCGTCTTATCTGAAGCGCAATACAGACGACGATGATACGGTTGACACTGAGGGGCATACCGAAGCGGCACCGGTTGAGGTGGTCTGTCAGGCAAATGGGGAGCGGTCTACGGCCAAGTGAGGACAACCTTGAATGTTAGCTTGCTTGGGCGCGAATGCTGTCTTGACCTGAGCCGGCCGCGGATCATGGGGATTCTGAATGTCACCCCGGATTCCTTTTCTGACGGGGGGTGCTTCGATACGCTGGACAAGGCGGTTCGGCAAGGGGTGGCTCTGCAGGAAGAAGGGGCAGACCTCATCGATATCGGTGGGGAAAGTACCCGGCCGGGATCTTTGCCGGTGTCCCCCGAGGATGAATTGAAGCGGGTTGTCCCCGTGATCGAGGCGCTACGGCGGGAGATTGACCTGCCGCTGTCGATCGATACCAATAAGGCTTTGGTTGCTCGTGAGGCGGTCGCGTCCGGAGCTGATTTTATCAACGACATCAGCGGTCTGACCTTCGATCCTGAAATGGCCGCGGTGGTTGCTGAAAGTGGTGCCGGCGTTTTTCTGATGCATACCCGCGGGCGCCCGGATGTCATGCAGCAACAGACCGGGTACGACGATCTGGTTTCTGAAGTCGTCGCCTGGCTCGGCGAGAGTATCGCCAAGGCCCTTGTGGCAGGTGTGGAACGGACTCGGATCGCCGTCGATCCGGGGATCGGGTTCGGCAAAAGTGCCGAAGGCAATCTGGAACTGCTCCATCATCTCGAGCGGTTGCACGAACTGGACTGTCCGATTCTGCTGGGAACTTCACGCAAAAGCTTCCTCGGCAGGGTTCTCGGCCTGGACGATCCGCTGGAGCGCCTTTCAGGGACCCTGGCGACGGTGGCGCTGGGGGTGGCGCAGGGGGTTCAGTTGTTCCGTGTTCACGATGTCCGTCAGGCCCGTGAGGCGGCTCTGGTTGCCTGGGCGATTCGTGAACAGAGGCTGCCCTGACCCGATTTGTCTAATGTCCGTTTTTCGTAATCATCTGCCGAGGCTGCAATGCTGGATGTGTTTACCAATATTCGCCTGCTCGATCTCCTCGATATCAGCATTGTTGCCTTCATCATCTACCGGATTATTCTTCTGATCAAAGGAACCCGGGCAGTACAGATGCTGCTCGGTCTGGCGATCATCCTTGCCGTTTACGTGGCTTCACGGGTCGGCGATCTCCACACGCTCAACTGGTTCCTGAGTAACTTCCTGTCGTCAATTATTCTTGTCATCGTCGTTATCTTCCAGAACGATATTCGGCGCGCCCTGATTCACGTCGGCCGCAACCCGTTCCTCGGTGGGAGTTCTTCACGCGAAGATTCTGAGATTATTGATGAATTGGTCAAAGCCTGTGTGGCCTTGGGGAACCGTAAAATCGGTGCGCTGATTGCGGTCGAACGGGAGACGGGGATCAACGATCTGCTCGAGTCGGGGACGACAATCAATGCCCGGGTGGCCAATGAGCTGATCCGGGCGATTTTCATGCCCCCCTCGCCATTGCATGACGGGGCTCTGGTTCTGCAGCAGGGGCGGTTGACCTCTGCCGGCTGTTTTCTGCCGCTGACCCAGGGGGATAACCTGACCAAAGAATACGGAACCCGGCACCGGGCGGCTATCGGTCTGACCGAACTGGCCGACGCCATTGCCATCGTTGTTTCGGAAGAGACGGGGAAAATCTCGGTGGCCGTAAATGGCGGCATGACGCGTAATCTGGATGCGACAAGTCTGAAAAAGGTTCTCGGTCGCTTGCTCGAACCGCGCCTGAAAAAGAAGAAAAAGAAGAAAGGGTAGGCGAATGTTCAAGCTGCTGACGGAAAACTGGGGGTTGAAGCTGATTTCAGTGATTCTGGCCTTGCTGCTCTGGATGTTCATCATGGGCGAGCGTCGACTTGAGGTCGGTTATCTTGTCCCTCTGGAGCTGCAGAATATCCCTGAGAGCCTGATGATTGCGAACGAGGTTCCCAGCCTTGTCGATGTGCGTGTCAGCGGGCCACGAACACTGTTGATGAAGGTCAGCCCGAACGATATCAGTATCGCCGTCGATCTGGCAGATCTTAAGCCGGGGTTGACAACCTTCAAACGCCTTGAAGAGCGGTTGAATCTTCCCAGTGGTCTGAGAGTCACCCGCCTGTCCCCATCGTTTATCGACCTCAAGCTCGAACGCATCAAGCAGAAACAGGTGCCGGTCAAGATTGCCCTGACCGGAGAACCGTTGCCCGGCTTCCAGGTCGGCAGGGTCACCGCTGTACCGAGTCGGGTGGTTGTCGAAGGGGCGGAAACCGAATTGAAGAGCGTCAGTGAAGTGACCACCGAAGAGGTCAATCTTGATGGCGTCAACGAGGGCTTCTCGGTGATCGTCCCCCTGGTCCATCTCGGAACCTATACCTACCTGAAAACCGATAAAACCACGGAAGTCAAAGTCGAGGTGCTGGAGGTAGAACCGCCGCCGGTGGCCGAGGAAAAACCTGCCGATCCGGCGCAGCAGAAACAGGATAAAAAAACAGAATGAAAAAGAAGTTGTTTGGGACCGACGGTGTTCGTGGTGTCGCCAATATCGAGCCGATGACGGCGGAGACCGCGATGCAGTTGGGCCGGGCGGCGGCCTATGTTTTCAAGAAGAACGGCGACCGGCGTCACCGGATCGTTATCGGTAAGGATACCCGGTTGTCCGGTTACATGATCGAAACGGCACTTGCCGCAGGGATCTGTTCCATGGGGGTCGATGTTCTGCTGGTCGGTCCTCTGCCGACCCCGGGAATCGCTTTCATCACGGCCTCCATGCGTGCCGATGCCGGAGTTGTTATCAGTGCGTCTCATAACCCCTACCAGGACAACGGGATCAAGTTCTTCTCCGGTAACGGATTCAAGCTGCCGGATGAGCAGGAACTCAAGATCGAAGATCTGGTGCTGAATAACCGTCTCAACGAACTGCGCCCGATCGCTGATGAAATCGGCAAGGCCTATCGAATTGATGATGCCGTCGGCCGTTATATCGTCTTCCTTAAAAATACCTTTCCGAAGAACCTCGACCTACAGGGGCTGAAGATCGTGCTCGATTGTGCCCACGGTGCCGCCTACAAGGTTGCCCCGGCAGTCCTCTCCGAGCTTGGCGCCGAAGTCATCAGTATCGGGGTCACGCCTGACGGAACGAATATCAACGCCGGTTGCGGGTCGTTGTATCCGGAGGTGATGGCTGAGAAGGTGCGCGAATGTGGGGCCGACCTCGGGATTGCCCTGGATGGTGATGCCGATCGGGTTATTTTCGTCGATGAGCAGGGACGCGAGGTCGACGGTGACCATATTATGGCCATCTGTGCCGGGGACCTGATCGCTCGCGACGAGCTCAATGATAACACCGTCGTTGCTACGGTCATGAGTAATATGGGGTTGGAAATTGCTCTGCGCAAGCTCGGCGGCAAGCTGCTGCGTACCGATGTCGGCGATCGCTACGTCGTCGAAGAGATGCGTAAGGGGGGGTACAATCTCGGTGGCGAACAGTCCGGGCATATGATCTTCCTCGATCATAATACGACAGGTGACGGGGTTCTCTCGGCTTTGCAGGTCCTGGCGATTCTGCGGCGCAGCGGAAAAACGCTCTCGCAGCTGGCCGAGATCATGACGGCGCTGCCGCAGGTTCTCGTCAATGTCCGGGTGCGGGAACGGGTCGCGTTGGAAGAGATCCCGAGCCTCAAAGCCGAAGTCGTTGCTGTCGAGCAGGAACTGGCCGACAGGGGGCGGCTGTTGATTCGTTATTCGGGAACCGAAGCCCTGTTGAGGATCATGCTTGAAGGTGAAGACAATGAGCAGATCAACATTCTTGCTGAACGCCTGGCCGCTGCTGTGCGTGCCGAGATCGGTCTTTGATATACTCTAGTCATCAGCTGCTGAAAACCCAGAGTTGCACAGACAACAACCACTGATGGAGATATTCACTTGATCAAACTTGGAGTTAATGTCGATCACATTGCAACCGTTCGCGAGGCCCGGGGAATTTCCGAGCCCGATCCGGTTGCTGCTGCTGCCATCGCCGAACTGGCTGGTGCTCATGGTATTACGGTCCATCTGCGCGAGGATCGTCGTCATATTCAGGATCGGGATGTTGAAATCCTGCGCCAGACGGTCAAGACCAGGCTCAACCTTGAGATGGCCCTGACCGAAGAGATGATTGCCATCGCCCTGAAGATCATCCCCGATTCCGTGACCCTGGTTCCAGAGGGGCGCCACGAACTGACGACCGAGGGGGGGCTTGATGTCATCCAGCTTCAGCGGGTTCTGAAGGGGAAGATCGCTCTGTTACAGCAGGCGGGAATTGTCGTCAGTCTGTTTATCGAGCCGGATCTGGATCAGATTCGCACGGCGCACAAGGTTGGTGCCGATTATATCGAAATCCACACCGGAACCTACTGCGATGCGACCAGCAGGGTCGTGAAGCGCCAGCAGTTACAGCGCATTGAGCTGGCGATCAGTGCGGCGAAAAAACTGGGGCTCGGCGTCAATGCCGGTCACGGTCTCGATTATCGTAATGTCGCCGATGTTGTGGCACTGGGCGGAATCGAGGAGCTCAATATCGGCCACAGTATCGTTGCCCGTGCCGTCATGGTCGGCATGGATCAGGCCGTGAGGGAAATGCTTGCCCTGTTGAAAGGCTAGCCGTTGGCTATTGTCGGAATCGGAACCGATCTGGCGCGGATTGCGCGTTTTAAGAAACTGCAGGCGCCGGATGACAAGCTTTTGCTTCGCCTGTTTACCGCCGGGGAGCGGGAGTATGCGCTGGCCAAGCGTGACCCGGCGCCGCATCTGGCGGCCCGCTTTGCGGCGAAAGAAGCTTTTCTCAAAGCCTTGGGAACCGGTTTGCGTCAGGGGTTGTCATGGCAGCAGGTCGAGGTGGTTCGCGATGAGCTGGGCTGCCCGGGACTGGTGCTGACCGGGGTCGCGGCCACTCTGCTGGCCGAACGGGGAGCTTGTCACGCCCATCTCAGTTATTCGCACGACGGCGATTATGCCGTTGCGACAGTTGTGCTGGAGGCCTGATGAAACTTTGCACCGCTGCGGAAATGATGGAAGTTGACCGCCAGGCAATTGTCGAGCGCGGCATCCCCGGTGCCGTGCTGATGGAAAATGCCGGGCGCGCCTGCTGCCGTCATTTCAACGAGTTCTTTGCCGATCTCTTTCCAGGGCCGGTGCTGGTGGTTGCGGGGCGGGGGAACAATGGTGGCGACGGCTACGTTATGGCGCGGATTCTCAACGATCAGGGGTGGCAGGTTGAGACTCTGGTTCTTGCCGAGGCGGACAAGATCACCGGTGATGCAGCGATCATGCTTGAGGTCATGCGGAATCTGGAGCTGCCGCTTACCTTTGCAACTGAGAGTGACCTCCTTCGGCGGACTGTTACGGAGTGTGGGCCACGGGTGATTGTCGATGCCATTTTCGGCACCGGGCTCAACTCAGATGTGCGCGGATTGCAGGCGGAAGCAATTACCTTGATCAATACGTCCGCGGCCCAGGTGTTTTCCGTCGATATTCCTTCGGGAGTTGATGGTTCCAACGGCCGAATCTGCGGCATGGCGGTTCAGGCTGACCTGACGGTTACCTTTGATCAGGCGAAGATCGGTCACGGCAGCCAGCCGGGCGCCAGTCGCGCCGGGCAGCTGGAGGTTGTTGATATCGGGATCCCCCGGCGTGGCCGCAAAGAAAACGCCGGCCAGATCGAACTCGTTGATGCCGCTGCCGCATGCGAGTTGGCGCCTGTACGCCCGGGACAGGGACACAAGGGGACTTTTGGCCATCTGCTGATCGTTGCCGGTTCACCGGGCAAGACCGGTGCCGCTGCGTTGGCGGGGCATGCTGCCGTACGCAGCGGCTGTGGCCTGGTGACGACCGGTGTTCCTGCCGCCCTGCATGATATCATCGAAGTCAAGCTGACCGAGGCAATGAGCTATCCGTTGGCGGATGATGGTGGTTATCTCTCACCGGTGGCATTTGATCAGATCACGGCCCTGCTGGATGGTCGCCAGGCTCTCGCCCTTGGCCCGGGGCTGGGTGCGGCGGTCGGGCTGGCCGACCTGGTCGGTCGGCTGGTTGAGACTTGCAATGTGCCACTGGTGATCGACGCGGACGGTCTTAATCTGCTGGCCGGTCAACTTGTTCGGCTGCAAGAGAAAGCCACCGGGCAGGTTGTGCTGACTCCTCATCCAGGAGAAATGGCACGCCTGACGGGGCTCAGCGTTCGCGAGATCGAAGCCAACCGTTTTGAGATCGCCAGAAACTTTGCCGCTGAACATGGTGTTGTCCTGTTACTTAAAGGGGCTCGGACGCTGGTTGCTGCGCCGGATGGGCGGGTGAACATCAACAGCAGTGGTAATGATGGTCTCGCCAGCGGCGGCAGTGGCGATGTGCTGACCGGTCTGATCGGTGGCTTGCTGGCCCAGGGGCTTGAACCCTTCCGGGCTGCATCGCTCGGTGCCTGGTTGCACGGGCGCAGCGCCGAACTGGTCGCTGAAACTCAGGGGACGGCGGGGATGGCGGCGTCCGACCTGCTTCTCCGTTTACCTCTCGCCCGTCGAGAATTGGTGTCAACGACCCACTGAAAGGAGCCTGATTATGTTGACTGCTCGCGATATCATGACCAAAGGAGTCGTTTCGGTCACCACCGATACGAGTCTGAAAGAATTGGCGGCTATCTTTATTGAGACTCGTTACAGCAACCTGCCGGTCGTCGATGCCGAGGGAAAGCTGGTTGGCGTCATCAGTGAGACCGATCTGGTCGAGCAGCAGAAACCGCTACATATCCCCACGGCAGTGACCCTTTTCGACTGGGTGTTTACGCTGGGCAGTGAAAAGGATTTCAGGGAAGAGGTCACCAGGGTGACGGCGACGACGGTCGGCGAACTGTGTCGCAAGGAGCCGATCACCTGCAAACCCGAGGATACGGTTCGTGATCTCGCTGGCCTGATGAGCAAGCACAAAGTGCACCTGCTGCCTGTTCTCGAGGGGGACAAGTTGATTGGTGTTGTTGCCCGGCTCGACCTGATCCGCAGCATCGAGGTCTGATTTTGCAATCCTGGACGATCGTCAGTGTATCCGAAACGCAGACACTGGATATCGGTATGACCCTGGGCCGGTTGCTTGAGCAACCGGCCCTGATTCTGCTGCAGGGTAACCTGGGGGCGGGAAAGAGTGTGCTGGCACGAGGTGTCGCCCGGGGGGTGGGGGTCGATCCGGCCATTCCGATCACGAGCCCGACTTTTACCCTGATGAATCATTATCAGGCCCGGCTCCCGCTGTACCATTTCGATCTCTACCGTTTATCCGATCCGGATGAATTGATCGAACTCGGCTTTGATTATTACGCCCATGGTATCGGTGTCGCGCTGGTCGAATGGCCGGAAAAGCTTGAGGACGATGAGGTGGGCGGTCTGTGGGTCGAATTGGTGCGACTCGACAGCGAGCGTCGGCAGCTGAATTTCCGTGCTACGAATGACGCCTCCCGGAACCTGCTTGAGCGCCTTGCGAAACATATTTTGCCTGGAGAATAATCCTGTTTTAGTTGCAGGGTGAAAAGTAGAATCCTGGGCTCTGAAAGGCTTCTCGATTGCGCTTTTGTTGCCCGGTTTGCAAATTTCCGTGTGTTTTAAAAGCTCGGGCCGGTGCCGGGAAAAAGCTTTTGACCGGCTGGAACTTTCCTGCTATTAAAGGGACTTTCAGGTTGTTTGACGACGTACAAGCAGGCTGACGACAATGGGCTGTCGTCGGCTTTTTTCCGATAAGAGGAGGCAGTGAATCGGTATGGCCTTGGTAGTACAGAAATATGGTGGCACTTCAGTGGGAACCGTGGATCGCATCCGCAATGTTGCCCGCCGGGTAGCCAAAACGTTTGACGAAGGCAATGAAGTCGTTGTCATCGTCTCGGCCATGGCGGGTGAGACCAATCGGCTGGTCGCTCTGGCTGACGAGATCAGCGAGACTCCCAGCGAACGCGAATACGATGTCCTCGTTTCGACCGGTGAACAGGTGACGATTGCGCTGCTGTCGATGTGTCTGCAGTCGATGGGTTACAAGGCAAAGAGTTATCTCGGTTATCAGATTCCGATGTTGACCGATAACGTTCACGCCAAGGCCCGGATCAAGAGCATTGGTGACGAGAAAATTCGTGCCGACCTCAAAGAGGGGACGATCATCGTCGTTGCCGGCTTCCAGGGGACTGACGACGTTGGCGATATCACGACTCTTGGTCGTGGTGGTTCCGATACCTCTGCCGTTGCCGTTGCCGCTGGTCTGAAAGCTGATGTCTGTGAAATTTACACCGACGTCGATGGCGTTTATACCACCGATCCGCGGATTGTCCCCGAAGCGACCAAAATGGAGAAGATCTCCTATGACGAAATGCTGGAGATGGCTTCGCTGGGGTCGAAGATTCTGCAGATCCGTTCGGTTGAGTTTGCCAAGAAATATGGCGTCGTCGTGCATGTTCGCTCAAGTTTCAACGATAATCCAGGTACGCTGGTTATGAAGGAGGATAATGATATGGAAACCGTACTGGTTTCGGGCATTGCCTACAATAAGGATGAAGCCAAGATTTCCCTGCTGCGGGTTCCCGATCAGCCGGGTATCGCGTCGCAATTGTTCAAGCCGCTTTCCGATGCGAATATCACCGTCGACATGATTATTCAGAACGTTTCTCACGATGGTCATACCGATATGACCTTCACCGTTCCGAAAGCCGACTTCAAAAAGGCCATCGAAATCGTACAGGGGCTCTCTGGCAATATCGGCGCTTCCGGGGTCAAGGGGAATGAAAATATCTCCAAGGTTTCGATCATCGGTGTCGGCATGCGCTCCCATTCCGGGGTCGCCAGCAAGATGTTTGATGCCCTGTCCGCTGAGGGGATCAATATCGAAATGATTTCGACCAGTGAAATCAAGGTGTCCTGCGTTATTGATTCCAAGTACACCGAACTGGCCGTGCGTGTGCTTCATGAAGCCTTTGGCCTCGACAAGAAAGCCCAAGAGGAGACGACGATCTGATCCGGTCCTCATCGGACCGGTTGATCGCAGATGTTTGTTACGGGAAAGGATGCAATGGAATGGATAAAGTACTGCTTTATGATACAACGCTGAGGGACGGGACTCAGGCTGAAGATATCTCGTTTCAGGTTGAGGATAAGGTGCGTATTGCCAAGCGCCTGGATGAATTGGGAATCGATTACATTGAAGGCGGTTGGCCGGGATCCAATCCCAAGGACATTACTTTCTTCCAGGCCATCAAGAGTGAAACGCTGCAACATAGCAAGATTGCCGCCTTCGGTTCAACCCGGCGGGCACGGATCACTCCGGCTGAGGATAACAATATCCAGATGCTGATCAGTGCTCAGCCTGATACGGTGACGATTTTCGGGAAAACCTGGGATTTTCATGTCCATGAAGCCCTGCGGATCTCTCTCGAAGAAAATCTTGAGCTGATCAATGATTCTCTGGTTTATCTCAAGGAACGAGTGCCGGAGGTCGTTTATGACGCCGAGCATTTCTTTGACGGTTACAAGGCGAATCCCGAGTATGCCCTGAAGACATTGCAGGCTGCCGCCGAAGCCAAGATCGATTGTATCGTCCTGTGCGATACCAACGGCGGGACCATGCCGCACGAGATCCCGGCGATTATGGATGTGGTCAAAAAAGCTGTCGATGTTCCCCTCGGCATTCACGCCCACAATGACAGCGAATGTGCCGTAGCCAACTCGCTGATGGCTGTTGACTGCGGTGCGATCCATGTCCAGGGGACGATCAACGGTTTCGGTGAGCGTTGTGGCAACGCCAACCTTTGTTCGATCATTCCCGCGCTCAGCCTCAAGCTTAAGCGGGACTGCTTGAAAGAAGGAAAGCTCCAGACTCTGCGTAATGCCTCGCGTTATGTCTATGAGTTGGCCAACCTGACGCCGAACAAGCATCAACCCTATGTCGGTAACTCAGCCTTTGCTCACAAGGGCGGGGTTCATGTTTCGGCAATTCAACGTCATCCGGAAACCTACGAGCACATCCGACCGGAATTGGTCGGAAATAGGACTCGGGTGCTTGTGTCCGACCTGTCCGGGCGCTCCAATATCCTCGTGAAAGCTGAAGAATGCGGGATCGAGCTGGATGGCAAGGATCCGGTCACCCTGGAGATTCTCGAGGATATCAAGAACCTTGAAAATCAGGGTTTCCAGTTTGAAGGGGCTGAAGCCTCGTTTGAACTGCTGATGTTACGGGCAATGGGCAAGCTCAAGCATTACTTTTCCGTCAGTGCGTTCCGCGTGATCGACACCCTGCGCGACAGTGATGAGGCGCCGGTTTCCGAGGCCACGATCAAGGTCAAGGTCGGTGGCAAGGTGGAGCATACTGCTGCCGACGGGAATGGCCCGGTCAATGCTCTTGATAAAGCGATGCGCAAAGCCCTGATCAGCTTTTATCCGCAGATCGGTGAGGTCAAGTTGCTCGACTATAAGGTTCGCGTATTGCCGACCAGCCAGGGAACCGACTCGGTTATCCGGGTCCTGGTCGAGTCGGGTGACCATGAGGCCCGGTGGGGGACGGTTGGTGTCAGTAGTAACGTTATCGATGCCTCTTATCAGGCACTGGCAGATGCTTTGACTTATAAGCTTCATAAAGATAACGACTAAGCAGATTTACGATATTT
>PKUG01000077.1 GCA_002869665.1 Desulfuromonas sp. | reverse complement strand
CAACGAACAGATAGTGATAGCTCATCTCGAGTAAAAATTTTCTCGGCACAAGGTGTAGCACAGGTTCATGCGGTTCTTCTTGCTGATGATAAAGCAGGTGTTGAAAAGGGGGGAGCAGCTGGTGAGCGACGATGGCATTGTCGCTGCCGTGATAAAGGGCGTAAAAAGCCACAACGGACCGTTGGCGCTGTGCCGTCAATTCGCGGACGATGAGATTCAGGGTGTCGCCGATCTCTTCACCGACCGTTGCTCCGGCAACCGGGATGACCGGGCAGGGGTAATCTTCCAGTAGGCTGTAGAGCTTGCGGCCGACGGCAATAACCGTGGCTTTACCCTCCGGCAGGTCCGCCAGGGACGGCTCAAGGTGGCGCTGCAGTTTCTGGTTGAAGTTACCGCAGAACCCTCTCTCCGAGCCGATCAGCAGATAGATTCTGTCCCCGCTAGCCGATTTCGGCAGGGTCTCCGGATAGAAGTCGAGAAAATCGGCAGCCGCTATCTCGATGTCGCTGACGACGTCCCGCTGGCTTTTGAGAAAGCGGTCCAGTTTGCGCGTTTCCAGGTATGCCAGGGTTTTCATCGAGTTCATGATCTCCCGGATTTCGCTCAGGCTGCGCTGGTGGTGCTCAAGTTCATGTCTTTTGGTCATGCCTGGACTTTCTGGCGCAATGGCTGCAGCCAGCCGGCCGCAGCTGTGCTCCACTGCTGGCGCGGGGCGTCGAGAGTGAGGCCGCTCTGGCGGAGCTGACGGCCGAGCACTTCGAGGGCCGCCGCAATCGATTCGAGGGGAATGGCGTCAAACAGTCGATCGTTGAAAGCCGTCAGCCAGGCCAGCTGAAATTCGGCCGGAACCGGAGCCAGACGCTCCTGCTTGAGAATTTCCCTCAGTCTGCGGCCGCGGGCGATCGCTGTTTCCATGGAGGCTTCAAGCCGGGCGCCGAAGCGGGTGAAAATCTCCAGCTCCAGGAATTGCAGGTAGTCCAGCTTCATGTGTCCTGCCTCTTCCTTGATGCGCGGATGCTGGGCTTGCCCGCCGATGCGGGAGACGGAGCGGCCGATGTCGATGGCCGGCCTGAAGCCGCCGGCGAACAGCGCGCGATCCAGGTAGACCTGACCGTCGGTAATCGAGATCAGGTTGGTCGGGATATAGGTGGCGATTTCTCCCTGCTTGGTTTCGATGATCGGCAGGGCGGTCATGCTGCCTCCGCCATGGGTGGCGTTAAGGCAGGTCGCCCGCTCGAGCAGGCGGGCATGAACGGAAAAGATGTCGCCGGGATACGCCTCGCGTCCGGGCGGCCGGCGCAGCAACAATGAAAGTGCACGGTAGTTCTGGGCATGGCTGGTCAGGTCGTCATAGATGACCAGGGCATCGTAACCCTGCCGCATCCAGAACTCGGCCAGGGCGCAGCCGGAGAAGGGGGCGAGGTGCTGTAGCCCGGGCAGGCTGCTGGCTTCCGCCGCGACAATCGTGGTGTATTCGAGCGCTCCGTGGCTGCGCAGGGTTTCGATCGTATTGATGACCGTTGAGCGCTTCTGGCCGATCAGGACATAAATGCAAAGGACATTTTTGCCCCGCTGGTTGATGACCGTGTCGATGGCGATGGAGCTGCGGCCAAGGCCGTCATCGCCGATCAGCAGCTGGCGCTGTCCCTTGCCGATCGGGATCAGGGCGTCAATGATCTTGATCCCCGTGTACAATGGCTGATGGACGAAATCACGGGCGACGATGGGCGGCGAGGGCGCCTCAAGTCGCTGCCAGGTCGAGGACAGAATCGGTTCCTTACCGTCGAGCGGCATCCCCAAGGGATCGATGACACGCCCGAGCAGGGCGTTACTGACTGGCATGCTGAGCCGTTGACCGGTCAGCTGGACCCGCGTCCCGGCGGTCAGCGCATTGGTTTCGTGGAGCAGAATGGCGCCGATCCGCTCTTCAGTCAGGTCGAATACGAGCGCCCGGCTGCCGTCTTCAAACTGCAGCAGGTCGTCGATGGCTGCCGACGGCAATCCCGTCACCCAGGCAATCCCGTCACCCACAGCGATGACGCTCCCCTGTTCGGTCAGCCGCAGGGCCGGTCGATAGTCGGCCAGCCACGCGGCCTGCAGCGCAAGCGGCCCCATGATTGTCTGCTCATTTGGCGACATATGCGAATTCCGTGAACCCTTTCAGTTCGTCCCTGATGTTGGCTTGCAGCACCCAGGCACCGATGGTGACCTCCACTCCGGCCACCAGGCTCGGGTCCTGGCTATAGTCGAGCGGAAGGTCCAGCCCGGACATTTGCCGCAAGGCCTCCTGCAACTGCTGCCGACATGCTTCCGCCAGGGGAAAGGCGCTGGTCAGCTTCAGGGTTTTAGGATGGTCGCCCCACTGCCCGCGGAGCCGGGCCAGTTGTTCGTCAGGCAGGTGGCCAAGCTCTTCCAGCAGCAGCCCGATCAGCCGGTCTTCCAGCTCGGGGCCGGCGGCTCGCTGCAGCAGCTTTGCCGTGAATTCCGCGCCCTGCCGGAGTGCCCGGTATTCCTGATTTTTCTGTTCTTCCTCCTGTTGGCGCTGAGCCGCCACGCGTGATTTTTTCCGCTCCTGGTCCAGATTCTCGCGGAGAGCCTGCAGCTGGCGCTGGCGTTCGCCGTTCAGCTCCTTTTCCAGCTCGGTCCGCGCCTGCTGGCGTTCTGCGTGCCAGCGGTCAAGCCGGCTTTCGTAGTCGGTTTTCAGACTGTCGGCCTCGTTGTGCAGCTGACTGGCTTGCGCAAGGCCGGCTTCGATCGCTTCCCGGCGCCGGGCGATAACCTCGAGGACCGGCTTGTACAGGAAACGTTTCAGAATCCAGAGCAGAACCAGGAAGTTGATGATTTCCAGTAGAAAAGTGGACCAGCTCAGTTCCACGGCATTATCCCCTTATCTTGGTAGACTGTTTGGCTGTCCTGCCGTACTCATTACTTCACCAGGTACTCCAGCAGCGGATTGCGGAAGAGGACGATGAGCACGACAACGAGGACGTAAATCGCCAGCGACTCGATCATGGCCAGGCCGATGAACAGGGTCCGCATGATGGAGTGCTCGGCCTCTGGCTGCCGCGCCAGGGCTTCCATCGAGCGGCTGATCGACCAGCCCATGGCCAGGGCCGGGGCCATGGCGCCGATGGCGATGCTGACGACCGCGGCGACCGTGGAGGCAAGGACAAAAAACGAGAGATCAGACATGGGTGTCTCCTTGGGAGGGGGTGTGCTGCGCGTGGGACTGGATCCCGCCGGCAACATAGATCAGGGCCAACATGCCGAAGATATAGGCCTGAACCAGCGCTTCGACGACATGCAGCATCAGAATCGGGACCGGCGCCAGGAAACCGGCGACGAGCAGGATCAGCAAGGCCGCCATTTCGAGGCTCATCATGTTGCCGAACAGGCGGACGGCCAGGGCGACCGTGCGCGTCACTTCGCTGATGAGGTTGAACGGCAACAAGATCGGGTTCGGGGCGAGAAAGCTGCGCAGATACGCCCGCAGCCCCTGAATGCGGACGCCGAACCAGTGGGTCGAGAAGAACACGATGACGGCCAGGGCGGCCGTCGCCGAAAGGTCACGGGTCGGGGCGTGAACGCCGGGGACCAGGCTGCTCAGGTTGGCGACGACGAGGAAAATCCAGAAGCTGCCGATGAGCGGAGCGATCCTCCGGGACTGGTCCGGGGCCACGGCGGCAACCGCCTCTTCGATGCTGCTGACAATCCCTTCGACGGCGGTCTGAAGCGCTCCGGGATCGAGTTTGAGCCGGCGGGTGACCAGCCAGGAAGAGACCCCGAGCAGGGCCATGATGACCCAGGTACAGATCACCGTATCGGTGATCACAAGGGGGCCAATGGTCATGATGGGTGTCAATTCTTCCATATGTTCACTCTCTGATGAACAGGTAAATGTTGACGGCTCCGACAACCAGGCCGACGAAAATCAGGCTCATCGTCCAGCGCACCGAGTAACCGCTGGCCAGCGAATCGAGCCAGCGGCCGAGATAGGCGCCACCGACCGTGTGCAGGACGAGCAGCAGGCCGAGGGTGCCGAT
>PKUG01000114.1 GCA_002869665.1 Desulfuromonas sp. | reverse complement strand
CTGACATTAAGTTTAACTGGGTCGGTTTCTCCTCGACCCCGGACATTATGACCGCCTTGCTGGGTGGCCATGTTGATGTCGGTATCACTAACGGTGGACCGCTCAAGCCTTTTGTTGAATCCGGGCGCGTGAAATGTATTGCGGTCCTTGGTGACAAGCGTCTTGCTCCTCCGCTCGACAAGATCAAGACCTTTGGCGAGCAGGGTGTCGAAGTCGATACCAGCTGGGTCCAGGTACGTGGCGTCTACGGGCCTAAGGGGATACCGATGGAGTTGCAGCAGCAGATTGCCGATGCCTTTCATGAAGCGATGAAGTCCGAGAGCTATCAGAAGTATCGGGAGAGTACAGGGGTTACCGATTCCTGGATGGGCCCTAAGGAATATACCGCGTTTGTTAAGAACATCAGCACAACGGCGGAAAAACAGCTGAAAGCTGCTGGAATTATGAAGTAAAAAAGTGTCGTAACCTTTTCTCCCGGGCCGGTCAGCCGGTCCGGGTTTTTTTTGAATCATACCGCTATGGAGTCGTGAATCGATGGGCGCAAGGGAAATGGATCCTTCGAGTTGTCTTGACAAGCTCGTCAAAGTGACGTGCCAAATATCTTATGACGAAATTCCCGCGACTGTCGTGGCAAAGGCTAAAGAGTGTCTGGCGGATTTTGTCGGAATCTTTTGCATGGGAACCCGAAAGCTTGAATCAGCCAGTTTGCGCAGAGCTCTTGGTGAAAACACCATCTTTGAAAACATCGAGGATATGGCTCTGTGGCTTGGCAGTACAGGCAGAATGCTAGACATCGACGACGGGCATCGTTACGCCATGGCCCATCCCGGTGTTGTGGTCAACGCGACCGCCATCGCCCTGGCAACGGCTCATTCCGACATTTCCGGCAAAAAAATACTTGAAGCGATTGTTCGCGGTTACGAGGTCTATTGCTATCAGGGGCGCGTCATCAACCCATCCGCATATCTTAAACGCGGGGTGGATGCGACCTGCGTCTGTGGCGCCGGTGCTGCGGCAATTGTCTCCGCAACAATGATGGACCTGTCGGAGGAGCAGACTGCCGATGCCCTCTCTCTGGCCGCGTCTCTGGCCGGCGGGCTGAACCAGTCAGCCATTGATGGCTCCGCCCAGAAGTATCTGGTCGCAGGTTGGGGGGCGAAACTCGGCATTATGGCCGCCAAGCTCGCGCAGCACGGACTTGGTGGGCCAGCCCATGTTTTCGAGGGTCGGCTTGGGTTCTGTAACGCCTTTGCTCCCGATCCTGATCTTGAGTACCTGCACAACCCTCGCCTGGTGTGGGATATCCTCAATGTTTATATCAAGCGCTACGCCTGTGTCCGCCGGATACATGCCACCCTCGATGCAGTCCAGGCGATTGTCGAACGTGAGCAGTTGAGTGCCGCCCAAATCGACCAGGTCAGGGTCTTTGGCAGTGAATTTCTGCATGCCGCCAGCGGTTGTCATCCCCAGGATATGGCTCAAGCCCAGACCAGCGTGCCTTTTGCCGTCGCCGTTCTCCTGATCCATGGACAGGTAAGTGACGATCTGGTCCACGAGAATCTTCACAATGAAGAGATAGGATTCCTTTCCGAGAAGGTTTCAGTCAGCATGGATGATGAGATCATTCGCCTGGCGGAGAAGGATTCGAGCCTGTGGGGCGCGGCGCGGGTGGAGATGATCGTCAAGGATGGAAGGAGCTTCAGCGAAACCAGGATTTATCCTGCCGGTGATCCCGAAAACCCGCTTCCCGAGGGCGCAGTGCGGGAAAAATTCATGACGCTGACGCAAATCCCTCTGGGTGCCGAAAAGGCTCAGACGCTGTGGCGCGAGATCAATTTGCTCAATGAGAACCCGGATGTCGGGATGGTTTTCACCCGAATGATAGCTGAACTCTGAGCGGGGATATACGCTATGACTGAACCGTCTTATCTCATCCAGGGACTGGCTGACTATGTGGCTACCCTGCGCTTCGAAACACTTTCGCCCCGGGCGGTGGAGGTGGCCAAGCAATGTGTGCTCGACGCCTATGGCAACATGGTCTACGGACGTTATTGCGAAATCGCCAATGCCATTTTGCAATATCTGGAGACGACACAGACCGAACCGCTCTCTGAGGCCAAAGTGGCAGTGCTCGATGCCGAAGGCCGTATGGCCGACAAGCAGTCCGCCGTGTTCGCTCACAGCATGATGGCGCGTTGCGCCGATCTCGACGACGGCTATCGTCACGCCATGGGGCATCCTGGATCAAGCCTGGTGCCGCTCTCCCTCTCCCTTGCGCAGCTTTACGGCTGTAACGGCAAAGAGATGCTGACTGCGCTGGTGGCCGGTTATGACATTTACGCCCGGCTCGGCGAAGCCTTCAACCCATTCATGTACCGCGAGCGCGGATTTGATGCAACCGGCGTCTGCGGTGCTGTCGCAGCCGCGGCGATAGTCGGCAAAATGGCGGGCTCCTCTGCTGAGGTCATCAAGAATGCCATGGGGCTGGCTTCGCTGTTCGCCGGTGGTCTGATCGAATACCAGAATGACGGCACCTCGGGGAAGATCTTCTGCGGTGGCTGGGGCGCGCTGTCCGGCATGCGCGCCCATGCGCTTGCAACCTGCGGCTTTACCGGTCCCCATGCCGCGCTTGAGGGAAAGCAGGGTTTTTTTCAGGCCTTCATGGGAACCAGTGGACACTTGAACACTCAACAGGTGCTGCAAAATCTGCGCTCTGATTTCAAGATCACCTCCATCTACTTCAAGCGACACGCCTGTCAGCGTGGGCTGCACGCCCTGCTTGACGCCGTGCTGGATATCCGTGCCGAAGGAGCACTAACACCGGCGCAGGTCGAAGCCGTTGACATCCACACGACGACCTTTATCCAGCGCCTCTCCAACCCGGAGCCGAAGACTGCGGTTGGCGGGCAGGCCAGCGCCCAGTTCACAGCTGCGGTCGCACTGAAGCACGGGCGTATGGATTCTGAACATCTGATGGTCGAGAGCTTCGAAGACCCAGAGGTTAAAGAATTAGCGGGCAAGGTCAAGGTTCTGCACGACAAACAGGTCCAGGCTTATCTCGGCGACAACCCCACCCATTTCTGTTCGGCTCGAGTGGTATTGCGAACGAATGATGGGCGCAGGTTTGAACGCTGGGCGCCCGTGCCGCAGGGGGACATCGAATCGCCCTTCGGCTGGGATGTACTGCGGCTGAAGTTCGAACGGCTCATAGCGGGGACACCTTTTGCCGCGTCCGGCGAAGAGCGTTTTCGTTTTATTGCTACCCTGGAACAGGCTGAGTCCGTTGGCTGGCTGTTTCAGGCGGAACTTCGTTCGAAATGAATAGCAGTTTCGGAGGATATCGTAATTTAGTCCGAACAGATGCAACCGGATGCGGGATTCCATTTGTCACGATTCTAGGAGAAGGTCGAATGGTTCCAGACCTTGTCATCTACGGAGAGACCAACGAAACAGAGGATTGTAATCGAGCTGTTCGACCAGCATGCGCTCAATGCGAATGGTGCAAAGAACCTGCAACAGTGATGCGCGCAGCAATTGTTCAGGCGGTATGGATGGCCGTCCGGGGTGGGAGTGCAGCTCCCGGAATAGTGGTGCAAGGTCCGCAAGAACATTATCGACCATCATTCGTACCGGTCGCAGCGGTTGATCCTTGGGGACCCGAGCTTCCGGTGACACACAACTGAACATGGTTTGCTGCTAACGGTCTTCACTGTTCCTAGTCTTTCCCCTTTTAAGTCAAGGGTTGGATAAATTAGTTTTTCAATGTCCTGATAGAGTAATTAATAAGAGCAATGAGTAAAAGTAAATAGCATATTGATAATATGTCGTTTGACCAAAACAGATAAAGCTGATTAGCTTTATAAAGCTTTATTTAGTTATTTAACTAACATTTTTTTGAAAGGAAAAGTTATGCGAATTAATCTTATTCTTATTATTTGTGTTTTGTTTATTTCTTCTGGATGTGCCTCAAATAATTCAATCGGAAAATCTTACTTTCAGAGAGATGTGTTCTATACTGTAGGGGATTATGTCGGTCCAGAGGGCAAAGAAGTCATG
>PKUG01000098.1:7951-33439 GCA_002869665.1 Desulfuromonas sp. | reverse complement strand
TTAGCTGAAATATCTGTTATTATTTCCACTTTCGATTCTAGGCGCTCTAGGTTTTCTGTTTTGGGAGCCCGGACAACTTGTCATGCGTATGCACCCGTAACGGTTAACAGCGTTATTGCGTACGCTTCATCAGGTACGGCATGGAAGATTTCTTCAGATCGGTTGAACGTCAGGCGTATCGGATTGCCCTCTTTGCCTGCCATAATCGCGAGGATGCGCTGGATCTGGTGCAGGATTCCATGTGTCAGTTCTATGCTAAGTATGCGCATGTTCCTGAAAGCGACAGAAAGGCGTTGTTCTACAAAATTCTGCAGAACAAGATTCGCGATTTTCGTCGGAAGGAAAATGTTCGATCCCGCTGGCGGACCTGGCTGCATGGTCGCGATGATGAGGACGATGGCCCGGATCCTTTGGAAAATATGGTTGATGAGCGGGCCGAGGAGCCGGATCAGGTGTTAGAGCAAAAGCAGTCTTTTGGGCTGTTGGAGCAGAGCCTGAGAAAACTCTCGGCAAAACAGCAGCAGATATTCCTTCTTCGGGCCTGGGAGGGGTTGAGTATCGCCGAGACGGCATTGGCGATGGGATGTTCAGAAGGAACAGTTAAATCGCATTACTTTCGGGCAACGGAACGATTGAAGACCGAGCTTGGAGATAATTGGCCATGAAGCAGTCAGAGACTGAATTTGAAAAGAACGTAGCCGTCATGCTCGATCGGTCACTGGATGATATTGACGACGATACTCTGGTCAGAATCCGGCGGCTGAAATACCACGCGATGGAGCAGGTTGAACAGAGGCGTCGCAGAAAAATGCTCTGGCGGATTGCGCCGGCAGCTGTCGTTCTGCTATTGATTGCTCTGATCAACCTTCCATCTAACGTCAGTGTTCAGCCCGGTAATCCTGTCGTCGCGGAAGTTGCCTTGCTGACCAGTGCCGAGCCCCTGGAATTTTATGCTGAAGACTATGAATTTTATCTTTGGTTTGCTGAAACGGCTGCTACTGAAAACACGCTCCCTGACGGTTATCCTGCTGAGCCTGCTGATCTTCACGGCACCCCAGGTGTTCGCGCAGGAGAAGCCGGGTGATGAGCCGCAACCCAGTCTGGAACTGATCCTGTTTCTGGCTACCTTCGAGGATCAGGATGTCGGCTGGGTAGACCCTCTGGCTCTCATGGCGACCGCAGAGGAAACGTTGCAACCTGCAGAAAAAGAAGAGGTTGAAGATGAAAAATAAATATAAATTTTTCCGCGTCTGGATATTTGCCGTTGTGCTCTGTCCATTGCTTGTTTTCAGCAACGCGGCTACATTGCTGGCCATGCCCTTCTCGGAGTTGAGCGCGCAGCAGCAGGATGTCCTGAAACAACATGCAGATAATTGGGACAGTTTTTCTGCTGAACAACAGCAAAAGCTACAACGTGGCGCAGATACCTGGTTGTCAATGACACCTGCACAGCGCAGCAAGGCGCAGGAACGCCTCGGTCAGTGGACTCAACTCAGCCCGCAACAGCAACAGCAGATCATGGACCGTTTCGAGCGTTTTCAGCAACTGTCTGTCGCAGACAAGGAAAAAGTCAAGGCTGCATGGGCGAGTTACAATGCACTGCCTCCAGATGTCAAAAAACAGTACAAGGCACGTTGGGACAGTATGCAGCAGGGCGGTTCCGGACAAGGCAAAGGGGGAAACGGTAACGAAGGCGGCGGCGGTGGCGAAGGCGGTGGCGAAGGCGGAGGTCGTTAACGATTTGTTCCATGTGTTGTTTTGATGCTGAAAACTGATTCTGACGCATAGGCAGGCAATCTGCGATCGGTCAGCTACTGCATTTTTTCTCTTGCTTTTGTCCTGTCCTGGTGTTAATAATCCCGGAGTTTAGGTTTGTATGGAAAGTGAGCCCAGCGGCTCGCTTTTTTTATTACCTGAAACTCTGAAACCGCAGGAAAAAAGACTGATGGCGCAAATTTTTGAACAAGTTCAGGAACTGATTCAACCATTGCTCGATGAGCTTGGTTTTGAATTAGTCGATCTTGAATATAAGCGGGAGCAGCAGGGGTGGGTGTTGCGTTTTTTTCTCGACAAAGAAGGGGGAATAACGCTTGACGACTGTGCTGTTGCCAGTCGTGAGATCAGTACTCTGCTTGATGTCGAAGATATCATCCATACGGCTTATAACCTTGAGGTTTCTTCGCCAGGCATTGAACGTCCGCTTAAAAAAATTGCAGATTTTGAGCGTTTTTCCGGACACTCGGTCAAAATTAAAACCCTGCAGTCGATCGACGCAGAGAGTGGCGGCAAAGCACGCAAGGTTTTTACCGGAACGTTGAAAGGGCTGGACGGGGAGCAGATTATTCTCGATACCGATGACAAAAAGCCCGCAGAAATCAAAATTCCGTTCGCCCTGATTGAAAAGGCGAATCTCAAGTTCGATTTTTAACCCAAAGGTAAATGGCCGTTCCAACAGGTAAGGCCTAATAACATTAAAGGGGTGGAGTACGATGGTTGGTAACCTCAATCACATCATTGATCAGGTCGTCAAGGATAAAGGGATTGATCGTGATGTGCTGATTGAAGCGCTCGAATCCGCAGTTCTTTCAGCGGCGAACAAGAAATTCAGAAACACACGCGATCTAGAGGCTCATTACAACGAAGAGATCGGCGAGGTTGAGGTTTTTGAGTTTGTTACCGTTGTCGAGGAGGTTGTTGACTCCTACAAGGAGATCGATATTGATGAAGCCCGGGAGATCGATCCGGATGTCGAGGTCGGTGATTCCTTGGGGATGATGCTTGACGCCGGAAGTTTCAGCAGGATTGCCGCCCAGACCGCCAAGCAGGTTATCATCCAGAAAGTCCGTGAAGCCGAACGTGAGGGTGTCTATACCGAGTTCAAGAATCGCGTCGGTGAAGTGGTTAACGGAATCGTACGCCGCTATGAGCGTGGTGATCTGATAGTCGACCTCGGCCGTGCCGAAGCCTTGTTACCGAGCCGCGCGCAGGTCCCGCGTGAAAACTACCGTCAGACCGATCCCGTTCGTGCTTACATCTCCGAAGTCAAGATGTCGGCCAAGGGGCCGCAAATCATCCTTTCCCGCACCCATCCAGGCCTGCTGATTTCGCTGTTCAGTTCAGAGGTTCCGGAGATTGCTGAAGGGATTGTTGAAATTAAGGGTGCGGTTCGCGAGCCGGGCAGCCGGGCCAAGATAGCTGTCGTTTCACATGATATCGATGTCGACCCGATCGGTGCCTGTGTCGGTATGCGTGGCTCCCGGGTTCAGAATGTTGTCACTGAGCTGCGTGGTGAGAGAATCGATATTATTCCCTGGTCACCGGATCCGGCACGTTTTGCCTGTGCCGCCCTGGCACCGGCGGAGGTCTCCAGAGTTTATGTCGATGACGATGAGCAGTCGTTGGAAATTATTGTTCCTGATGACCAACTCTCGCTGGCGATCGGCAAAAAAGGGCAAAATGTTCGTCTTGCGGCCAAACTGATCGGCTGGAAGATTGATATCAAGAGCGAGTCGCGGGTTCTGGAAGAAGAACAGGAAGAAGCTCGCAAGAGTAACGAGAGCGATGATGCCGAAGAGAGCGGCATAACGGATGCTGTTGATTCGTCGGCTGTTGACAGCCCTGAGACGGATCAGGATCAGGAGAATCAGGACTGATCGGCGGTGTGGAAATGACGAGGGAGTCCGGCGGTCCACAGCGTACCTGTGGCGCCTGTCGCACGGCTCGGGACAAGAAGGATCTGGTGCGATTTGTGCTGGCTCCTGATGGTAGTGTTCTTGTCGATTATCGCCAGCGTCTGCCGGGACGGGGAGTGTATACCTGTTTCGACTTGTCCTGTCTGACCGCTGCGCTCAAGAAGAATGTTTTTCGCCGAGGGTTCCGCAAGGAGTGTCAGCCCGTAGCGTTGAACGAATTACAGCGGCAATTGTGTCAGGCCGTCGAGCAGAAAATCCTGAATCTGATCGGGATCGCCCGTAAATCCGGGCAGATCGTTTCCGGCACCCAGGCTGTACTCGACCTGCTTAAATCGGCAAATACTCCGGCGCTGGTTTTGCTGTCGGACGATATTTCTTCGGCTATCGGCGATAAAATTCGCCGGAGTGCCGAAAGTAAAAAAATTCTTTGTGCGCAACTGTTCGACAAGGAACTCATCGGACAACTGCTCGGAAAAGAAGAGCGCAGCGCCATCGCGATGGAAAAATGCTCCTTGGCGAGCACTGTCATGTATGAACTGCAGCGATTAGAACAACTGCAAAGGGAGATTTGATGGGCAAGGTAAGAGTCTACGAACTCGCAAAAAAAATGGGTCTTGAAAATAAAGATTTGCTGGCGAAGCTTGCCGAGGCCGGTGTCGAGGTCGGGTCTCACTCGAGTACCTTGAGTGATGAGGATCTGCGTAAACTCGAAGCGCTAACGAATCCTCCTGAAGAACAGATCAAAGAAGAGCGGATCAAGCCCGGCCTGATTCGCAGACGGCGGACTGTTGTCAGTAAACCGGCGGAAGAAGAGACGGTGGCTGAAGAACCTGTCGCGGAGCCTGCAGAGGAAAAATTAGAGGAACAGGAACCCGTAGCGACTCCTGTTGCCGTCGAAACACCGGTTGCTGAAACTCCTGTTGTTGAAGAGGCTCCGGTTGACGAGCCTGCTCAGGAAACACCACCGACTCCTGATGTTGTCGAGACGCAAGAGCCGGAAGAGGTGCCTGCTGTTGAGCCGGCACCGGTTAGTGCTGAGGTTGTTGAAGAGAAGGCAGAGCCGCAGCCTGAGCCCGAAACGGTTGAGGGAGTCATTGTTGAACCTGAGCCGCCTAAAGCCCAGCCGCCGGTTGAGAAGAAACCGAAATCGCCGATCAAGCCGAATGTTGAGAAGGCGACGGGTGATCGGGCGAAAATCCTGGGACGTGTCGAATTGCCGAAACCGAAGCCGGCTGCTGAGAAGCCCGCTCAGCGTCAGGGGCGTCCGGAACGGAATGAACGGCCGTCGACGCGTACCGATCGACCGGGCTCTGCGCCAGCACGTGGCCGTAATAAGGCCGATGTGACGCCGGTTGCCCCAATGGAACAGCCTCTGCCCGAAAAGGAAGGGCGTAATAATAAAAAACGTAAGAAGGGGCGGCGTGGCGAAGGTGATTTCAACGAGCAGGATGGCCGCGTATCTCGGCGCGGACGGCGGGTTGAGGTCTTTGAGCCGAACCGTGCCGGGGGCAAGAAAAAACGTGGGGGCAAGCAAGGCAAGCAGGTCCGTCAGACCGAGGTGACGGTCAGCAAAGCGATCAAGCGGATTATCCGTATTAGTGATTCGATCACCGTCGGTGAACTTGCCAAGCGCATGGGCGTCAAGGCCAACGAACTGATTGCCGAGTTGATGCGCCAGGGGAGCATGGTGACGATCAACCACCCACTCGACTACGAGTCCGCAGCGATTCTGGCCTCGGAATTCAACTATGAAGTTGAGAACGTTGCCTTTGATGAAGAGACGATTCTCGAGGTCGAAGCCAGCAGAGACAGTGAGGAGACATCAGAGGATCAGGAACTCCGGCCCCCTGTTGTCACCATCATGGGTCACGTTGACCACGGTAAAACCAGTCTACTCGATGCAATTCGTGAGGCAAACGTCACCGAAGGGGAGGCTGGCGGGATTACCCAACATATCGGTGCTTATGACGTCGAACTCGACGGCAAGAAGATTACCTTCCTCGATACCCCGGGTCACGAAGCCTTTACTGCCATGCGGGCTCGCGGTGCAGGTGTTACCGACATTGTCATCCTGGTCGTCGCAGCAGACGACGGTGTCATGCCGCAAACTCGCGAAGCGATTAACCATTCCAAAGCAGCCGGTGTCCCGATTATTGTTGCAATTAACAAGATCGACAAGCCTGAAGCCAACCCGGAGCGGGTCAAGCAGGAATTGACAGAATACGAACTTGTCCCCGAAGAGTGGGGCGGTGAAACCATCTATGTCGAGGTGTCGGCTAAGAAACACATCAACCTTGACAGCCTGCTGGAGATGATCCTGCTGCAGGCCGAGGTCCTTGAACTTCGTGCTAACTCCCAGAAGCGGGCCAAAGGGTCAATCGTCGAAGCTCGACTCGACAAGGGGCGTGGCCCGGTGGCCACGGTTCTGGTTCAGGATGGAACCCTGAAGATCGGCGATGCAATTGTTGCCGGATTGCACTACGGCCGTGTCCGCTCCATGACGACGGCGGCCGGCAAGCAGGTCAAGGAAGCCGGCCCGTCCTTCCCGGTTGAGGTCACCGGCCTCGGCGGGGTGCCGGATGCTGGCGACACTTTCCACGCGGTGGAAAACGAAAAAGCGGCCAAGGAGGTTTCCAACCACCGCCAGTCGAAGCAGCGTGAAATCGATCTGGCAAAGAGCAGCAAAGTCTCTCTCGACCAGCTTTTTGCCCGCATGCAGCAGGGCGAGGTCGAAGAACTGGCTGTTATCATCAAGGCCGACGTTCAGGGCTCGGTCGAGGCTGTTCGCGACGCTCTTGAAAAACTGTCGACTGATACATGTCGCCTCAATGTTATCCATACCGGTGTTGGCGGTGTTTCCGAGAGCGACGTCACCCTGGCGACCGCATCCAATGCAATCGTCCTCGGTTTCAACGTACGTCCGGAGTCCAAGGCCAAAACCCTCGCGGATACGGAAAAAGTCGACATCCGTCTCTACAGTGTTATCTATGACGCGGTGAATGATATTCGCGACGCCATGGAAGGCCTTTTGGCACCGACCCTGCGGGAGAAGGAACTCGGACGTGTCGAGGTGCGTGAAACCTTCCACGTTTCCAAAGTTGGAACGATCGCCGGTTGTTATGTTCTCGACGGCAAGATCATCCGCAACGCCCAGACCCGTCTGGTCCGGGACAATGTGGTGATCTGGGAGGGCAAGTTGAGTTCACTCAAGCGCTTCAAGGACGATGTCCGTGAAGTCAACAGCGGTTACGAGTGCGGTATCGGTCTTGAGAATTATAACGATATCAAGGTCGGTGATATCATTGAAGTCTTCGAGATGGAAGAGATCAAGACCGCTCTGTAAATCAGAACCAATGGTTATGGGGAGCCGGAAAGACGCTGAAGTTTTCCGGCTCCCTCTTTACCTTCTGCCGATGAATTAGAACCAGCATCACTGGATGTGAATGCATATGGTCGTAGGTGTTGTCCGTGTTGATTTGCGTTTTCACGAGGTTCATTCCCTCAAAGACAAACGTTCAAGAATCGCACGCTTGCTGAACAGATTACGCTCACATTTGCCGATTTCTGTCGCCGAGGTTGGATGGCAGAATCTGCACCAGCGCTGTTTGATTGGTGTCAGTGTCTGCTGCGGGACCGAGTCGCAGGCACGTTCAATGTTTGCCCGCATGGAAGAAGAGATTATGGCATCCGGATTGGCCGAGGTCGTCGATCTGGATTTTGAATATCTGCACTATGGAGAAGAGATCCGTTGAGCGGTTATCGTCCTGAAAAAGTAGCTGAGCAAATTCACAAAGAAATCAGCAGACTGTTAATGTTTAACATTAAGGATCCGCGTGTCGCTCCGGTCACCGTGACCGGGGTCAAGGTGGCACGGGATATCGGCAGTGCCCGAGTCTATTTTACCGTGGGTGATGAGGCTGGAGAGCGCAAGGATGCTGAACGTGGCCTCAGAAGCGCTGCGCCCTATATCAGGCATGAACTGGGGCAGGTGCTGAGACTGCGTTTTGTTCCGGAACTTCGCTTTCAGTACGACGAATCTGTTGGTTACGGACAGAAAATTGACGCCTTGCTGCGCCAGATCAAGGACGAAGATCATGACGACAGTTGAGCAGATAGTTGAGCAGATTCAATACGGCAAGACGTTTCTCATCGCCGCACACGAGAATCCTGATGGCGATGCCATCGGTTCAAGTCTCGGGCTTGCATTGGCCCTGCGTGCGCTGGGAAAAGAGGTGACGGTCTTCAACGTTGACCCTGTTCCGGAAATGATGCGTTTCCTGCCACAAAGCGATCTTTTCTGTCAAAGCGTCCCAGAAGATGCCAGCTATGATGTGGCTTTTGTCCTGGATGCCGGGGACGTCAGTCGAACCAGATTACCGATTCGCGAATTGTGCCGAACGATGATCAACATTGATCATCATCCGCATTCAAATTTTGGTGATATCTGCTTCCTTGATATCTCAGCATGCGCAACGGCTGTGCTCGTCTATCGGGTTCTGGTTGCCTGCGGCCACCAGTTGGATCTGGACACCGCCAAGGCGCTCTATCTCGGAATCCTCTCGGATACCGGCTCCTTTCGTTATTCCAGTGCCAACGCAGAAGCTTTCGATGTTTCCGGTCGCCTGATCGCCCTCGGTATTGATCCCTGGGAAATGGCCAGTCAGCTTTATGAGAGTCATGCTCCGGAACGGATGCGCTTGCTCGGCATGGTTCTGCAGACCCTCGAAATCTCGGACTGTGGCCGTTATGCTTCCATGTCCCTGACGAAAGACGTCCTCGAACGCTCCGGTGCCATGGAAGAGCATGCCGATGGCTTCGTGAACTACCCACGCTCCATTCGTGGCGTCGAAGTTGCCTGTTTCATCAATGAACTGGCTGATGATCATTACAAAATCAGTTTCCGCTCCCGTGGGAAGGTGGATGTTGGTCAACTTGCCAGGGATCTCGGCGGTGGCGGACACCACAATGCAGCTGGTGCCAAGATTCAGGCCTCGCTGACTGAAACCAGGGCGATCATTGCCCGTCACCTTGATCAGTTGCTTGCTCGTTCCTGAGCCAAGCGGATAATCCTAATTCGTGCACGGACTGTTGCTCATTAATAAGCCGGGTGGAATGACGTCTCATGATGTTGTCCGCAAGGTAAGGCGTATCTGTCACACGCGTAAGGTTGGACATGCGGGAACTCTTGACCCACTCGCTACCGGGGTTCTCCCTGTTGCCGTTGGCGATGGAACGAAAATTCTTCAATTTTTACTTGCTGAGAATAAAAGTTATCGGGCAACCTTCAAACTCGGGGTCACGACCGATACGCTGGACAGCGAGGGGACAATCCTGCTTGAGCGTTCCGTTCCTGCTATAGGCCTGGCGCAACTGGAGATATGCTGTGACCGCTTCCGGGGCGATATAGATCAGTTGCCACCGATGTACTCAGCACTCAAGAAAGATGGAGTTCCGCTCTACAAGCTGGCGCGACAGGGCGTTGAGGTCGAAAGGGAGCCGCGCCGGGTTACTATCCAGCGCCTTGAGATAATTGACCTTGATGGTGACCTTGTAACTATCGATGTCGACTGCAGCAAGGGGACCTATATCCGCTCACTTGTCAGTGATATCGGAGAAGCTCTGGGTTGTGGTGCTCACCTGACGGCCCTGTGCCGAACACGCAGTGGCGATTTTTTGCTTGAGGAATGTCAGACGCTGGAGGACCTTGCAGCCCTGGAAACGCCAGCGCCTGTTCTCCTGTCGCTGTCCGATGCTTTACGTAACTATCCGGCGGTGGAGCTCAGCGACGCGGCGGTTTCCGGGTTGAAGTTCGGTATCCCGCCAGAGCTCAAGGAGACGCAGGCTGATGCCCCCCTTGTAAGTGGTGAACTCGTTCGTTTGCTCGCTGCTGAACAGTTGATAGCGATGGCCCGTTTCGTACCGGAGCGTGTTAAAGAACAGCGTGGCGATTACGAATTGTTACGCGTCTTTGTAAGTCATTAGAAAAAGACTGTTTAATCTTTACAGAAGTGTTTGAACTGTGGTAGAAACCGCAGTCTGGAGATAAAATTTAAAACAGCCACGCCACTGGCTTTATTGAACGCAAAAAGGAGACAACAGTGCTCGGCACAGAACGCAAACAGGAAATTATTGAACAGTACAAGCGCCATGAAGGAGACACTGGTTCTCCTGAAGTGCAAATCGCTCTGCTGACAGAGCGGATTACCTATCTGACGGAACATTTCAAGACCCACAAGAAGGATCACCATTCTCGTCGCGGGTTGTTGAAAATGGTCGGTCAGCGTCGCCGTCTGCTTGACTACCTGATCAAACAGGATGTCGAGCGCTACAGGACGATAATCAAGTCCCTCGGCCTGCGTCGGTAATAAAAAGGGCAGCATGTTCTGAAAAGGGCATGCTGCTTTTAACTTTAAGGAAGTATTTGTAAAGCTGGGGAGGCTGTCCGGAGAGAATATCCGAAAATTGGTTTCGGAGATTGTCTCAGGCCATCCTCCTATAGCTGACACCGGAGCGGAAAGTATCTTTCGCGTCCAACCGGTTCCGGTGTAAACACGGGCCGGATCCCCATTTCTGGGGCGTCCATGTAATAAGGAGAAAACATGGCCTATCAAAAAGTAGAAGTTGAGTTCAACGGCCAGCCGTTGACGATCGAAACCGGCAAAGTTGCCCGCCAGGCTGACGGTGCGGTTATTGTTACTTACGGCGAGACCAAGGTCCTTTGTACCGTTGTTTCTGCCAAAAAAATGCGCGAGGGGCAGGACTTCTTTCCCCTCACCGTTAACTACGCGGAAAAATTCTATGCTGCCGGGAAGATTCCCGGATCCTTTTTCCGTCGCGAGCGTGGTGCGACTGAACGCGAGACTCTCATCTGTCGTTTGATCGACCGTCCGATGCGTCCGCTTTTCCCCAAGGGTTACATGTTTGAGACCCAGATCATGCCGTCGGTTATTTCCGTCGATCTGGTCAACGATCCTGATACCCTTGCGATGGTTGCGGCGTCCGCGTCGGTAACTGTCTCTGACATTCCGTTTGAAGGGCCGATCGCTGCGGTACGTGTCGGCCGTGTCGACGGGCAATTCGTCGCCAACCCGACTAAAGAACAAATGGAAGCCAGTGATGTTGAGATTGTCATCTCTGGTTCCCGTGATGCGGTCATGATGGTGGAAGGTGAGTCGCATTTACTGACTGAGAAGGAGATGCTTGATGCGATTTTCTTCGGTCACGAAGCCCTGCAGCCGCTGATCACTGCCCAGGAAGAGCTCGCTGCCCTGGTCGGCCAGGCAAAGCGTGAGTTTGCACCGCCAGCGGTTGATGATGAACTGGTTGCCAAGGTCACCGAACTGGCTGAGCCCAAGGTTGTCGAAGCGGTGAAAATCTGTACCAAGCAGGAACGCTATGCTGCTCTGGCCGATATTCGGAGTGAGGTCAAGGAGGCATTAGCCGAGACGTATCCGGAGCGTGAAGAAGAAATTTCTGCTGCGCTCGGCAAGGTGGAAAAGACGGTTGTCCGGCGCATGGTGACCAGTGACAAGATCCGTATTGACGGCCGTGATATGAAGACGATCCGTCCCATCAGTTGTGAAGTCGGTGTCCTGCCGCGTGCTCATGGTAGTGCTTTGTTTACCCGTGGTGAAACCCAGGCGCTGGTGACGGCAACGCTCGGAACCGGAACCGATGAGCAGCGGATCGACAATATCCAGGGGATGGAATTCAAGAAGTTCATGCTCCATTATAATTTCCCGCCGTTCTGTGTCGGTGAAACGAGTATGCGTCTCTTCCCCGGTCGCCGTGAAATCGGCCATGGATTCCTGGCCGAGCGTAGTGCAGCGCAGATCCTGCCCGCTCACGAAGATTTCCCGTACACGATTCGGATCGTCTCTGACATCCTTGAATCGAACGGATCTTCCTCCATGGCATCGGTTTGTGGTGCTTCCATGGCCTTGATGGATGCCGGCGTACCGGTTTCCAAACCGATTGCCGGTATCGCCATGGGCCTGATCAAGGAAGGGGATGCCGTTGCCGTGCTGTCCGACATCCTCGGTGATGAGGATCATCTGGGCGACATGGACTTCAAAGTCACCGGCTCTGCAGACGGGATTACCGCACTGCAGATGGACATCAAGATCACTGGTGTGACCAAGGAGATCATGGAGCAGGCCCTGGAGCAGGCACGTGAAGGGCGTATTCACATTCTCGGTGAAATGGCGAAGGCGATTGCCAGCTCACGTCCCGAACTGTCTGAGCATGCGCCGCAGATCACCAGCATCAAGGTCAAACCCGATCAGGTGCGTACCGTTATCGGTTCCGGCGGCAAAAATGTCCGCGGGATTATCGATGCGACCGGTTGTGCAATCGATATCGAGGACGATGGAACCATCAAGATCGCTTCTTCGGACGGCGCAGCGGCCAAGAAGGCGATCAAGATGATCCGTGCTCTGACCCAGGAACCCGAAGTTGACAAGCTTTACATGGGTACGGTCAAGAAGATTATGGAATTCGGTGCCTTTGTCGAAATCTTCCCCGGTACCGATGGCTTGGTCCATGTCTCCGAACTTGCCAATGAGCGCGTTCGCAACGTCACCGACGTTCTGAACGAAGGGGACCAGGTACTCGTCAAGTGTATCGGCGTTGATCGCCAGGGCAAGATCAAGCTCTCACGCAAGTCTGCCCTGGGGATGGAGCTCCCTGAAGAAGACTAGTCACAGTTTTTTAAACAACGTACATCAACAGGCCGGCCGGATTTTTTCGCCGGCCTGTTCTGTAGGTAGGTAGGGAAATGAAACAGCCACAGATCAAAGTACTCAAATTGCACCCAGAAGCCAGAATCCCTGAATATATGACCGTGCATGCGGCGGGAATGGACGTGTGTGCTCTGATCGAAACGCCCGTTATTCTGCAGCCGGGTGAACGTTGTCTGATTCCGACTGGACTGGCTTTTGCCATCCCCGAAGGCTATGAAGTTCAGGTTCGCCCGCGCTCAGGGTTAGCGATCAAACATGGAATATCCATGGTTAACTCTCCCGGAACAATCGATGCCGATTATCGTGGTGAGATCAGAATCATCCTGATCAATCATGGACGCGAACCTTTTACAGTCAACTCCGGCGATCGGATCGCCCAGTTAGTCGTCGCACCTGTAGCGCAGGCGTCCCTTGTCGAGGTCAAGGAGTTGGATGACACCGAGCGTGGCGGTGGAGGTTTCGGCCACACTGGAAGGAACTAGTCAGTGAAAAAGCACAATTCCGAAGATCTCATCGAGTTCCCCTGTCACTACCAGTTCAAGGCGGTTGGCGCTGCCGGTGAGGAATTCACCCGGGGAATTGTCGCTGCGATCGAGAAACATGCCACCGTTGCCAGCGATGCTGTCCTCACCAGAGACAGTAATAAAGGGAATTACCAGTCCGTGTCGGTTCTGGTGACCCTCCATAGTTATCAGCAACTGACGGATATCTATGCGGAAATGAAGCAGGTTCCAGATTTGAAAATGTTGCTTTGATCACTGATTAGAGCTAGTATAAATCGAGTTTTGTCAATCATATCCATCGGGTACGCGCTATGTACATTTCGATAAATTCCGAGAACCCGCAACCGCGCCTGATAAACCAGGTTGTCGAGTGTTTGAAGCAGGGCGGTGTGATTGTCTATCCCACCGATACGACCTATGGAATCGGCTGCGACATCTTCAATCGCAAAGCGATCAAGAAGATTTTCCAGATTAAACAGCGTGACAGCCGCAAGCCGTTTTCCTTTATTTGTAGTGACCTTTCGGAAGTGGCCCATTATGCCCAGGTCAGCAACTTTGCCTTCAAGGTGATGAAGCGTCATTTCCCCGGCCCATACACCTTTGTTCTTGAGGCCACGAAGATTGTTCCTGATGCTCTGAGTACCAAACAGAAGACCGTCGGTGTCAGAATACCTGACAACCGCATCTGCCAGGCGATCGTCGAAGCTCTCGGTCAGCCGCTGGTCACGACCAGTGCCAATATCTCCGGAGAAGAAACCCCGGAGGATCCGCGAATTATTCATGAGCAGATGGGGCACCTTGTCGATTATGTCATTGACGGCGGAATCTCCATGCACGAGGCGTCCACGGTTATCAGCCTGCTTGATGATAATATCGAAGTGCTGCGTCAGGGGAGCGGTGATACCAGTTGGATCGGTGAGTAAAATCTTGAGATTCAATTTGAAAAGGGCCGTTCTGAGAAATCCGGACGGCCCTTTTCTGTCTTTGTCTTTGACTGTGGACGATCACCCTTCGAAGTTCAGTTTTCTCTCCAGGTCCATCGAATTGGAAACCCGTTTCGCTTCTTCTATCGTGATCTGGCCACCGTTGCAGAGTTGGATCAGGTGCTGATCCATGGTCTGCATCTGGTATTGCGCCGAACCTTTCTCAATGTGCCCCTCGATTTCGTCAAGCTTCCCTTCGCGAATACAGGCCTGAATTGTCGTTGTTGTGCGCATGACTTCGACAACCGGGAGCAGGAATTCTCCCGACTTGTCTTCGATCAGGCGTAAAGACACAACTCCGACAAGAATGTCAGCCAGACGATGGCGGATAATTTCCTGTGAATCCGGTGGGAAATGGCCGACCAGACGGTGAATTGTCGAAGCTGCACTTTGCGTGTGCAGGGTGGAGAAAACCAGGTGACCGGTTTCAGAAGCCTTGATGCAGGCATCGATGGTTTCGACATCGCGTAACTCGCCGACCATGATAACGTCGGGGTCCATCCGCAGAGATGCGCGCAGGGCAGCACTGAAATCAACAGTATCGACACCGACTTCTCGCTGGATGATACAGCTTTTTTCCGATGTGAAGAGAAATTCGATCGGATCTTCGATCGTGATAATGTTGTAGGCATACTTGTGATTCATGTAATTGATCATCGACGCCAATGTTGTCGATTTCCCGTTCCCGGTCGGACCGGTAACGAGAATCAGGCCGTTGGGGGACCTGACCATCTCCCCGAGGACCGGCGGCAGCTTGAGGTCTTCGAAGTTTTTAATGTCCGGAGGGATGACGCGCATGACGATGCCGATGCTGCCGCGCTGGCGAAAGATGCTGACACGAAAACGTCCACTGCCTGTTAGTGAATAGGAGGCATCGAATTCACTGAACGTTTCGGGTAACTCACGCGCGTTGCTCTGCATGATCGTTTCGGCGATAAACTTGGTATCTTCCGGCTTTAAACGTGGCAACTTGGAGCGGAGCAGTTGCCCGTGAACGCGGAAGAAAGGAGGGTTGCCGACTTCAAAGTGGACGTCAGAAACGCGTTTGGCAAAAGCAATCTCAAGAATCTGGTTGAGAATTTTAATATCCATGTTCAGCCTTTCTTGGCATTTGATATAGAACTTACTTCGCCTGGCTCAGCTTCTTGCGGAAGAGCGCATTTTCCATGCAGGTCCCCGCCTGGCCAGTGAAAAATTCGATAAAGTCAAGAGCAACACGACGTGCCGGATGACGGCCGAAGTCTGCATAGGTGATTGTGATCGTTCTTTCATTGCAGCGCAGTGGCAAAAGCATGTAAGTCGAATCGGTCGGAGCCCCAATCTCAGCGTAGATTAACTCCTTGATAGCTGAATCCTCGGTCGTGCCGAAATAGGCGTCGCCGCTGTTGATGACGTCCCATAAACTGGAATCCTTGCGGATAGGGATGCGGAATTTCATTGCCGCGCCAATACCCATCTTCCGGTCACCGGAGATGCCGATATTGCGTTCAGCGATCAGGTCCGTACGATCGACAATCAAGGTCAACGCCCGGTCGAAATACTCCCCGACAATCTGTAACAATTGCAGCGAGATTTCCGGTGCTGTTTTCAGGGCTTTGAGCCCGGCCAGGCCGTTTCTCAGGATGGCGAACTGGCGTTTGCGTTCCTCGTTGCAGCACCCGTGCAGATACGCCTGATAGCTGTTGAGGACCTCGATCATATTGTCGGCAAAGGCATCAGGGACGTCTATCAGAGACGGTGATGGAAAGACCGCTCTGACACCGTCATGCAGAGCCCTGAGTGAGAAGGAGAAGTCTTTCGGCGATGCAAACTGGAGGACTTCAAGGTGCGGGTATTTATTCTGCAGTTCACTGCGAGTCTGGGTCAGTTCCTGCTGGTTGAAACCATCGACATTTTCCGCCGGTGTTCCGAAAACCAGAATAGGCTCAAGATACTTGTAAAGAGCACGGTCAATCAGGCTTTCAAGGTCCTGACGCTGTGAGGTGCTGAAGACCAGAACACCCTCTTTTTTTGAGACGGTCATGATTGCATGCTGGAAAAACTCATCCCAAGTGTAAAGGATAACGGCCTGAGATTTCGTCGCCGGCATGGCGTGATCTCCGGCAGAAGAAGAAATATGTTCAAGGTAGGCCCCTAACTGCTCTTTGTCTTCAGGCGGAACCTCGACTAAAGCACCATCAATCACCTGTCGGTGAATCTGGGCCGGGTCAAAGGCTTCCAGCACTTTAAAGACGTGGGGCTTCTTGCGTTTTACATTATCAAGATCGTCAAGGCCGAGAATCTCTTCCGAGATCCTGGTGTCGTTTTGATCTTCTTCTGTATCGTCTTCAATCTCTTCTCCTTCTGAAATTTCCAGAGGCAAATTATCGAGAGGGAAGTCTTCCAGCGGTTCGTCCAGAATCTCGATCTCACCTGCATGGACCTTCTCATCGAAGATGCGCAGGGCGTCCATGAGTACCATCTGGGTGTCGAGATAAAAGTCGAGAACCGATTTTGGCAGGTAATTATCGGCAGCCTCGGATAGCTCATCAACATCAAGAGAGAAAACCCCTCGTGACCAGCTGATCATTTCAACAATGATCAGGATGATCAGCATCTCCAGCCCCTTGTAGGCCTCGTCGCCGGTCAGATCACAGTGATCGTACAGCGTCGCGATCAGTGGCTTTCGTTCTTTGCCAGCGTGTTTCTGAATGTCCAGAGCTTTTTGTAACTGCTCATCGGTAATAATCTTGTTGTCGACAAGAACATTGCCGATCTTCAGCTTCTCGTGTGAATGAGACGCCCTGATGATTCGACCATCCTTGAACACCAACTGCCCTTCACCTTTTCGGCTGTAGACATTCAGGGTCCCTGATTTGCGGGTGGAGTGGATGAGCTGAACAACGTCAATGATTGGAAGGTGTTCGAGTTCGCCGGTCAAAGGCATGAGCTGAAATTCCTTTCAATTTTCATTTGCGGACAGGAACGTTAGAAGTAATTAAACTCAAAAAAGGCTAATTATTCAAGGTCGAATTGTCAAGTGGATGACGTGTCGTGCGAGATTGTGGAACAGTCTCGATTGCGCTCCGGTAATATAGCTTTTCTTTGGCCGGGAGGTAAACCTTTTCAGCCCATGAACGCTTAAAATCATATCGCATTTTAAGCGGATAGACCAATTAACATCTATTTTTTACTGTGCTATAGTTCTGGCCAATTCTCTGGTTAAATGTGAAATTTTCTTTCGTTGAAGTATTCGACGTGGCCGGTTGTCCGAATCGGGTTCACAGTAGATGCTTTATAATGACGACCGATTTCGTGTTGTCGTGTTGTGAAAAAGGAGATAGATAGCAGGTATGTTGATCAAACTGAATTCCAAGGAGTCGCTGGAAATTGTCGATCAGGTGTTTGTTAATCTGATCAATGAAGATGGTGCCAAGTATCTGAGCTGGGATGAAATGTCGGAAAAACAGCAGGAATGCTACAGTAAACTGGTCGAGGAATTTTCCACCGTTTATGAAAAATACAAACCCTGCATGTTGTAGCGGGAACTTGATATCTAGGAGTCTGATCTATGTTGATGATTAAAACCGATAACGCCACTGTTGAGATTGAGCCCGGTTCGCATTTTTATTTGCAGCGGGGTGAGGGGGAAGGGGAGAGCATCCGCCTCGAATGGAACGAACTGGATGACAGCGCAATTGAGAACCTGAACCAGTTGGTTATGATTATCGAAGGGAGCCTTGCTGCAACGCTCTCGAGTACCGGTCAACTTTGATCCGGATTTATGTTTTTTATGTGACAAAGCCTGGCCCGTGTTAATGGCGCCGGACTTTTATTCGTTAGCAACAGGGGGGGCTGCTGGCGGCTCATTTCTTGGCTGCACAGCACTTTTTGTATTTCAAACCACTTCCACATGGACACGGAGCGTTGCGTCTGGTGGCACTGGTTCCGGTTTGAGGGAAGGTTCCTGAGTAATAATACCAGCGACCATTCATCCGCTTGAAGATGCTGACTTCATGATGCATTTGCAGCTCCAGGTCAGTACGGTAACGGGCGATAAATTCCACACTCCCCGTATTCTCCAAAGGGCCTCCTGCGCCTGTTTTGAGAATCTCTAAGCCCATCCATACAGACTGTTTGGCCCAGTCAGAGGTTGCTGCGAAATTGAAATCCCGTCTCATGTCAGGGTGGGTGCTTTCGTAGAGATAATCAATTGCACTCATCACATAGGCGCAATAACGCGATCTCATCAGGAGTTCGGCTGTTAGGGGGCTCCTTTTCCCTGAGATATAGGCGCCGCAACAGTCGTCATAGGCTAGCAAACTTCCGCAGCTGCAAAAAATCATCATTATATCAGTTAGTTAGTTTTAGTGACTAATTAAAATAGAATATTATTTTATTCTTAAGGCGCTTTTGTTAGTATCCGTATATAAACATTGTAAGTAAAAATCCTGCAATATTGTTAGGGTGAATTTTGTGATAATGAAAGGGGGCATGTTGTGGATTGTCAGGGGTTTATTGAAACAAAGGGGTATCCGCAGCGCAAGCATTACCCGGATACCGCAGATTTGACCGAAGATGCTCCAACAAATTCTTCACCGAGCAGAATAAGAGTATGCCGTGACAAGCGGGGAGCCTTTTGCGCCTACTATTACCGTTTGAACCTTGTTTCTGACGATCTTATTGTCGACGAGGGGTTGTGCTTATACGGGAACAGAAAGATCGTCAGTCGTAAGACGACAAAATAAAGATTCTGTTAATCACCTTTCGATGCATTCAATTTGAACAAGAAAACGCTCTGAAGATTTTATCTTCAGAGCGTTCTTTTTTGTTTGGTGCCGAAGGCGAGACTCGAACTCGCACGGGAATACTCCCACCACCCCCTCAAGATGGCGTGTCTACCAGTTCCACCACTTCGGCAAACGGGATGTTTATATACTGGATTGAACCCCGGACGTCAACAGAAAATTATTATTTTTGTTCCGGTGCCGCTGGAGTCGGGGCAACGGGACTGGTCGGTTGTGCTGCCGGTGCTGCTACTGAACTCGGCATAATGCTTTGCGAGCTGGGAGAGCTGTAAAAATATGCCAGCGACAGGCTGGTCAACATGAAGATGATTGCTGCCGCAGCAGTAATCTTGCTCATGGAGTTGCCGCCTGTAGAGCCGAACATAGCCTGTTGTGCTCCGGCACCGAAAGAAGCCCCAGCCTGAGCACCTTTGCCCATTTGCAGCAGAACAATAACAATCAGGGCGATTGAAACGATGATATGCAGTCCGATCAAAATCGTGGTCATTCATTTTCTCCTTAAGTTGCTTTTAGAACCGCAGAAAACTAGCATAGTTACTCGTGTTTGAAAAGAGTATTTTTTTTCGCCGTTGAAATGCTCGATTTGCGGTTTCTGTTTTTTCGTCAACAGGCTAATATGCTGGCTTCATCACTTTAGCCGAGGTGGTGTCAATAGAATGAAAAAGGGAGAATAGAAGACTCGGCTTAAGTTGATATCAGTTGCTTGCAAATAAATGAAAAGAACACAAATGGAGAGGACAATTCAATGTACGAAACTGGGGTTTTGCAGAGGGAGGAGTGTTTCTACCGCCTCTTTAACGGATTGGCGGATGCCGTCCTCATTTCCGAACGCCTGGCTGATGGCACGCCGGGTACCTATCTTGAAATTAATGAACATGCTTGTGAATTGCTCGGTTTTACCCGTGAAGAGCTGCTGGGCCTGTCTCCGTGTCAGTTGAATCGGACCGTTCTGGAAGATGAAGAGCGACTTTCCGCAATCCTTGGTGATCTTGCCGACCACGGAAAAACCCTTTTCAAAACGCACTTAAAGCATCGTGACGGTCACTGGGTTGCAGTTGAGATCAGTGCCCAGATTTTTGAACTGGATGGCCGTTCAGTCTACTTCTCCATTGTCCGTGATATCTCTTTGCGCGAGCGCTATGAATCAGCGATACAAACACTTGTTCGCAGTACTGTTGGTTTAACCGGCCAGGAATGCCTTGACGAAATCGTCAGGAATCTGTGTGACTGGCTTGCTGTCGATGGTGCCCTGATTGCTTTGGCGGAGAACGAGCAACTCGTTCTTCTCTCAGCCTTTTTAGATGATTGCCCGTTTTCTCTGGATACTCTTTGCGTGTCAACACCCCCGTTTTCAAAGGTGATGACGGATGGTTTCATGGTTATACCAGCGGGTGACGCTGATATTCTCCCGGATTGTCGGGAACTGGCAGGAATCAAAAGCTTTATTGGGGCGCCCATTGTTGCCCATGATGGGGGCGTTGTCGGTTTGATTTGTGCTTTTTCACGACAAATGTTTCCGCTGATGCCCCATGTTGAAGAACTTCTTTCGATCATTGCTGCGCGCGCTCTGTCTGAACATGAACGCATGCACTCTGTGAGCGAGCTTGCTCACCGTGAAGATATGCTCAGAACGATCTTTTGCTCGACGGCCGAGGCTATTGTCGGTATCGATCTCGATGGTACGGTTATTTTTTGCAATCCATCAGCGGTGAAGATTCTCGGTTATGGTTGCGAAGATGATATTGTCGGCAAGAACTTCTGCGCCCTGGTTTCACCCTTGTCCGTTGCTGATAAAAATGTTCTTGGAAGTCGTTGTCCATTTATCACTGCAATTGCCACGAATGGTGAGATTAGCAATGATGACGGCTATTTCTATCACCGTCACGGGCATCAGATTCCGGTCGAATATTGGGGCCATCCGATGGAGCGCGGTGGCCGCCTGATCGGCGGTGTGCTGACATTTTTCGATATTTCGCGGCGGAAAAGTCTGGAGCGTCAACTTCAGCATTCGCAACGGATGGAAGCGATCGGTACTCTGACGGGGGGGATCGCACATGATTTCAATAATATCCTGACGGTCATCAGCGGTTATGCCGATCTGTTGGGTGATCAACTCGTGGAACAGCCGAAATTGCTAGCCCGGGTCAATAAAATTGCCGAGGCCTCCGAGCGCGGATCGCAGTTGACGCACGGTCTTCTCGCGTACAGTCGAAAGTCAACAGCATCCTCCGCACCCGTAGATCTGAATCATTTGATCATGAACGTTCAGGAAATTTTTGGCCGAATTATCGGTGAAACAATCGACAAACACCTGATACTTGAAAACGAGGCGTTGATCACACTAGGGGATCAGCCGCAACTGGAGCAGGTCTTCGTCAACCTAGTTACGAACGCACGCGATGCCATGCGTTCCGGTGGACGCTTAACGATCAGAACCCGTAAAATTGCACTTGATCAGGAGTTCTGTCACGCCTGCGGTCATGGTGAGCCCGGAGATTATGCCCTGATTACCGTCGCGGACACCGGAATCGGAATTCCGGCGGAGATCCAGAATAAAATTTTCGATCCTTTCTTCACCACCAAGGATACAGGGAAGGGGACCGGCCTCGGCTTGGCGACGGCCTGGGGAATCGTCAAGCAGCATACAGGGTATTTGCTCGTCGACAGTACGCCGGGTGAGGGGGCGCTTTTCAGTGTCTATCTCCCCTTGTCGGCGCACAGGTTGCAACCTTTGGGGGGGTATCGCTTAAAGCCATCTGTCGGGGGGACTGAACTCTTGCTTCTGGTTGAGGATGACCCTCTGGTACGCGAGACGACGGAAGCCGTCTTGACGTCGGCTGGATACCGCGTCGTACCCTGTGAAGATGCCGATCTGGCGCTGCAGAAATTGCGGGACGGCTGTGAAGATTTTTCTCTGGTTGTGACCGATGTCGTTATGCCCGGACTCAATGGCCCGGAATTCTATTGTGCAGCGAGAACATTCAGCAGCATTCCATTCCTTTTGATGAGCGGCTATGCGGCTGATGCCCTGCGTGAACAGGGCTTGGTCGAAGAGGGGGTCCCGTTACTGAAAAAGCCGATCGCGGCAAATACGTTGCTTACTGAAGTCCGCCGCTTGCTGGATGAAGGTGAACGTTCTCAGCGGGGGGGCAGGTAAGGACGCAGAAAGGTGAAGGTCGGCAGGCCGGTTAGTTGCTCGGCCAGCGCTATGACTTTCTCCTGTTCAGTGCCTTTCACCGTATTCAGTACACCCAGCAGTTCATCCATCGTCATGACCGCCAGACTGTGAGCGAGGTTGTCCTCGGCGATGTTTTTGAGGATAGGCATCTTGTTGATGAAATAGCCGGCGATCGCTAGCTCCATTTGTCTGGCGGTGAACAGGGTGAGCAGGCAGTGGTTGATGGCTCCAGAATCCACCCCGCACACGACGACCAAAGGAAGCTCGAGTTGAACGACAAGATCTGCGAGAAGCAGCCCTCCCGAAAGGGGTTGCATCAGTCCACCGCTGCCGTCGATGATCGTGAAATCGTGTTTGTTTAATGCCTCTCGGGCAGTATTTATCAGCGCGTTAAAGTCGATACGTTTTTTTTCCTTAGAGGCCGCTGTTGCCGGGTCCAGGGGCGCAATAAAACGGTTGGGAGAGACCTCTTCATCCGTTTGTTGAGAACGGGCCGCCCATTTCAATAACCGGGCACCCGGTCCTGGTCCTGTGATGTCGGCCAAGCCGGTCTCTGCCGGAATCAGTACCCCGGTATTGATTCCCTGGTCACTGCAGATTCTGGCCAGAACTGCTGCTACCGTTGTCCCTCCTACCTGGTGGTCAACTCCAGTAATTATAAGCCCTTTGGCTCGATTCCTCATATTTTATGTCTCTTCCCCGCCGGTGTTGGCGTCTACTATCTGGTGAATTTCAGGTGTTGAATTCTCTGATTTCCAACGGATATCCGTCGATCTTTTTTGGCTTGATTCATGCCGTTCTGATGAAATTAGAGGCGCTCAATCGGTTTGTTGTCAGCTCGACATTTTGCTGATTATAGCGATGTGCCACGGTACTGCCAACGATTGCGATCTTTTTTGTCAACAATACCATTTCTTGTGCCTGCTATAACATATGCAATTGACAGTCTTAAAATCAAATGGTAAAACATGTTTTTAAAATCATAATGGAGTGCAGTTGAATGGTTAAGAAGCTGATCGGACGTAAACTGAAATCATCACGTTTGAAGCGCGACAAAACGATTCAAGAACTGGCTGAAATGTCGTCTGTTTCGTCAAACATGATTTCGAGAATCGAACGGGGTTTGACCATCCCGTCGGTTGAGATTCTGATGAAACTGGCGGATGCTCTTGGCTTGAGCTTGAGTTATTTCGTCGAAGAAGCGGAAAAGGGGAGTACGGTTATCTTCACCCCGTCAGGGCAGGGCGATGCGATCTTTTTCTTTGAAGACAAGCATAAAATCGTGAGCCTGACCCAGGGGTTACGTGACCCCGGCTTCTCAGTGTTCGTTGATACTCTCGAGCCCTATTGTGATAGCGGTGAAGGGGGAATGGTTCACACGGGTGAGGAATTTGCGATGGTCCTCGATGGTGCTCTCGATTTTGTCATCGATGGCGAAGATTATCACCTTGAACAGGGGGATTCCATCGGTTTCAAGGCTTCGATTCCCCACAGTTGGAGAAACAGCCATGATCGCCCGACGAAAGTTCTCTGGATTGTTTCGCCGCCGCCCAATGTTTAGCCGGGCAAAAGCGGGTTAGGGGCTATTTAGATGCAGATAAAAAAAATTGTTGGAAAGAAGTTGAAAGAAATCCGCCTGAAGCAGGATATGACGATTCAGATCCTGGCAGAGAAATCACAAGTCTCCTCGAATATGATTTCTCGTATCGAGCGAGGGTTGACGATCCCTTCGGTGGAGATCCTGATGCGTCTGGCGACTGTTTTCGACAAGAGTATCAATTATTTTGTTGAAGAGGTCTCAACGTCTCATGAGGTGGTTTATCGGCGCCCGGGCGAGCGTGACACGACGGTCTATGATGACGAATTCAACATGCATACGGAGTCCTTTACCTCAGGTTTGCGTGATCCGCAATTCATGTCCTTTTACTGTACCGTACCCAAAGGGGGGCAAAGCGGTATACAAAACATGTATCACCCAGGCGATGAGATGATTTACATGCTTGAAGGGCGACTGCGCATGACTATCGTCGATGAAGTTTATACACTAGAGCCCGGTGACAGCCTCTGCTTCAAGTCACATCTGCCGCATCGTTGGGAAAATATCGGTGATGATGACGCGAAGGTGATTTGGACACTCTCGCCATTTACCATAATTTAATCGATGGGTGTGTCCAACTGCCTGAAATTCATCAGCTCTTGTTGACAATCCAAACGCATATTGTATAGTCTTGAAAATCAGCAATGATCCATTGACTCTGAAATCGGTTGTATGAACCCTGAAGGGGGTATTATGAACAAATCGGAATTGGTAGAAGCATTGTCGGTCAACAAGAATCTGACCTATAAAAAGTCTGAGCAAATTGTCAATTTGATCTTTGATGCCATGTCTCAGGCTCTGATCGATAATGACCGGATCGAAATCCGTGGCTTTGGAAGTTTCATGGTCAAGGAATACAAAGCCTATATGGGGCGTAATCCGAAGACCGGTGAAATTATCAAGGTTGAAGAGAAGAAGCTGCCTTTCTTCAAGGTCGGCAAGGAATTGCGGGAACGCGTCAACGGCTAAGACCCTGGCCCCTGCGTTTTTATAATATTTTCAGGCCCGCTCACCTGTTGTGATCGGGCCTTTGTGTGTCTGACCGAAGAAGGATTTTAAAAGTATGTTGCATATGTACCAGGGAGTTGCTCCCAAGCTTGACGACTCTGTTTTTCGGGTCGGCTCGGCAGAAATAATCGGTGATGTAGAAATCGGCGCCGGTTCCAGTCTCTGGTTCCATGTCGTCATTCGTGGTGACGTTAATTATATCCGGGTCGGGGAACGTACGAACATTCAGGACGGAACCGTTATTCACGTCACCCATGAAAAACACCCCACGATCATCGGTGATGATGTTACAGTTGGTCACAACGCGACACTGCACGGCTGTACTATCGGCAACCGCTGTCTTATCGGTATGGGGGCGGTTGTTCTCGACGGCGCTGTTGTCGAAGATGATGCAATGGTTGCTGCCGGCGCGTTGGTGACACCCGGCACCAAGGTCCCCTCGGGCACCCTTTATGCTGGAGCCCCGGCGAAATATATGCGCCACCTGAGTGCGGAAGAAGTTGCCGGCTTGAAACAATCTGCCGATAATTATCTGCAGTACGTCAATACCTACAAGGATTGAGACGGAATGCACTTGCTAACCTAAATGAAAATAAAGAGGACCTAGATGAAGACTGTTGACCTGTCAGGGATGGTAGCAAGTCCATTGTTCAAAGGGATGGATGCCCAGGAGATCGAGATTCTGAGTGGTTATTTCACGGCTCATCAAGTGCCTGAAGGAAAGACCGTGTTTGTTGAAAATATGGCGGGTGAGTCTCTCTATCTGATCGCCGAGGGGGGCGTCGCCATCTCCCAGATGTTGGGAGAACGTAATGAACAAGGGATGGTCGTCCTCGGGCCGGGAGAGGCTTTTGGCGAACTTGCCGTCTTCGACACCGGTGGCCGACAGGTTTCTGCAAGAGTCACCAAGGAGACGTTGCTGTACGGTCTGAAACGGCGTGATTTCCTGACTTTGACAAATGACAATCCACGCCTTGGAATCAAGCTTACCCTGAACCT
>PKUG01000098.1:0-7916 GCA_002869665.1 Desulfuromonas sp. | reverse complement strand
CTGAACCTTGTGGCTGGTCTGACAGGAAGGATTCGAGCGGCAAAGCAGAGTTACGAGGCCGTTCTGAAAAAGCTCGCCCAAGTTAACTCACAGCAATAATTGGTACAATTTTAAAAGACCAGCAGGATTCCTGCTGGTCTTTTTTTTTGGGGTTGATGTATCGGCGGACAAATTATAGTATGCGCCAGCCTAACGGGCATGATGATTGACGAATATTTATTTTCGATTCGGATAATACAAGAGTTCAGTTAGCGCGACGGGAGTATCCATGTCTGCATTAATCAGTCAGCAGTTGATTTTTGGCCTGCTTGGTGGCCTGGGGATGTTCATTTTCGGCATGAAAATCATGTCGGAAGGTTTGCAGAAGATCGCCGGCGACAGAATGCGCAAGATCCTTTCCGCCCTGACCTGCAACAGGATTGTGGCGACCCTGGTCGGTATTGCCGTGACGGCGATCATCCAGTCGTCAAGTGCGACGACAGTTATGGTCGTCGGCTTCGTCAATGCCGGATTGTTGTCACTGGTGCAATCGATCGGTATCGTTCTCGGTGCCAATATCGGAACAACGGTCACCGCCCAGCTGATCGCCTTCAAGATCACCAAGTTCGCACTTCCCGCAATCGGCATCGGCGCTGGCTTCAAACTGTTCAGTAGAAACAAGAAATACGTCTACATCGGTGAGATCATCCTCGGCTTCGGTCTTTTGTTCTTTGGTCTCGCGACCATGAAGCAAGCCTTCAATCCACTCAAGTCGAGCGAAGAGTTCCGCCAGTTGTTCCTGTTGGTCGGCGATTACAAGTTGCTCGGCATCCTTATCGGCGCGCTGCTGACGGTTATTGTTCAGAGCAGTAGTGCCACTATCGGGATCACCCTGGCGTTGGCCAGCAGCGGTCTCATCTCGTTCGAGGCCAGCGTGGCTCTTATCCTCGGTGAAAATATCGGGACAACGATCACGGCCAACCTCGCGGCCATCGGCACCAACCTCGCGGCCAAGCGAACCGCGTTCTCACACTTCCTGTTCAACGCCCTTGGCGTTCTTTACATGTTGTTGCTGTTTCCACTCTATCTCAAGTTCATCGATTACATCACGCCGGGTGACGCCGACTTCATTGTCCAGACGCAGGCCCAGGCGCAAAGCCTTGGCGCTGCGATCGGCGATAAACCTTATATTGCACGCCATATCGCCAACACCCATACTTTGTTCAACATCATCAACACAATTATTTTTCTGCCGTTGGTTGGTCTATTAGCGAAGCTGTCGACTTTAATAATCCGTGGTGACGAGGGGATGGAAGTCCAGCAGGTTAAATACATTGATGATCGCGTTCTCAATACGCCACCGGTTGCAATCGGGCAGGCGCGGCGAGAAACCAAGCGGATGGCACTGATCGCCCTGGATATGCTTGAGGAGACCAATCAATTCCTTGAAGATGGTGATGTGAAGCGGATCCGCGGTCTGGAGCAGAAAGAGGACCTCGTTGATATTCTGCAGCGTGAAATCATGGACTTTCTGGTCAAGTTGTCACAGAAATCGATATCTACGGAAACGTCTGAATCGATCGGCTCCCTGATGAATATGGTTAATGACCTGGAACGGGTCGGTGACCATTGTGAGAATCTCTGGGAACTCGGTCTGCGCAAGGCTGAAGGGAAGATCAGTTTCTCGCAAATGGGTGATTCCGAACTCGTGATTATCGCTGGGAAGACCCTTGAATTCCTGCGTTTTGTTGTCGATGCTCTGGATCAGGAGCCGGCTGACATGGCTGCCCGGTCGATGGAATACGAAGATGCCATCGATGCCCTTGAAGAGAGCCTGCGCAATAACCACGTCGCTCGTCTTAATACCGGTGAATGCGCTGTACAGCAGGGTTTGATCTTTATCGATATGCTGCACAGCTTCGAGAAAATCGGCGACCATACTTTCAATGTTTCCGAGGCCGCTCTCGGAGAGAAGTAAATGCCAGCAGCAATTGATGTCGGTAGCAACACCGTCAGGATGGTGATCGGCGAATGCCGGGACGGGCAGGCTCAGCCGCACTTGTGCCAGCGCCGGATTACCCGCCTCGGTGGCGGGTTCAGCAAGGAGCTGGGGCTTGCGGCCGCGAGCATGGAGCGGACCCTGGATGCGTTGCGTGCTTTCAGTGCCGAACTGCGGACGCATAACATCACTGAAGTGCGCGCCGTCGGAACCGCGGCCCTACGCAATGCTGTTAATCGGCAGCAGTTTGTCGAACGTGTTACCGCCGAGACCGGAATTTCAATCGAGGTGATCAGTGGAGATGAAGAGGCCCGACTGATGACCAAGGGTGTTCTCTCCGTTATCCAACCGTTGCCTCAGTCCGCACTGCTTTTCGATATTGGCGGCGGCAGCACAGAATTTGTCACTGCCTGTGCCGGCAGGGCTGCCAGCCAGCGTAGTTTCCATCTCGGTGTGGTCCAGCTCGCAGAGGAACTCCCCGATCCCGTGCAACGGGGGATCTATATCGAGGCTGTGATCGATGCCTTTCTGGCCTCTCCTGACGTTGCAGATTTTCCCCTCAAACACGCCCAGATTGTTGGCACTGCCGGGACCATGACGACCCTTGCGGCCCTTTTTCTCGAGCTGAGGGAATACGTTCCGGAGCGGATCAACAACCAGCGTCTGGAGCTTGACTGGTTGCGCAAATTGCGCGCCCGCCTCGATCGTCTCACTGCTGAAGAGCGTGAAGCTTTGCCCGGCATGGAGCCGGGGCGTGGCGATCTGATTCTGCCGGGTTTGGATATCGCTCTGAGGATTTTGAAGCGGACCGGTCAGCAGCAACTCAAGGTCGCCGATGCCGGGTTGATGGAAGGCGTCCTTCTCGACCTCTGCGGCAACTGAAAGAATTCCCCCTTTCCGGCAAACTTGCGCCCCTCATCGATTGACAGAGGGCGGGCGATTATCTATTATTCCCTGTCTTATTTTCCCGTAGATTTTCATCAATTTAGCCTGCAGTAAACAAGGATGACCATGAACAAAGTTCTGCTCTCCGGTAATGAAGCGATCGCTCGCGGCGCCTATGAAGCCGGCGTGCTGGTTGCTTCCGCTTATCCCGGAACCCCTAGTACTGAAATTCTGGAGAATGTCACCCGTTACAAGGAAATCGATGCGTCCTGGGCACCGAATGAGAAGGTCGCTCTCGAGGTCGGGATCGGCGCCAGCTTTGGCGGTGCCCGTGCCCTGGTGACGATGAAGCATGTTGGTGTCAATGTCGCGGCCGATCCGCTCTTTACGCTCTCCTACACCGGTGTTCGTGGCGGCCTGGTTCTGGTGACCGCCGACGATCCTGAACTGCATTCCTCGCAGAATGAACAGGACAACCGCAATTACGCCAAGTTCGTCAAAATGCCGATGTTCGAACCGGCCGACAGCCAGGAAGCGCTCGATTTTACGCGTCTCGGCTTTGAGCTGAGTGAGCAGTTCGATACCCCGGTATTCCTGCGCAGCACGACGCGGATTTCCCACTCCAAGTCGGTTGTCGAGCTGGGTGAGCGGACGAACGACATCCAGGAGCCGAAGCTTGAACGTAACGCCGCCAAGCTGGTCATGCTTCCGGGCAATGCCCGTCGGCGTCATTACGATGTTGAAAGGCGGATTGCCGACCTTGAAGAATGGTCCTGCACTCAGTCGTTCAACCGGATCGAAAAGGGGGCCGGCAAGATCGGTGTCATCACCTCAGGGGTTTCCTACCAGTACGTCAAGGAGGTTCTGCCTGAAGCCGACGTCCTTAAAATCGGTCTGGTCTACCCGCTGCCGAAGAACCTGATTCGCGAGTTTGCTGCTGCCTACGATGAGCTTTACGTTGTCGAGGAACTCGATCCCTTCATTGAAGAGCAGGTCAAAGCGATGGGAATCGGCATCAGCGGTAAGGATAAACTGTCCCTTTGCGGCGAATTGACTCCCGGCCGTCTGAAGCAGGGGATGTTCGGTGACGCTTCGCCGAGCGAGGAAACTTCCGCTGATCTGCCACAGCGGCCGCCGAACATGTGTCCAGGCTGTCCTCACCGTGGTGTGTTCATGGAACTGAACCGCGCCAAGGCCTATGTGACCGGTGATATTGGTTGCTACACTCTCGGCTTTATGCCGCCGCTCTCTGCCATGGACACCTGTGTCTGCATGGGTGCGAGTATCGGTAATGCGACCGGAATCAGCAAGGTTCTTTCGGCTGAAGAACAGCGTAAGGTTGTTGCCGTTATCGGTGACTCGACCTTCCTGCATACCGGGATCAATGGTCTGATGGACATGGTTTATAACCAGTCAGCGTCAACTGTAATCATTCTTGACAACCGGATCACCGCCATGACCGGGCGCCAGGAGAATCCGACTTCCGGTTTCACCCTGGGAGACGAGCAGACCTTCCGTGTCGACATGGAACAACTCTGCCGTGCCGTCGGTGTCAAGCATGTCGTTTCGATCGACCCCTACAATATCGCCCTGACCCGCAAGACGATCCGTGAGGAGATGGCTCGTCCCGAGGTTTCGGTCATCATTACGACGCGCCCCTGTATGCTGGTCCCGCGCGACAATCTCGAACGCCGGACTCCGCTTTACGTCGATCATGACAAATGTACCGGCTGTCAGGCCTGCCTGCGGCTCGGTTGTCCGGCAATTACCTGGGACGCGGCGAACAAGAAATCGAATATCGACAAGATCATCTGCACGGGTTGTCAGGTCTGCCAACAGACCTGCGGTTTCGATGCATTTCAAAAGTGTGGTGAATAACGATGGCTGATGTAACCAATATTTTGTTGGCCGGTGTCGGCGGGCAAGGGATTCTGCTGGCAAGCGAGGTTCTCTCCGAGGTCACGCTCCTGGCCGGTTTCGATGTCAAGAAGAACGAGATTCACGGCATGTCGCAACGTGGCGGTAGTGTTGTCTCCCATGTTCGCTACGGTGATAAGGTCTACTCCTCGATCATCCCGGAAGGGGAGGTCGACATCCTCTTCAGTTTCGAAATGCTGGAGACCCGGCGTTACCTGCCGTTACTGCGTGCCGGTGGCAAGGTGATCATCAATAACTGGAAGATCGCGCCCCCCTCTGTCGCCCTCGGCAAGCAGGCCTACCCGGAGAACCTGGCTGAAGATATCCAGGCCCAGTTCCCCGACACGCGGGTTGTCGACGGTCTTGACCTGGCACTGGAAGCAGGAAACTCCAAGACAGTCAACGTCGTCCTGCTTGGAGCGTTGTCGAACGTCCTCGATTTCGACCGCGAACTCTGGCTGGCTGCGTTGAAAAAAATGATCCCCGAGCGTTTGCTCGATATCAACCTGAAGGCCTTTGAACTCGGTTGCCAGGTGAAATAATAGTCCCCCCTCAACCCCGTATACCGGGTCGTTGAGGGGGACTTTTGTTTTTAGCAGAAGGAGAGGTCAGACTGATGATCTGGAATGACGAATTCGAAACATTGCCACGGGAAGCGATTGAATCCCTGCAACTGAAACGCCTGCAGCAGACCGTCGAGCGGGTTTATGCCACGGTGCCTTTCTATCGCCAGTCGTTTGACAAGGCGGGGATCAAACCGGCGGATATCAAAAGTTTGAAGGATCTGCAGCGCCTGCCGTTCACCCTCAAGCAGGATATGCGTGATAACTACCCCTATGGCCTGTTTGCCGTGCCGCTGGAGCAGATTGTCCGCATCCATGCCTCCTCGGGGACAACCGGCAAGCCGACCGTCGTCGGTTACACCCGGCGTGATATCGACACCTGGACCGAGTTGATGGCCCGTTCTTTTGTCGCCGCCGGAGCCCACAAAGGGGACGTTATTCACAACGCTTACGGCTATGGTCTCTTTACCGGTGGTCTCGGTGCTCACTATGGTGCTGAGCGGGTCGGCGCTTCGGTCATCCCCATGTCGGGCGGTAACACCAAGAAGCAGCTGATGATCATGCAGGACTTCGGATCTACTGTCCTCACCTGTACCCCTTCGTACAGCCTTTATCTCGCCGAAGCTGCCGCTGAAGAAGGGATCGATATCAAGAACCTCAAGCTCAAGGTCGGCATCCTCGGAGCCGAGCCCTGGAGTGAGAAGATGCGTGCCGAGATCGAAGAAAATCTCAATATCAAGGCGATCGACATCTATGGTCTTTCGGAAATCCTCGGTCCCGGGGTCGGCATTGAATGCATCGAAGCCCAGAAGGGATTGCATATCTGGGAAGATCACTTCATCCCGGAAATTATCGACCCCGATACCGGTGAAGTCCTTCCGGACGGTGAACATGGTGAACTGGTTATCACCACCATCACCAAGGAAGGGATTCCATTGATCCGGTACCGGACCCGCGACATCACCTGCCTGAGCAAGGAACCCTGCATCTGCGGTCGGACTCATGCTCGTATCGAGCGTCTCAGCGGCCGTAGCGACGACATGCTGATCATCCGTGGCGTCAATGTTTTCCCAAGCCAGATCGAATCGGTTCTCTTCAACATCGAGGGGGTCGAGCCGCATTACCAGTTGATCGTTGAACGCGAAGGGAACCTCGATACTCTGGAAGTTCAGGTCGAGGTCAACGAGCAGACGTTCTCTGACGAGATCAAGAACCTGCAGAACCTCACAAACCGGATCCGTAAGGATATCAAAGACCTGCTTGGCGTAACCTGTAATGTTCGCCTGGTCGAACCGAAGAGCATTGCCCGAAGCGAAGGGAAGGCTAAGCGCGTCATCGATAACCGACAAAAGAATTCTTAATCTGAGCGAGGGTTTTGCGGGGGCTGTTCATGCGTCACCCGTCAGACCCGGCACAAAGGAGTCCATTATGAAGGTTGAACAGATTTCAATTTTTATTGAGAACAAGTCGGGCCGGTTGGCAGAAGTTTGTGGTGTACTCGGTGAAGCTGGCGTGAATATCCGCGCCCTGTCACTGGCGGATACCTCCGATTTCGGTATTCTTCGTTTGATTGTTCAGGATAGCGAAAAGGCCCTTACCGTTCTTCGCGAGCATAATTTCACGGTCAGCAAGACCGAGGTTATTGGTGTTGAAGTCCCCGACAGCCCCGGCGGTCTCTCGTCGATTCTGCAGATCCTCGATCAGAACGATATCAACGTCGAGTACATGTATGCCTTCGTTGAGCGTTCCGGTGATAATGCCGTGATCATCTTCCGCTTTGATAATGTCGATGAAGCGATTTCGGTTCTCACCGCCAACGGGATCAAGGTTATCGCCAGCAAGAAGATCACTGCGATTTAAGACCACCAAATACACGATTTAATATGAAAAATGGCAAGAATTTTTTCAAAAATAGACTGTATTTCAATAGGTTGAAATTTAAACTGAAAGTAATACTTTAATATGATCAGTTCAGTAAAAATCTGGAACAGGGAGGAAGAATGCCGCTCGCGAGACGCGTTGCGTATGCTTCAGTTCGAACGTTTACAGCAGACCTTGAAGCTGGTCGCTGAAAAGGTCCCCTGCTATCAGAACAAGTTTGAAGCCAAGGGATTCAACTGGCAGGATGTGAAGTGTCTCGAAGATCTGCGTCATCTGCCATTTACCACCAAGGAAGACCTGCGGCTGAATTATCCCTATGGAATGTTCGCTGTGCCGATGCGGGAAGTTGTGCGTATCCATTCCTCCTCCGGGACGACCGGTAAACCGACTGTTGTCGGCTATACTCGTCAGGATCTCGCGACCTGGACCGAACTTGTTGCCCGTTTCATGACGGCGGCCGGAGTGACGAATGAGGATATCGTGCATATCGCCTTCGGCTACGGGCTGTTTACCGGAGCCTTCGGCCTGCATTACGGCTCCGAGGCGATCGGTGCTTCGGTCATTCCGATTTCCGGCGGCAATACCGACAAACAGCTGATGATCATGCAGGACTATCGCTCCTCGGTTCTGGTCTGTACCCCCTCGTACGGTTTGACGATGGCCGACCGGATGGAGAAGCAGGGGATCGATCC
>PKUG01000027.1 GCA_002869665.1 Desulfuromonas sp. | reverse complement strand
GTTGGCGGTAAAATCGCTCCTGTTGAAAAGGGGCAGAGCGGCGATGTCGGAGGGGCGGATGACGACATTTTCGGCTCCGATCCTTCGCTGCTTTGATTTGTTCTTAAAGGGGGTAAATACGGCAGAATTTATTTGCAAATCTTTAAACTGCATGCTAGAAACGCAGCCTGCCGCGTAGCGAAGTTACTTCGGTTGGGCAACGATCAGCGCCAGTAGCTCAGCTGGATAGAGCAACGGACTTCTAATCCGTAGGCCGGGGGTTCGAATCCTCCCTGGCGCGCCATTTTTAGTTTGACATGTAGTAGCTCTTTACGTAACATGGCCGGGTTTTTCTGGTGGGTGTAGCTCAGTTGGTAGAGCACTGGATTGTGGCTCCAGTTGTCGAGGGTTCAAATCCCTTCACTCACCCCATTAAAAAGAACTATGCTCACCTTCCACGCTCAGTTAGCCCGTCAGACCGGGTGGGTATGGAGGTGAGCATTGTTGCTTGTAGGAAGACTTTCGTGCGAGAGTGGCGGAATTGGTAGACGCGCTAGATTTAGGATCTAGTGTCCCGTGGCGTGGGGGTTCGAGTCCCCCCTCTCGCACCAAGTTTATCAGCCAACCAGGTTAGGCAGCGGTTTGTTTCCGTTTATCTTTAAGTTAATCATAGGAATCAGGAAGGATTGAGAATGAACGTACGGGTTGAAGAACTGAGTTCGATCAAGAAGAAGCTCTTTGTCGAAGTTGACGCTGATGTCGTTGCCGCTGAGCTTGACAGCGCCTACAAGAAGATTGCCAAGACGGCAAATATCAAAGGTTTTCGCAAAGGCAAGGTGCCGAAATCGATTTTACAGCAGCAGTTCGGATTCAAGGCCCAGTACGATGCAACCGGGCCGCTGATCAACAACAGCCTGTACAAGGCCATGATTGACAACAACATTGAGGCCGTTTCTCAGCCAGAAGTGGTCAATACCGGCACTGTCGAGGAAGGTCAGTCCTTTACCTACGAAGCAGAGGTAGAGGTTCGCCCCGAGATCGTGGCCAAAGATTACACCGGTCTGGAGCTGGAAAAAGAAAAGTTTGTTTTCGATGAAGGCAGCGTTGACTACCAGTTGCAGCACATTGCCGAATCTCGCGCTCAACTCGAGGTGACCAGCCGTAAGCTGGCCCGTGAGGGCGATACGGTTATCATCGATTTCGTCGGCTATGTCGACGGTACGGCATTCGAAAATGGTTCTGCCGAAGATTATCAGCTTGAACTCGGTTCAAGCAGCTTTATCCCCGGCTTTGAAGATCAGGTTGCCGGAATGAAACGTGAGCAGGAAAAAGAGATCTCGGTCGCTTTCCCGGAAAATTATGGTGCCAAGGATCTGGCCGGTAAAGATGCTGTTTTCAAGGTGACTCTCAAGGAGATCAAAGAGAAGGTCACTCCGAAGATCGATGACGATCTGGCCAAGGAGATGGAGGCTGAGACTCTGGAAGAGCTCAAGGAGAAGATCAAGGAGAATACCATTACCCAGGAGACTCGCCGTGTTAACGATCAGCTTCAGGAAAACATGATGACTGCTCTGATCGAAAAGAACGAGTTTGAGGTTCCGGAGGGGATGATCCAGAATCAGCTCCATTATCTTAAGGACAGTTTTTCCCAGCGCCTTAAGGCCCAGGGGATGACCCTGGAAATGCTGGGCATGAATGACGAAGCCTTTGCCAATAACTATCGGCCGATGGCTGAAATGCAGGTTAAGGGTGAGCTGCTGCTCGATGCGATCGCCAAGCAGGAAGAGTTGGACGTTGAAGACAGTGAAGTCGAAGAGCGGATCAAATCTTTTGCCGATGAAAGCAATACGCCGCTGGAGCAGGTGCAAAAGTACTTTGAAAATCCGCAGGCCATGAATGGTCTGAAAGGCCAGTTGCTCTCTGAAAAAGTATCCAAGTTCATCATTGATCAGGCGGTCGTCACTGAAGTCGAGCCGAAACAACCTGAAACTGAAGAAGCAGGCGAGGAGGCCGGTAATACAGAAGAAAAGGAGTCATAAATGAGTCTGGTGCCGATGGTAGTAGAAGATAGCGGTCGCGGGGAACGTGCGTATGATATTTATTCGCGCTTGCTCAAGGATCGGATCATCTTCCTGGGGGGGGAAATCGAAGACCATATGGCCAATCTGATTATCGCTCAGTTGCTCTTCCTGGAATCGGAAGATCCTGACCGCGATATTCACCTGTATATCAATTCGCCCGGTGGGGTTGTCACTGCCGGGATGGCGATTTATGATACCATGCAGTATCTCAAAGCTCCTGTTTCGACAATCTGTGTCGGTCAGGCTGCCAGCATGGGTGCCATCCTGCTTGCAGCAGGGGCTCCCGGCAAGCGTTATGCCTTGCCGCATGCCCGCGTGATGATCAATCAGCCTCTTGGGGGATTTCAGGGGCAGGCTACGGATATCGGAATTCACGCACAGGAAATTCTGCGCATGCGTGAAACCCTGAACGGCGTCCTTGCCAAGCACACGGGGCGGGAGCTTGAGAAGGTTGCGGCTGATACTGAGCGCGATTTTTTCATGGATAGCGAAACGGCACGCGATTATGGTATTATCGACTCGATTGTCAGAAGGAAAAGCTGAACAGGCACTTTCTTACGGAGGAAATATAAGTGAGTCCCAAGGATGAAAACAGTCAGTTGACCTGTTCCTTCTGCGGTAAGTCGCAGGATGAGGTCAAAAAACTGATTGCCGGGCCGACGGTTTATATCTGTGACGAGTGTATCGAGCTTTGCAACGATATTATCGACGAAGAGACGCGCCTTGACCAATCGGCTGCCTCCGAAACACGTAAACTTCCCAAGCCGGTTGAGATCAAGGATATCCTTGACGAATACGTCGTCGGACAGGAACAGGCCAAAAAGGTGCTGTCCGTTGCCGTTTACAACCACTACAAGCGGATCGAGTTCATCGAAAAAAACGAGGATATCGAGATCCAGAAAAGTAACATTCTGCTTCTCGGTCCTACCGGTAGCGGCAAGACCCTGTTGGCTCAGACCCTGGCCAAGCTTCTCGATGTCCCTTTCACTATTGCTGATGCCACGAATCTGACCGAGGCTGGTTACGTTGGTGAGGATGTTGAGAATATCATTCTCAATCTGCTCCAGGCAGCCGACTATGATCTCGAAAAAGCGCAGAAGGGGATCATCTACATCGACGAAGTCGACAAGATCGCCAGAAAGTCGGAATCACCTTCAATCACCCGCGATGTTTCCGGTGAAGGTGTTCAGCAGGCGCTGCTCAAGATTATCGAAGGCACGACAGCGAGTGTTCCGCCGAAAGGTGGGCGCAAGCATCCGCAACAGGAATTTCTCAAGGTCGACACGACAAATATTCTCTTTATCTGTGGTGGAGCCTTTTCCGGGCTTGAGAAGATCGTCAACAAACGTATCGGTTCAAAAGCCATGGGCTTTGGTGCCGAAGTACGCTCCATCAAAGAAGCGGATCTCGGTGACCTGCTGGCCAAAGTACAGCCGACAGATCTGCTCAAGTTTGGTCTGATCCCGGAATTCGTTGGGCGGATTCCTGTGATCGCGACACTCAACGAACTGACCGAGGACGCGCTGATCCAGATCCTGCGCGAACCGAAGAATGCTCTGATCAAGCAGTATCAGCGTCTCTTTGAAATGGAAAAGGTCAATCTCAAGTTCACGGATGGAGCGCTGGTCGCGATTGCCCGCGAAGCATTGACCCGGAAAACCGGAGCCCGTGGTTTGCGTTCGATCATGGAAAATGCGATGCTCGATGTCATGTATGATATCCCGTCGCAGGATCGGGTCAAAGAGGTTGTGCTCAATGAAGAGGTTATAACTAAAGGCATTAAGCCGATTATCCTCTACGATGTCGCCGAAAGCGCATAATCATTTCAGATAGCATTTAAATAAGAGGAGCGCATTTCGGTTATCGAAATGCGCTCCTTTTTCATAAACTCGGTATGGGCGCTGCTGTTGTCCAATCCGTTTAGCACACAGGCTTGAATATATGTCGGAACCAACTGCTCAAAGTACAGATGTCTCTTCCCGTTTGCTCCCGTTACTCCCCCTGCGGGACATCGTGATTTTTCCCCATATGGTTGCGCCGCTTTTNGACGGAAACATTCAATTGGCGCCCTCGAGAAAGCCTCCGCCGGCGATAAACTGATTTTTCTTGTCAGCCAGCTCGATCCAAAAAACGATGAGCCCGGAGAAGATGATCTCTATCAGATTGGCACTGTGGGGAAGGTCGTCCAACTTCTGAAACTCCCTGATGGAACAGTCAAGGTCCTTGTCGAGGGGATTCGGCGTGGGCGAATCGAATCTTTCGTTGCCGATGACGAATTGCTACAGGCTGTAGTGGAGCCACTGCACGAGACGATTACCGAATCTCTTGAGATTGATGCCGTCAGGCGTACGGTCCATGAAACCTTTGAAAGTTATGTCAATCTGAGTAAGAAAATTCCGGCTGAAGTCAGCGCCACGATTGCCGGGCTTGAAGAACCCTCTCGACTTGCCGACACGGTTGCCGGGCATCTGCATGTTCCAATTGCAGACAAACAGGATGTTCTTGAGATTCTTGATCCTGTACGGCGTCTGGAGCATCTGCTTGTCCTGCTGGAACAGGAAATTGAGATCCTGCAGATCGAGGGGCGTATCCGCAGCCGCGTTAAAAGTCAGATGGAGCGTAGCCAGAAGGAATATTATCTCAACGAGCAGATGCGCGCGATTCAGAAAGAACTCGGTGAACAGGATGAATTCAAGCAGGAAATCCTTGAATTCGAGGGGCAGATTCAAAAAAAGCGTATGTCCAAGGAAGCCGCGGAGAAGGCGACGGCGGAACTGCGTAAGCTGAAAATGATGTCGCCGATGTCTGCCGAGGCAACGGTTGTCCGTAACTATATAGAATGGTTGCTTTCTCTCCCCTGGCAAAAGGGGACCCGCGATCGTCACGATCTCCTCAGTGCAGAAGAAATTCTTGAGGCGGATCACTACGGACTGGAAAAAGTCAAAGAGCGGGTTCTTGAATATCTTGCGGTACAGGCACTGGTTAAGCAGATCAAGGGGCCAATATTGTGTCTTGTCGGACCTCCCGGTGTTGGCAAAACGTCACTGGGACAGTCGATTGCCAAGGCTTTGCAGCGCAAGTTCGTCCGTGTTTCTTTGGGTGGCGTCCGTGACGAAGCCGAGATCCGTGGTCATCGGCGGACATACATCGGTGCAATGCCGGGCAAGATTATTCAGGGATTGCGTAAGGCCGGGGTCAAGAATCCGGTGTTCATGCTTGACGAAATCGATAAGATGAGTACGGATTTTCGTGGTGATCCGTCATCGGCACTGTTGGAGGTACTTGATCCTGAGCAAAACAGCAGCTTTGTCGATCATTTTCTTGATATCGATTACGATCTTTCTCAGGTTCTTTTTGTTGCTACAGCCAATAACCTTCATGCGATTCCACGGCCATTGCATGATCGTCTTGAAGTTATCCGAATAGAAGGTTACTCCGAGGAGGAGAAGCTTCATATCGCCAAGCGTTATCTGATCAAAAAACAGGTTTCAGCTCATGGACTCAAGACGGAGCAGGTTAACTTTTCCGATCGAGCTGTTTACGAGATTATCAGACGTTATACGCGCGAGTCTGGTGTTCGCAGTCTGGATCGTAATATCGCTTCAGTCATGCGGAAATTAGCAAAGCGCAGCCTTCTGGAAGGACCTGACAAATCTTTTAATGTCGGTGAAAACCAGATCAAGACCTATCTCGGTGTGCCCTCATACCAGTACGGTATGCGGGAAAAGGAGGATCAGATCGGAGTTGCCACCGGTTTGGCCTGGACTGAAACAGGTGGCGAACTGCTGTCTATCGAGGTTCAGATTTTTCCGGGGCAGGGGAAATTGACGATTACTGGTAAGTTGGGTGAAGTTATGCGTGAATCCGCCCAGGCAGCAATGAGCTATGTCCGTTCGCGTTGGCAGGAATTTGAACTCGAAGAGGATTTTTATTCCAAGCTTGATGTTCATCTTCATGTGCCTGAAGGCGCGGTTCCAAAAGACGGCCCTTCGGCGGGAATTACCATTGCGACGGCTCTGGCTTCGGCCTTGACCGGACGACGGGTGACGAAAGATCTGGCAATGACCGGTGAGGTGACTCTGCGCGGTCGGGTTCTTTCCATCGGTGGGCTGAAAGAAAAGCTTCTGGCGGCCCGGCGTGGGGGTATCACTAAGGTCTTGATTCCCGAGGGGAACAAAAAGAATCTTGCCGATATTTCTCCGCAGATTCTTAAGTCCCTGGAGATCATTCCGGTCGAGCACATGGACCAGGTTGTTGCGCAGGCGTTGCTTCCGAGTGTGGCTTAGTGCAGCGACAAATTTAAAAGCAAAGTATTTCAGTCGAATAAGAAAAAACAGTGAAACTGTAAAAAATCAACTTGCTTTTCTATGCTCGGCAACATATATTCTGCTCTCGCCGCACGCGGTAGCGAGCGATTAGTAAAAGGCGCGCCATGTAGTTATAATTACCCGGAAAAATCACGGGGTGCGCTATCCGGACACGGAAAAACAGCTTGACAGTTTTTTCGTAAACCTGATATATCTTATCGCGTTTTTAGCTGTCCAAAATTTAAATTTAAGTGGGAGGTACGGGCTGTGACTAAAGCGGATCTTGTCAATACTATGGCAGAAAAAGCAGGGCTGAGTAAGGCGGATGCAGAAGGTGCACTCAAAGCATTTGCAGAGGCTGTTACGGATGCACTGAAGGCAGGGGAGAAGGTAGCACTGGTCGGCTTTGGCACTTTCAGTGTCGGTGAGCGTGCTGCTCGTACCGGTCAAAATCCTCAGACTGGCGAAAAGATTGAAATTGCCGCAGCCAAGGTTCCGAAGTTCAAGGCTGGCAAGGCACTCAAAGACGCCGTCAATTAAATTTTAGCATCACTAAAAAGATAGATTCGAAGTAGGAAGTTCAAACTGTCCATCTTCATCCCTAACGGGCATTTGATACTTCCTATTTCTATCTGCGGGGCTGTAGTAGAGTCGGTTACAACGCCGGCCTGTCACGCCGGAGGTCGCGGGTTCGAGTCCCGTCAGCCCCGCCATT
>PKUG01000157.1 GCA_002869665.1 Desulfuromonas sp. | reverse complement strand
TGTTGTAGGTGGCTATGACACCGACGATTTCGGTGTAGTGTTGCGGGCTGTCCAACTCTGCCAGCACCGCATCTGCGGTGGCCGGAGAAACATGGATGTTGCGTGTCATTTCGCAGGTCAGGCGAATAATAGCATATTCCGCGGGATTGAAAAGGCCTGCCGGGGCGTTCAACTCCGGAAGGTTCTTCAACCACTCGAGTTGCTCACCGGTGCCGCCGGCCTTGAGAAATTCAGGCCCGTGCTGAATGAATTCGTACTCGGCGTCATTGAGCAGGGCGACGACGCAGATTGCCAGTTCGCGCAATTTTGACGGCGCGTCGAGAGTCTGTCGAACCCCGCCGAGAAAGGCGTTCCAGGCGGCGGCGAAAGGGGGACTGTGGAGCAGCATGCGGTCGAGGTTGAGCAGGGTTCCGCCGCGTCGGGCACGGATGGCGGTAACGAGCTCACGGGGCTCCTCAATGTCGGCGGGCAGGTAGGGGATGACGGGCATGGCGGCTCCTTGTCGTCAGGGGGTGGTCTGGCAGGCGTTCAGTTCGCTTTCCGGAATGCCGAGGGCGGTTCCCCCCGCGAGCAGTTCACGCCAGGTTTCATGGTCGACGGGAATTCCGTCACGGCTTCTTTGCTCCGCGTGGCGGCGCTCCGGTTCGCCCGGCAGCATGATCTCATCGTCGGCATCCGTCGCCGGGGGGGAGGCGAGCAGGTAGTCGGCGATGGCGTCAACCTCACTCTCCAGCCACTGGTTGTTCACCAGTCGTTGCGGGTCGATGAGGATCGTCAGCATGTTGTTGGTGACGCCGCCGTGACGGGGGTGCTCCGGTTGCATGGTGCCGCCGCCGCTGAGAACGCCGGCGAGCAGTTCGCAGAAAAAGGCGATACCGAACCCCTTGTGACGGCCGAGGGGTTTGAGTGCTCCCGGCGGGTCTGAAAACAGGACCCGTGGGTCGTTGGTCGGGCTGCCGTGACTGTCGAGCAGGGTGTCGTCTGCGACCTCCTTGCCGGCATTCATGGCGACCCTGGCCTTGCCGAGGGCGATCTTGCTGGTCGCCATGTCGAGCAGCAGGTTGGGGTGCTTTGCCGTGCCGGGCATGGCGAAACAGACAGGGTTTGTCAACAGACGGCCGTCGGCGCCGTTATGGACGGCGACCACCGGGGTGTGATCGGTGACGTTGACGAAATGAAGCGAGATCAGTCCGGCGGCCATGGCCTGCTCGCCGTAGCTGCCGACCCGGCCGATATGGTGGGCGTTGCGCAGGGCGGTGAGGACCAGGCCGGTGTCCCGGCAGCGGGCAATGGCCATATCCATCATCTCGCGGGCGACCCGCTGGCCGTAGCCGCGTTCGCCGTCGCAGATCAGTATCGCACCGGTGTCGCTGATCAGTTTTAAGGGCGTATTCGGGATGAGCAGCCCGTTGGCGATTGAGCGCAGGTAGGTTGGCAGCATGCCGATACCGTGGCTGTCATGGCCGGTCAGGTTGGCGCGTATCAGATGTGCGGCAACGATTTCCGCTTCCTTATCGGAGCTGCCGGCTGCAGTGAGAATCCGACAGGCCAGTCTTTTGAGCTGTTCGGGGGCAAAAAGCAGATCGGTTTTCATGGGTGCCATGGGTGAGGGCTGGTGGTGGTTTAGATCATTCTTTATTTCCTCAGTTGGTCGAGGATGGTGAATTCGGCCGGGAAGACCCCAGTCTCTTTCTTCGAGTAGATTAGGTTGCCATCGACAACAATCTCAAAGACTCCGCCGGAAGAAGGGATCATTTCGCAGGTGACGTTGAATTCGCGTTTAATCTTATCCGCCAGACTGACGGCACGCGGGCGGTAGCCTCACTGATTGCAGAATTCGATGCTTATTTTCATGGTCTTCGTCCTTTAGTTAACCGAACAGACTGCCTGTGGTTTCCGTTGGGTTCTTGCGGCTCGATTCGGCTTCTTTTTGAATCAGTTCGTGGGCGTTATCGCGGTTCAGACGCCCGATTTTTTTCATCAGTTCAAAATCGACATGTTCAAAACCGAACTGCTTTTCCAGGTCGGTACACATGGCTCGCCACAACAGCGCCGCCAGTTCTGCGTCGGCCAGAGCCCGGTGCAGCCGGCTGTCGATCGGCAATCCCTTGTAACGCGCCAGAGTCTCCAGCTTGTAATTGATGACATCCGGATAGAGCCGGCGGGCGACCTGCAGGGTACAGCCGAAGTTCAGTGGGCGGTTTTTCCCCAGGTGGGTCAGTTCCGCTTCGAGGAATTTCTGGTCAAACGAGGCGTTGTGGGCGACCAGCGGATAAGTGCCGATAAAGCGGACAAATTTTTCCATCACTTCTGTTGCCGGGGGGGCATCGATGAGCATGTCGTTGGTGATGCCGGTGATCCCCTCGATCTCGCGGGTCACGAGAAAACCGGGATTGATCAGGCTCTGAAAGGTGTCGGCGATCTCCCCGCCACGTAGTACGACGGCCCCGACCTCGATCGCGCGGTCGCCGTTTTCCGGTGTCATTCCTGTCGTTTCAAAATCGAGAACAATAATGGTTTCAGTGGTGTTAAAAAGATCCATAGCTCACCTTTCGGGCTTTTTTCTGATTGTCCTAGACCGGCATCAAAGAGTCAACAGAAGTGGTCAGCTTTTTTCTTCAAGGGTGTCTGTATCTGTCAAAAAATTTTGACATGCCATTATCATTGATTCTGTTCCTTCTGGCTGTAATGGGCGCGATGAATCACGCCCCTACAATGTTGAATCGAAACAAGGGGATGTTGTAGATCGAATTGATAATCCGGGCGCAATGAATTGCGCCCGGATTATCGACCGAGGTGTTGTGTTGTCCCACATGGATTAATCGTCCGAGATCGAGTAAACTGCCCGCATTAAACGTTGAATATCCCTCACGAGGAATCCTCTTATGCCTCCTGCCGTACGCAAGCCGGGCCGTCGGCCCAAGAAATACAGCCAGGCCTCGCGCCTGCATGACTTGATTCGCATTCTCGAAGCGCGTTACGGGGCGACGGTCGATGAACTGGTCGAGGAGTGCCAGGTCACCCGGCGTACGGTCTATCGCGACCTGGAAGCGTTGGAGGATGCCGGTTATCCACTGGTCAAGGAACGCCAGGATGACGGCCACGTGCTTTACGGTTTCATCTCCGGCTTCGGCAAAATGCCGCCGATCACTTTTTCCCTCGAAGAGTTGATGACTCTCTACCTCTGCCGGGGACAACTCGACTTCCTCCAGGGGACACCCTTTCAGGACGATCTGGAAGCGATCTTTGCACGGATCCGCTCCAATCTGCCGCCGCGTAGTGTGGCCCACCTGGAACGCCTGGCCGAGGCCTCTTCCCCCCGTTTTCTCGGGTTCAAGGATTATTCCGGTCAGCGTGAGTTGCTGAACAAGCTGCGCGAAGTGCTGCTCAAGCAGAAGCGTTGCCGCATTCAGTACCGGCCGGTTGGCCGTGAAGCGGCGGATTACCAGGTCGATCCTTACACCCTGCTGTTTTTCAAGAACGGCCTCTACATCGGTGGTTATGCTCACAACCGCAAGGCGCTCAGATTATTCGCAGTTGAGCGGATTATTCACCTGGAGATTCTTGATGAGCGCTTCGAGGTGCCGGAGGATTACCGGGTTGCCATGCTCACCGGCACAGCTTTCGGTCTGATCGAGGATGGGGAGGCGCGCTCGCTGGAACTCTATTTCAGCCCACCGGCAGCGCCTTACGTGCGCGAGCGGATCTGGCATCCGCAGCAGGAGATTGAGGAGAATCCGGACGGTTCGCTGGTGCTGCGGTTTACGGCCAGCGGTGACAAGGAGATCCTTGCCTGGATTTGCTCCTTCATCCCCCATGTGCGGGTGATCGGGCCCGATCCGATCCGGGAGCAGTTCGGCCGTTTTCTGTATGATGCGTTGGCTCTACAAGAGTGACATATTCCGTCATGCATCCGGGTTAATCAGATAATCAACCGCTAATTCTTCAGAGGAGGAGATTATGATCTGGTTATCCCCGGCGCAAAACACAGCGGCTGGCTGTGTCTATTTCGACATTCGCGACATCGATCTGAGTTATCATGGTGATACCCCTTCGGGAGTCATCCGCGGCCTGGTGGGGGACGGTTCGCACGAGATCGGCGGCGAGGTTTTTATCGGGACTGGTGAAGCGGCCCGACTGCTGCCGATCTGGAGCGAAGACGGCAGCATCGAATCTCTGGCAGGCGATATCGACGAAATTCAGCTGCAGCAGCAGTTGCTGAGCGAAGTGAAAAGCTTCCTGCGCGACAAGGGTTTGCTGCAGCGGGAACGGATCTCCTCAGTCAGAGAGCCCGGCCCGGTCTGGCGCCGTGACGCGGGGGATAAATTAGCGGCCTGATTTTCCGAAAAGTGTGAATCGAGGCCGGGAAGGATAATGACATGCGAAAAATTGTCCTGGCTTCGACCAGCCCTTATCGCAAACAGTTGCTGCAGCAGTTGGGGTTGCCTTTTGTGACGGCGGCGCCTGAATTCACCGAGGTTCTCGATCCGCAGGTCGCGCCATCGTTGCTTGTTCGTCATCTGGCCCTCGGCAAAGCCCAGAGCCTCGCCGGCAAGTATCCCGATGCTCTGATCATCGGCTCCGACCAGATCTTCGTTGATCAGCGCAAACGTCCGGTCGGCAAGCCGGGGGATAAGCACCGGGCCTTTCTCCAGTTGCAGCAGATGGCGGGACGGACGCACTGCTTTTATACCGGACTGGCGCTGTACGACAGCCGCAACGAAACATCCCAGAGCGATTATGCCACTTATTCCGTGACCTTTCGACAGCTGAGCGATGAGCAGATCGATGATTACCTGGAGCGGGAACAGCCGTATGACTGCGCCGGGTCTTTCAAAATCGAAGGGTTGGGGATCGCCCTGATGGAGAAGATGGAAGGGGAGGACTACAACGCCCTCATCGGCCTGCCGCTGATCAAGCTGGTCACGATGTTGGGGGAGGCGGGGGTGAGGGTTATAGGCTAAAGGTGAAAGGCTAAAGTCTGAAAACCTTTCTCCTTTTTCCTTTCTCCTTTTTCCTATTCTCACTCACACACATCCTGATCCTTGATCAGGCGGTGCTTGATCCGGTGGGTGACGTACCAGATGACGATAACGACGACGGGGATCGAGCTGGCGAGCAGAACGTTTTTGTCGATCCCCCAGTTTTTGAGCGGCAGTCCGCCGAACAGGTAGCTCAGCAGGCCGACGGCGTAATAGCTGATCGCGGCGATGGAGAGCCCTTCGACGGTCTCCTGCAGCCGGAATTGCAGGCGACTGCGGCGGTTCATGGCGGTCAGCTGCGAGCGGTTCTGCTCCTGCAGGTTCAGGTTGACCCGGGTGCGCATCAGGTCGCTGGCGCGCTCGATCCGTTTTGAGAGATCTTCCATCCAGGTCTGCATTGAATCGCAGGTCCGCAGCGCCGGGTCGAGCCGGCGGCTTATGAATTCGCCGAGCGAGAGCGCTCCCTCAATCGACTCTTCCTTGATCCCCTCCAACCGATCCTTGACCATCTGATGATAGGCGCGGGTTGCCGAAAAACGGTGATTGGTTTCCGCCCGGTAGGTTTCCAGCCGCGCTTCGACCTGGGTCAGTTTCTCCAGCAGTTCCCGTTCCCCTCTGCTGCTCTCCAGCTCCTTGATCCTGTTGAGCATCTCCGCCAGTTTGCGGTCCATGTCGAGCAGCTGCGGGGCGATCCTCTTGGCCAGCGGCAGGGAGAGCAGGGCGAGCAGGCGGTAGGTCTCCAGGTCCATGGTCCGGCGCGCCAGCTGTCCCATCTGCGAAGTATTCAAGCCCTGATTGCGAATGACGAAGCGGCCGTGGTTATCACCGTGAATTTTGAACGCGGTATAAACCTGGGCGCGCTGATTGGCGACATTCCCGGCCATGAGCGGCTGGGCCTCAAAGCAGCGGGTCAGAGCCGCTGATGAATAATCGAGCCGGTGATCATCGATGATCAGGTGAAAGGCGCCAACCATCTGGCCGGGGAGAGCTCGCAACCAGTCGGCCGGCAGCAGGTCGACGGCGGCATGTTCAAACGGTTCGCCATCATTGATGACAGCAGTCATGATCGTCAGGGAATAGAATTCGACATGGCGCTCCCAGTGAATCGAAAAATCGCCGAAGTCCTGCTGAAAGAAAGCGGTGTCATCCTGTGGCAGGTTGACACCGTAGCGGCGGCAGAGGTCACAGAGCTGATCGAAGGCCCGCTTGAGCAGGTCGCGTTCGGCACAGCAGGCGACCAGATGGGTGATCAGCTGCGGCGTCTCGACCTTCGGAAAAGGGCGGATGTGCAGTTCGTTATAGAGGGTTTCCCGTAACGGGTGCAGCTGGTATTCGATCTGTCTGTTAAAAGACATGTATTGGTCCTTGTGTCTGTCCCGCGGATCTGGCTCTCGGGTGATTGGTCATCCTGTTCGTAGTGCCGGACTCATTTTCAATCAGGAGAAGGTGCGATTTTCCTGTTCCTGAACGCGGATGAAGGTGGTTCTTTTGGTCAGTTCTTTCAACGCCGAGGCGCCGACATAGGTGCAGGTGGAACGCACGCCGCCGAGGATGTCCTTGACCGTTTCGGCGACCTGGCCGCGGTAGGGGACCTCTACGGTTTTTCCTTCCGAAGCACGGTATTCCGCGACACCGCCGGCATGTTTCTCCATCGCCGTTGCCGAGCTCATGCCGTAGAAGAGCTTGAACTGGCGGCCATCGCGTTCCACCAGTCGACCGCCGCTTTCATCGTGCCCTGCCAACATGCCGCCGAGCATGACGAAGTCGGCTCCGCCGCCGAAAGCCTTGGCAACATCACCGGCACAGATGCAGCCGCCGTCCGAGATAATCCGTCCGCCCAGTCCGTGAGCAGCGTCGGCACATTCGATGACGGCGGAGAGCTGGGGGTAGCCGACCCCGGTTTTAACCCGGGTAGTGCAGACCGAGCCGGGACCGATACCGACTTTGACGATATCCGCCCCGGAGAGAAGCAGTTCTTCGACCATCTCACCGGTGACGACGTTGCCGGCGATGATTGTTTTGTCGGGGAAGGTGTCTCGGCAGCGGCGCACAAACTCGACGAAAGCTTCGGCGTAGCCGTTGGCGACGTCGATGCAGATGAAGTTCAGCTTTTCGTGCTGTTTCACGATCTGCTGCAACTGGCTGAAATCGGCAGTGGCCGTGCCGGTGCTGACCATGATCCGCTGGTAGATGCTGTCCTCCTGTTCAGCGAGGAAGGCGCTCCACTCGTCCAGACTGTAGTGTTTGTGGACGGCGGTCAGCAGGCCGAAGTCGGCGAGGACACGCGCCAGTTCAAAGGTCCCCACGGTGTCCATATTGGCGGCGATGATCGGAATCCCGTTCCATTCGCGACCGCTGTGCAGGAAGGTGAAGGTCCGTTCCAGTTTAACCAGGGCACGGCTGCTGAGGGTTGAGCGTTTGGGGCGGATGAGGACATCCTTGAAGCCCAGCTTGAGATCGGATTCGATACGCATATGCTTATCCCTGTGAGAAAAGAGGCGAAATTATTCAGACTCTAAATTAATAACCCAAGATCACCTGCGGCGAAAGTGGTCGTGCTGATTTTCCTTGAATCTGCCGGGGAATCTGTAAAATTTTCCAAGGTTCTGAAGCGCCTTGACCCTCATTTGAGAGCAATGGTAGGTTAAGTATCTTGATAATAATCCTGCCCTTTTTTTGTTTTCAATATATTAATATTATTATAGTTTTCTGTTTTTGTCGGGCTGCGGTCCGCTTTTTTCAGGCTTGTTCGGGAGTTGCGCACCGATGATACATTCCAATTTCGTTCACCTTCACCTGCATAGCCAATACAGCCTGCTCGATGGCGCGATCAAACTTGACGAACTGGTTGCCCGGGCGAAGGATTTCCGGATGCCGGCAGTGGCCGTGACCGATCACGGTAATATGTTCGGTGCGGCCGAGTTCTATTCCAAGGCGATGGATGCCGGAGTCAAGCCGATCGTTGGTTGCGAAGTCTACGTGGCGCCCGGCTCGCGCTTTACCAAGTCGAACGCCCGTGGCTCTTCTGAAGCCTCTTATCACCTGGTTCTGCTGTGTATGAACGGCACTGGCTATCGCAATCTTTGCCGCCTGGTGTCGCTGGCTTACCGTGAAGGCTTCTATTATCGGCCGCGTATCGACTGGGAGCTGCTGGCTAAATACAACAAGGGGCTGATTGCCCTGTCGGCCTGTCTCGGTGGCGAACTGCCGACCCTGATCAACCTCAAACAGCCGGAAGTCGCGCTGGAGCGGGCCACCGAGATGGCGCAGATCTTCGACGGGCGTTTCTATCTCGAATTGCAGGAGAACTACCTGCCCGAGCAGGCGCGCGCCAACGCCGGGCTGATCAGCATCGCCGACGAACTGAAGCTGCCGCTGGTGGCGACCAACGACTGCCATTACCTCAACAAGGAAGATGCCTTCGCTCACGAAGTGCTGCTTTGTATCCAGACCGGCAAGACGATGGATGACCCGGGGCGGATGCGCTTCCCCAATGAGGAGTTTTATTTCAAGCCGGCTGAGGACATGGTTGCACTCTTTCCGGAGCAGTCCGAAGCCATCGCTAACACGATTCAGATCGCCGAACGCTGCAACCTGGAACTGGATTTCAAAACCTACCATTTTCCGCAGTATGAAAAGCCGGCGGACAAGACGCTGGATGACCTGCTGGAAGAACAGAGCCGGGCCGGTCTGGAAGAACGCCTGGAAGAAATTGGCCGTATCCGCAAGCTGGAGGAGGCCGATGTTAAACGCTACTGGGAGCGCCTCGAGGAGGAGATCGCCTGTATCCGCCAGATGGGTTTCCCCGGCTACTTCCTGATCGTTTCCGACTTCATCAACTGGGGGAAGGATCACGATATTCCGGTCGGGCCGGGGCGCGGTTCAGCTGCCGGCAGTCTGGTCGCCTATGCCCTGCGGATCACCGATATCGATCCGCTCCCCTACAACCTGCTGTTCGAACGCTTCCTCAACCCTGAACGCGTCTCCATGCCCGATATCGACGTCGATTTCTGCATCTATGGGCGTGAGCGGGTGATCGACTATGTCCGCGAAAAGTACGGCGCTGAAAACGTCGCCCAGATCATCACCTTCGGAACCATGCTGGCGAAGGGGGTCTTGCGTGATGTCGGCCGGGCCTTGAATATTCCTTACGGCGACGTCGACAGGATTGCCAAGCTGGTTCCCAATGTCCTCGGTATCACCCTGAAGCAGGCGATCGCGCAAGAGCCGCAACTCAAAGCCCTGATAGATAAGGATCCCAAGGTCAAGGAACTGGTCAAGATCGCTCTGGCTCTGGAAGGTCTGACCCGTCATGCCTCGACCCACGCCGCCGGGGTCGTCGTTACGCCGCAGCCGCTGACCGAGTTTCTGCCGCTTTACGTCGATCAGAAGTCGGGTGGCCAGGTGACCCAGTTCCCGATGTACTACGTCGAGAAGATCGGCCTGGTCAAGTTCGATTTTCTCGGATTGAAAACCCTGACCGTCATCGAAAACGCGGTGCGCCTGATCCGCGAAGGGAAAGACCCCGAGTTCGACCTCCGGCTGGTGCGCGACGATGACAAGGGCTCCTACGAGTTGCTCTCCCGTGGCGAAACGACCGGCGTTTTCCAGCTTGAATCGAGCGGCATGAAGGAATATCTGGTCAAGCTCAAACCGAGCTGTTTCGAAGACCTGATTGCGATGGTTGCACTCTATCGTCCCGGTCCGCTCGGTTCCGGGATGGTCGACTCTTTCATCAAGCGGAAGCACGGGGTCGAGCAATTCAAGTACGATTTTCCTCAGCTCGAGCCGATCCTCAAGGATACCTACGGCGTTATCGTTTACCAGGAACAGGTCATGTTGATCGCCCAGACCCTGGCGAACTACAGCCTCGGCGGCGCCGACCTGCTGCGCCGGGCGATGGGGAAAAAGAAGCCGGAGGAGATGGCCAAGCAGAAAAAGATCTTCCTTGCCGGGGCGGCCGAGAACAAACTTGATGCAAAAAAGGCCGAGGCGGTCTTCGATCTGATGGAAAAATTCGCCGCCTACGGTTTCAACAAGTCACACTCGGCGGCCTATGCGCTGATTGCTTACCAGACGGCCTATCTCAAGGCGCACTATCCAGTCGAATTCATGGCGGCGTTGCTGACCGAGGATATGGAGAATACCGACAAGGTCATCAAAAACATCAGCGAAGTCCGTTCCATGGGGATCGAGGTCATGCCTCCGGATATCAATGCTTCGGACCGCTCTTTTACCGTCTCGAAAGAAGCAATCCGTTTCGGCCTCGGCGCGGTCAAGGGGGTTGGTTCCTCGGCCCTCGATTCGATTCTCATGGTGCGCAAGGACAAGCCGTTCAACTCGCTGCAGGATTTTTGCGAGCGGGTCGATCTGCGCAAGGTCAATAAAAAGGTTGTCGAGGCCCTGATCAAGTGTGGTGCCTTTGATACCCTGGGGGGTAACCGGGCTCAGTTTCTCGCCGGCCTGGAAGATTCCATGGATATTGCCCAGCGGCTGCAGAAGGAACAGGAGTCGGGGCAGGATTCGCTGTTCGGCAGTAACGAGATCCGTTCCGTCGGCGGCAACGGCTACGGTAGCCTGCCGGACGTTGAAGCCTGGGACGAGAAAACCCAGCTTGGTTACGAAAAGGAGTCGCTCGGGTTTTACGTGACCGGTCACCCGCTGGCACGTTACAGCGATTCGATCAAGCTATACGCGACCTGTGAAACCTCAGGCCTGGCCGAACGTAGCGACAAGGAGGTGGTCAGCGTCTGCGGGATCGTTTCCGGACTCAAGGAGCTGATCACCAAGAAGGGGGATCGCATGGCCTTTGTGACCCTCGAGGATCTCAGCGGTTCAGTCGAGATGGTCGTTTTTCCGGAGACCTATGCCGCACACATGGATTTGTTCAAAGGGGAAGAGCCGCTGCTGGTCAAGGGGGAGCTGGATATCGGCGAGGAGAGCTGCAAGATTCTCGCATCCGAGGCGAAGCTGCTGAAGGACGTGCGCGAGACAATGGTCAGAAAAGTCCACATCCGGCTTTCAACCCCCGGCCTGGACGAGCAGCAATTACGCCAGCTCAAAGGGATCGTTCAGCGCTATCGTGGTGAGTGCGAGGTCAAACTCCATGTCGTCATCCCGAACCGCAGCGAAACCGTGATCAGCCTCCCAGAGAGTATGAAAATGGCGGCGTCCGATCAGGCCATGGCGGATGCCCAGGCGTTATTCGGCTATAGCGTCATGAGTTTCGAATAAAAAACAGGCCAAAGGCAAAAGGCCAAAGGAAATCTGAAACAAAGCGGGTGTGAAATGGGTGCTTTTCCTTTTGCCTTTTGCCTTTTTCCTTTATCCTTACACTCTTTTCCTTTATTCTTTCCTCCTTCAAAAGGAGCCAAGCTATGCAACAGTACCTTGATTTCGAAAAACCGATCGCCGAACTGGAAACAAAAATCGGTGAATTGCGCGAATATTCGACCGACAACGTCGATTTTACCAGCGAAATAAAGAAGCTGGAGAAGAAAGCGGACAAGCTCAAAAAAGAGATTTACTCGAACCTCACCCGCTGGCAGCGTACGCAGCTGGCGCGTCATGCAAATCGCCCCTACACCCTCGATTACATCGATCATATCTTCACCGACTGGAATGAAGTCCATGGCGATCGTAACTTCCGTGACGATCCGGCTCTGGTCTGCGGCTTTGCCCGCATCGACGGCAAGCCTTGTTGTGTCATTGGCCACCAGAAGGGGCGCAATACCAAGGAAAAAGTCCATCGGAATTTCGGCATGCCGAACCCCGAAGGTTACCGCAAAGCGTTGCGGGTCATGCAGATGGCCGACCAGTTCAATCTGCCGATTTTTACCTTCGTCGATACGCCGGGCGCTTTTCCGGGGATCGGCGCCGAGGAGCGTGGACAGGCCGAGGCCATCGCGCGCAACCTGCGCGAGATGGCGATGCTCAAGGTTCCCGTTATCGTCACCATCACTGGTGAGGGGGGCTCCGGTGGCGCTCTGGCGATCGCTGTCGGCAACCGGGTGCTGATGATGCAGTATTCTGTTTACGCGGTTATCTCGCCGGAAGGCTGCGCCGCGATCCTCTGGAGCGATGGGACCAAGGGGCCGCAGGCGGCAGAAGCATTGAAGCTGACCGCCCAGGATGTCGACAGCCTGAAAACGGTCATTGACGATGTGGTTCCCGAGCCAGTCGGTGGCGCCCACCAGGATCTCAAACTTGCTGCTGACACCCTGAAGAGTTACCTGCTCAAGCATCTGGCCGAATTGGAAGAATACTCGCCGGAAGGGCTGATTGAGCAGCGTTACGAGCGTTTCCGGGCCATGAGCGAAGTGGAAGAGCCGAAATAAGCAGTCCGATGCTGAAGCTTAGCCAACAACTGCTGATTTTCCTGTTGCTACTGCTGGTCACGCTGATGGCCGGTTGCGGGGGCGGGCAGCCGCAACGGAACGGCGTCATCGAAACCGCAGAGACGCAGGGGCTTCCGGCCTGGCAGAAGCCTTACCAGGTTGACGGTCAGCGCTATGATCCGATGCAGGATCATCAGGGGTTCGAGCAGCGCGGTATTGCCAGTTGGTACGGCGGCAAGTTTCACGGTCGCAAGACCAGCAATGGTGAAACCTATGACATGTACGGCATCAGTGCCGCGCATAAGACCCTGCCGCTCGGGGTCTATGTCAAGGTGACCCACCTGGAAACCGGACGTCAGCTCGTCGTGCGGATCAATGACCGCGGACCTTTTGTCGCCGGTCGAATCATCGATCTCTCTTACGGTGCGGCTCAGCAGCTGGGGATTGTCGATGCCGGGACCGCTCCTGTTTTGCTCGAAGCGCTGGGCTATCGCGAATCCACTCCCCAGGGGCAGGTAGTCTATCGGGCTCCGGTGAATTACGATAGCGGCAGGTTCGCTGTCCAGATCGGAGCCTTTGCCGCGAAGGAGAATGCCTACCGGCTTGCCGACCGGATGCGGGCTGAACATGGTCGGGCCGTTGTGATCGACGCCGAGGTCAATGGGCGCCAGATGTTCCGGGTTCGGGTTGGTGATTACTCCTCGCTGGATCGTGCAGATCAGGCTGCTGCCCAGTTTGCCGGAAACGGTTTTCCCGGCAGCTTTGTTGTCGCCCTCGATTAAAATCACGAATAGTGTTTTAAATTTCTTGCTTTTAATCTTGACGCATGATAGCGTCCCGTTGCATCAGATCCAGTTTGTGTAGATTTTTACTGTTCAAGTCAGACAAGAACCGCACAGACCTTATGGGCTGGGCGGCTTTTTTTTGACCAGCAGTCTGGTCTGCACCACGCAACTCCCTATCTGGGACCAAGCAAGGAGAAAGTAGAAATGGCAGAGGGTACAGTAAAATGGTTTAATGATTCCAAGGGGTTTGGTTTTATCGAGCAAGATAACGGCCCCGATGTCTTCGTGCACTTTTCGGCTATTACCGGGGACGGCTTCAAATCTCTGGCTGAAGGTCAGCGCGTAAGTTTCGACGTTGTTGAAGGCCAGAAAGGCCCCCAGGCAAGCAACGTTCAGAAGCTCTAAGAGTTTCAAAAAATTTATGAACGCAAAAGGCCCCGTATCTTACGGGGCCTTTTTTTGTTAAAAATTGTCATCCCGATTTCCCTATAGCTGTTGCATTGCACTGTTCTGTCGGTTATAATCAGGTCTTGATTTTGTGAAACGTTGATTGAAAGGAACTCACATGCCTTACATCGAAATCAATATGACGGCCGGGGCAACAAAAGAGCAGAAAGAAAAACTGATTGAGGGGATTACCGACCTGATGGTCAATATTCTCGATAAGAATCCGGCCTCGACCCAGGTTGTCATCAAGGAACTCACTGCTGAAAACTGGGGGATTGCCGGACGTTCTGTTAAAAGGCTGCGTGCCGAAGGAAAGACGGCCAATATTTCCAAGGCCTGATACAGGAGGATTGTGATGTCAAATCCCGGTGAATTTCTCCAGGCCTGTGCCGACGGCAAGATCTGGGTTTATTGCGCTGAATGCCAGGACGCCAAGAACCTCAACCTGGTTGAAAATATCGATTGCATCGGTAATGAGCACTACTGGGGAGATGAACCCTGGTGGCACGATATCCGGGTCTTCAAATGCCCCGACTGTGAAACGGTGCAGGAATCCAAGATCGAATTTCAACCCTGAAATAAAAATATAGTTACATATCTGCTCCTTTCTCTTACTTTCCGATCCTATCGGATTGACAGCAGGTGGGGGCTGCTCGCGCAGATCTGGTCTCTCCAAAGCCTTTCTCTCCTGTTTTCCGCGGGTGGCTTTCCGTCTTTTCCCTTTTGTCAGAATCACCCTGTGGGCGCCCCGGATGACGACCTATATGAGGTCGTTTTTTCTTTACATTCAAGATGAAATATATATCATGACGCATATTCTCTCATGTCTGAATTGCTCGTTTAAATATATGGTAAGGGATTGAAAATCATGGAAAATTATGATTATGACCTGGTGACTATCGGTGTCGGTCCGGCCGGAATGGTCGTATCTGCCATGGGCGCTGAAATGGGTTTGAAGGTTTGTGCGATCGAGAAGAACAGGCTCGGTGGCGAGTGCATGAACGTCGGTTGTATACCGAGCAAGGCGTTGCTGCGGATGGCGAAAATTCGTCACAACGTCACCAAGTTTCCGAACTTTCAACTCGAAGAAATGCGTCAGCCCGAGGTTCGCAATCCGTTCCCCTCGATTCAGGAAAAACTCGACTACATCAACGATAAAAAATATGGCGCCAAGTTCGAGAAGGTCGACAAGGTTATCGGTCAGGGAGCAGCGCAGTTTGTCGATTCTCACACGGTGCAGGTCGGTGAACGCAAAATTACCGCCAAGCGGATATTCATCTGCACCGGAACCCGGCCGATTCTGCCACCGATTCCTGGTCTTGAAGCGATCGACGATGTCCTGACCAATGAGAATTTCTTCAAACAGAATCATGTTCCCGAGAGCCTGCTGATCATCGGTGGCGGTGCTATCGGAGCGGAAATGGCCCAGGCCTTCAGCCGTCTCGGCTGCAAAACGACGATCGTGCAGATGGATCCCCATCTGCTCCCTTTCGGCGAGCGGGCCGCTGGTGAACTGCTGGAAGAGGTATTCCTTAAAGAGGGGATCGAGGTCTATAACAATCGCTCCATCACTTCAGTGGCACGCCAGGACGGCCGCATCGTCCTGACCACGAAGGAAGGGGAGGTGCTTACCGCCGAGCGTCTGCTGGTCGCAGCCGGGCGGGCTCCGGCGTTGCAGGGTCTTGATCTCGAGAAAGCCGGGGTCAATTATTCCCCGAAAGGGATTCCGGTCAACGGCAATCTGCAGACCAATGTTCCGCACATCTACGCGGTCGGTGACTGCAACAACACTTTCCTGTTTTCCCATTCGGCCATGCATCAGGGGATGATCGCGCTGATGAACATCATGCGCCCCTGGCCGTTCAAAAAAGATTTCCGCAAGTACGTAGTCCCCTGGACGGTTTTCACAGAACCGCAGGTTTCGGCTGTCGGCATGACCGAGAAGGAGCTGATCAGCAAGGGGATCAAGTACGAGGTCATCGAGGCGAAGCACGAGGATTACGGCGCTTCGATTGCCGAGCAGATTACCGACGGCTCAGTCCGAGTGCTCGCCAGCAAACTGGGCAAGATCTATGGTGTCTCGGTTGTCGGCGAAGGTTCGGCGGAGATGGTCAACGAATGGGGGCTGGCGATCCAGAAAAAGATCCGCCTGGCAGACATCATGCTGCTGCAGCATTCCTTCCCGAGCATGTCCTTCCTCAACAAGTCGGTCGGCGAGATGTGGATGATGCGCCTGCTGAAGATCGGCTGGTTGAAGAAAATGATGGGCTTCATGATGCGCTAAGCACATAACTTAGAGAAGAGACAGGGCAGGCTGGAAAAATTCAGCCTGCCTTTTTCTTTGTCGGGCGGTTATAGTTGTTGGCGTCCCGCGTCCGAAAACAGTCAGCAGACAGGTTCGGCATGAAAATCTCCTTCCCGTTCCGCACCCTCGTCCCCACCTTTTTTGCCGGATTGATCGATGATCCGATTCTGCTGCTGCGCATCCGTTCCAGCGGTCGCCACCTGATGTTTGACTGTGGTCAGATTCATCATCTCGCCAAACGCACCTTTACCAACCTCGATGCGGTGTTTATCAGCCATGCCCACATGGATCACTGGATGGGGATTGATGCCGTCGTACGGCAGTTGATTGCTGCCGGAAAAACTGTCGATATCTACGGCGCTCCAGGCCTGGCCGACCGGTTTGAACACAAACTGAACGGTTATGCCTGGAACCTGGCGGAAGATTATTGGAGCAGCTTCCGGGTGCGTGAGATCTTCCCGGACCGGATCGGTTGCGAGCTGTTTTCCGGGGCGGAGAGTTTCATCCGGCGCCGCCTGGAGGATGAAGAGCGTAAGGGGGCGCTGACCTATCGCAATGATCAGGTCGATGTCCGCTCAACGACCTGCGAGCATCGCATTCCCAGTGAGATATTCCGCATCGATGAACGCCCCGCCTACCTGATCGACCGGGAAAAGCTGGCCGAACTCGGTCTGCGGCCGGGGCCCTGGCTGGGTGATCTCAAGCGCAGCTTTCTGCACCGGGCTCCGTTGCCGGAGGCGCTCACCCTCAGTCGTGAAAACGGTGAGACGTTGACCGTCCACGACGTTCCCGCGCTGCTCAGGCGGCTGCTGAAACCGCAGCCCGTGCATTCCATCGGCTATATCAGCGACATCGGCTACACTGCGGCCAACCGTGATAAAATCCTTGGTTTGATGTCGGGCGTTGATCTGCTCCTGTGCGAATGTACCTTCCTGAGCGAAGGGCAGGACCGTGCGCGGGCCTCTTCCCACCTCTGTACCACTGACGTCAACGAACTGCTTGCTGAACTTAAGCCGCGCTTCTTTCAACCGATGCACCTGTCGCGCAGTTACAGCCGGCGCAGTGATGAGCTCTACCGCGAGTTGAACCCGCCGGCAGAAACCACACTGCTGCGCGTGCCGCTGCAATTGACCCCGCGGCCGCTGTTGGCCGACGAGATTCACTGGTGTGATGCCGGTGACGATGTCTGAGTGATATTCGTTCGTTGCGGAATAAATACTGGCCGTAAATTCTAAAGGGCGTGTCAGTATATTTGCAGTGAATCGATGGCGCAGAGACTTGCCAGCCAGGTATGGTTCTAATACACTGTCGCCTGTACGGATTGTTCACGTCACTGATTTCTTACGTTAAGGAATAGCTGTCTATGGCGACTCAACTGACCGCTGTCGAAGCCCGCGTGCTCGGCTGTCTGATCGAAAAAGAGCTGGCAACACCCGATTATTACCCCCTGACCCTCAATGCGCTGGTCAATGCCTGTAATCAGAAATCGAATCGCAGCCCGGTGATGGCGCTCGAGGAGTTGGATGTTCAGGATGCGCTGGACACGCTTGCACGTAAGCGCCTGGCCTACCGTTCGGCGGAAGGGAGCCGGGCACTGAAGTATTGTCACAACGTACCCGCTGTGCTGCATCTGGAACCGGTCGAACTGGCCATGCTTGCCGAACTGCTGCTGCGTGGACCGCAGACGTTGGGGGAGTTGCGCGGCAGGGTCGAGCGCATGGCGCCGCTGGAGAGCCTGGAAGAGGCCGAGGAGAAGGTTCAGGGGCTGCTGGAGCGCGAAGAACCGCTGGTGGTGCGCTTGCCACGCCAGCCGGGGCGTAAGGAACAGCGGATCGCCCAGACCATGACCGAACTCCCTGCCGCGGAAGATGAGGGGGCGGCAGCGAGCGTGCTGATAACCGGTAGCAGCGAACGGATCGCCGCACTTGAGGAGGAGGTTGCCCTGTTGCGCAGCCAGCTCGAGGAACTGAGCCAACGCTTCGATAGATTCCAGGCTGAATTTGAGTAGCGTGGCGGCTTAGCGGCTGAATAGAAAACGGGCTTACCTGATCGCAGGTCAGCTCGTTTTTTGTTGCGCTATCTTGATCGTACTTTGTTTCAGAAAGCGAAGCCCGGTTCTTTCATGCTGATGGGCGGCAGGGGGATATCTTCGAGAATGCGGCCACTGGCGGCGCGCAGGCTTTCCAATTGCTGCAGGTAGCTGATCCGGCTGGCCGCAACCGCGCCCGAGACTTTCACCAGGTCGGTCTGAGCTTCGTTGAGTCGGGTCAGGGTCGCGGCACCGGCACGGTAAGCCTTTTCGATCTGGTCACGAATACGCTGGACGAGCTTCAGGGTGTGGCTCTGGCGCAGATAGATTGCCCGGGCCGCTTCAGCGCGGATGCGCGCCTGTTTCAGTGTCGATTGGATCGCCAGGCGTTTCTGCTCCATCTCCTTGTCCAGTTGCTGCAGTTGGGCGTCGATTTCCCGAATTTTCGCGCTCCGTTCCCCCCCTTTGTAAAGATCCCAGGTCAGGTTGAAACCGAGGTAGCTGCTGCGCTCCTGCTGGTCGGTAATGGCGAGGTCATCCAGGCGATCATATTCGTAAGCGCCACTGAGGAAGATTTTAGGGAAATAGCCCCCCTTCAGAGCCTGCTTCTGCAGCAGCAGGGCTATGTGTTTGGTTTCCATGGCCTGTAAGTCGGGGCGGTGTTGCAGGGCGTAGTTCGCTTCGTCCGCGGTTGCCGGCAGCGCTGTCGGGTCCTGCTCCGGTGGACTGGCGACAGGATAGAGGTCGGCACTCAATTCGGCTTCAGGGCGTGCCAGCAGTTCGGCGAGGACGGTGCAGACGATTGAAAAATTCTGCTGCGCTTCGAGATAGTCATTTTCGGCCTGCAAAGCCTTGACGGAAAAATTCAATTTTTCCGCTTCGGCGATCACCCCAGCCTGCCAGCGAATCTCGGCATCGCTTTCCAGTTGGGCGTTGAAGAGCCGGTTCTGCCGGGCGATAAGCATCCCTTCGGCGGCCAGTTGCGCCTGGTAATAGGCGCTGGCCACCGCTTCGGCGAGCAGCCGGCGGGCTTCATTGGTTAACTCCATGGCCGCCTTGACCCCGGCTTCAGACGCGAGAATTGAAGCCCGGCGGCTGAAACCGTCGAACAACAGCCAGTTGACCTGGATGCCGCTGCTGAAACTTTTCAGGCTGTCTTCATAACGCATCAGCGGCGCCCAGTCGGGCTGCATCGAAACATCCTGCCAGCGCTGGCTGGCGTAGGCTGAAACCACGGGGAGCATGGTTGACCGGGCCTGTTCGACGACGGCCCTGGCGGCGTCGATGCGGGCGAGCATCTGGGCGACACCCGGAGAGGCGTCGAGGGCCAGCTGTTGTGCCCGGGGCCGGGTCAGTTGGCCGTAGGGGATCGTCATTTCAAGCGGCTGCAGGTTGTCGGCGGCCGGGGCCGGAACCGCGACCAGAAGGCAGAACAGAATGCCACAGAGCAGGAACGACAGTGTGGTCGGTCGGTGAAGAGCACGGCCCTGCGTCGGCGGCAGGCTCCTGTCCATTCCATCTCCAAACATTATTTTCAATATCCAGCTAGACATAGCGTTTCTCCGCCTTGATTTTGTAAACCTTGGTGTACATCACCGGCACGATTACCAGGGTCAGGAAGGTCGCAGCAAACAGGCCGCTCATGATTGTTGCCGCCATCGCCGCATAAAAGGGGTCGGTGACGAGCGGCAGCATGCCGAGAATAGTGGTTCCCGAAGCCATGATGACCGGGCGCATGCGGCTGACGGACGAGTCGAGGACCGCCTTGTACGGAGCAGCGCCGCCCTGCAGGTCGAGTTCGATCTGGTCGATGAGGACGATGGCGTTCTTGATCAGCATCCCTGAGAGGCCGAGGAAGCCGAGGATCGCCATGAACCCGAAGGGGAGCCCGGTGATCAGCAGCCCGGCGGTGACACCGATCAGCGCCAGCGGCACGGTCATGAAGATGATCAACGGGCGGCGGAACGAGTTGAACAGCCAGACCACGACGATGAACATCCCGAGGATACAAAGCGGGAAGATCTGCGCCAGCGGCGCCTGGCTTTCCTGCGATTTCTCGTACTCACCGCCCCATTCGAAAGAATAACCGAGAGGCAGGTCGATCGCTTCGATTCCGGCGCGGACCCGCTGCAGGTAGCTGTCGGCCAGCTCGTTTTGAGGGTTGCACTGGACCGTTACCGTCCGCTCGCGGTCGCGGCGCTTGATCAGGGCATCTTCGCTGACGGTTTCAGTGGTGGTTGTTACCTGGCGCAGCGGCACGTAAGTGTTGGTCAGGGAACTCCAGACCTGGATGTTGTCCAGGTCTTCAAGCCGACTGCGTTCCTCGGCCGGAGCGCGGAAAATCACCGGAATCAGCTTGTTCTTTTCGCGATAGAGACCACCGGTCATGCCGTTGAAATTCCACTGCAGCGCCGTTGCCAGGTCGCTGCGGCTGACACCGACATAACGTGCCTGGATCTCGGAAAACTGCGGTCGTACGACCTCGACCGGCGTGCGCCAGTCGGTCCGGACATCCCGTGCCCGGCCGTCCTCGTTGATGACGGCCAGCGCCTGGTCGGCCAACCCTTTCAAGATGTCGGTATCAGGCCCGCGAAAGCGTGCCTCAATCTTGTAGGTGGTATTCGGCCCGTTCTGAATCCGCTTGCAGTAGGCTTCCGCGCGCGGGAACTCCTGTTTCAGATGGTTTTCGATCTCGCTGATCATGCCATCGATCCGGGCGTAATCTTCGACTTCGACGAGCAGTTGGCCGTAGCTGGTGTTGGGCAGTTGGTAATCGTAGGTCAGGATGAAGCGCAGCCCTCCTTCGCCGATGAAGCCGGTTGTCGCCACGACCCCGTCCAGAGAATCGATATAGTGCTCAAGTCGGTCGAGGTCCGCGGCGGTGCTGTCGATGTGGGTCCCCTGGGGATTCCAGAAGTTGACAAAGAAATAGCGTTGGGTCGAATCGGGGAAGAAGGCCCGCGGGACATAGCGGAAGCCGTAGAGAGCGACGACCAGCATGATCGAGGTCAGCAGGATGACGACCCAGCGATAATGGATCGCCAGGTGCAGGAACCTGCGGTAGAAACGGTAGAAATAGCCGTTGTGCGGGTCCTGGCCCGCTACGCCGGTCTTGACCTTAAGGAACCAGACACAGAACAACGGAGTAACGCTGATCGCCAGAACCCAGCTGAAGAAGAGCGACATGGCGAGTACGTCGAAGAGGGAACGGCAGAACTCGCCGACATTTCCCGGCGAGAAGCCGATAGCGGTGAAGGCGAGGATGGCGACGATGGTTGCCCCGAACAGCGGCCAGGTTGTCGCATGGACGGTGGCGCTGGCGGCGCTCTCGACGTCGGCCCCGCGCTCCATCCGCACCAGGGTGCCGTCGACGACAACGATGGCATTGTCGACCAGCATCCCCAACGCCAGGATGAGGGCACCGAGGGAGACCTTCTGGAAGTCGATCCCCATGACGTACATTCCGGCAAAGGTCGCCAGGATCGTTAACAGCAGGATCGCCCCGATGAGCAGGCCGCTGCGCCAGCCCATGAATAACAGCAACAGGACGATGACGATGATCACCGCTTCGAGCAGGTTGGTGAGGAAGATGTCAGAGGCCTCGGTGACCTCGCGGCTCTGGTAGTAGATGGTGTTGAGCTGCATGCCGTCGGGGCGCTTGCTCTCCAGTTCGGCCAGACGGGCGCGAATGGCGTCCCCCATGAGGATGACATTGCCGCCGTCCAGGGTGGAGATCCCCAGGCCGATGGCCGGTTGGCCGTTATAGCGCAGCATGTTGGTCGGTGGATCGACATAGCCGCGGGTGACGGTGGCGATATCGCCGAGGCGGATCATGCCGCGCGGCGTGCCGATCAGCAGGTCGGCGATCTGGTCGACGCTGGAAAACTCACCGCTCGGGTCGATACGCAGATAGTTGTCGCCGACCTGGACCTTGCCGCTCTTCTGGACCTGGTTCTGGTTATGCAGGGTCTGGAGAATCAAACCGGGAGCGAGGCCGAGGCGACTGAGCCGCGCTTGACCGAGTTCGACGTGAATCGCTTCACGCTGCTCCCCCCAAAGGTCGATCTTGGCTACGTCGCGGCACTTGAGCAATTCTTTCTTCAGGCTGTCGGCGTAGTCCTTCAACTGGGTGTAGCTGTAACCGGGGCCGGTGATGGCGAAGAAGACGCCGTAGACGTCGCCGAAATCGTCGTTGACCAGCGATGGCCCGGCACCCGGCGGCAGGTAGGGCTGGGTGTCGTGGATCTTGCGCCGCAGTTCATCCCAGATCTGCGGCAGTTGCGTCGAGGTGTAGCGATCCTTGATATCGACATAGATCAGCGACATCCCCTCCTGGGAGGTGGAATAGATCTGCTTGACCTGACTCAGCGACTGGATCGCCTCTTCGAGTGGGTCGGTCACCTCCTCTTCGACCACCGCCGGTGCCGCACCCGGGTAGGGGGTGGCGATGACTGCGGTTTTGATCGTGAAGGTTGGATTTTCCAGGCGTCCCAGTTTTTCATAGGTGAGCAGTCCGGCTCCGGCGATCAGGATCGTCAGAACCAGCATGAAGACACGATTATTGAGAGCGAACAGTTTTTTTTCAGCCATTGCAAACCGCCAGGCGTATGGGAAATGAAGATGTGTACCGCTGTCGTCGTCAGTGAAGAACTTCGGCGGTCATGCCCGGTAACACCGTAAAGGTCTCCGGGGCGGTGAAGCTGAAGCGCAGCAGGTAGGTGCGGGTCAGGGGATCGGCTGTGGTCTGCCATTCTTTCAGGGTTGCAGGGAAAACCTGCTCCGGGGCGCTGATCAGCCTGACTCTGGCCGGCTCTCCACGCTGGAGCTTGAATGCTGTCAGGTCGCTCTCGGGAACCTTGATTTCGACATCCAGATTGGCGATCTCCTGCACCCCGATGACGATCTTGCCGGGGCTGACCATTTCGTGGTTCTCCACGCGCCTGAAGGTGATGACTCCGTCAAAGGGGGATTTGAGGGACGTATCGTCCAGGTGATGCCGGGCGATTTGCAGCTGTGCCTCCAGGGTGTGGACGCCGGCAACCGTGGAGGCAAGGATACTCTGGGCGAGGTCGAAATCGGAACTGGCGCTGACCTGCTGTTCGAACAGCGTCCGCGCGCGTTCATAGTCCTTCTCCGCACGGTCACGTTGGGCCTTTATCCCTTCAAGCTGAGCCTTGAGGACGCTGATGTTGTCACTGTAGTCACGCGGATCGATCTGCAATAACAGGTCACCTTTGCGCACCGTGTCGCCCGGGCGTACTTTGACCGCGACCAGCGGTCCGCCGACGCGAAAGGCCAGCTCTGCGGATTGTCCGGCGAGGATGGTTCCGGGATAACTGCGTTCGGCAGCCGTGGCCGCCGGAAGGCCGACAACCAGCATCAGCAGCAAAGCGGCCAGCGTTGTAACCAGGGATAGTGATTTTCCGTTCATAAGGTCTCCCTGACGGGCAGGTTCAAAAGCAGCAGGGCCTGGCGCACGCAGAGGTGGGTCAGGCTCTCGATATAGGTGGCGTCGTAGCCGTTCATGCCGAGGCGTTCGAGCAGGGCTTCGCGGTAATCGACGTGGAGAAACAGGGGGGCGGTGATCAGGTACATGTACTGATGCGCGGTAACCGGATCGAGGCCAGGTTTAATGGTCTGGATCAGCTGGATGATGGTTTCGCTTTCCGGGCCGATGACCGCATGGCGAAAGGCATCGCGCAGTGGGTCGGGGAAGTGCAGCAGTTGGTAAATGACCCGGCAGTGCCAGACGGGGGCCTCGGGATCGAAGAGCAGGGCGGCCTCACGGCGAACAACCAGTTCAACGGCCTCGGCCTGTCCCGGCAGCGTTGTCAGATCGCAGTGGGTGAGCAGACGGGACAGCGGCTTGTCCTGCCAGCGTTCGGCAACGGTGGCGACCACGGCATCGAATAGCTGCTGTTTGCCGCCGAAATGGTAGTGGATACTGCCGATGTTTTCACCGCTGAGTTCGGCGATCATGCGTGTCGATACCGAACTGAATCCTTTTTCAGCGGCCAGACTGCCGGCAGCGTCGATCAGAGCGGCGCGGGTTTTGCGCCCGGACGTGTAATTTCCCATACTGGCCTCCTCGACTAATAAATTTAGTCGATCGACCAGTTTTGGTCAAATGATTAAAATGTGAACTTGTTTTGTTTGCAGCAGTTGAAGAGTTGTTCGTCATCTGGAAAGAGGAGTCTGTCAGTGGAGTATGGGCCTCACGCAGAGTCGCTAGGCCACAAAGATAGTCTGAAAGAACCCTGATGGTGCATATTCTGATCAATTCCGACTATTCGTTCTAGTGGGAACCCGACCAAGCATTCTTGCGGAAAACCATACCCGCTTATGATGTAAAAGCCGCCACTTTTGTCATGGGAAGGGCACTCTCATTTTGCAGGGTCTGCAAGAAATTGCTGGTTCTGCTTTATTTTTGCCGAGTCAGCAATGTGACAGTATTAATCAGACACTAGAAAGCCCTTCCAAGACGGAGGGGCTTTCTAATTTTGCAGAGGGTGTGGGGGGAGAGCATGTCAAGTCAGCATTGATTCATTCTGCCACATGAGATGACTTGTGGGAGAAAGGAAACGGCCACCACGGGAAACTATGTGCGCTTTCTCGCCATAAGGGGTGATTTTGTATTGCGGAAACTTTACAAAAAGCATATCTGGTTATGCACAACGCTCAAGTCGTTCTGAATCTAAGTTGACGGTTAGTCAGCGGTGGTAAAGAGACCGCCTGCTGCATGATCCGCCAGAAACGCTTGCCCGGAGCCGCGCAGGTTCGCCGGTTGAAGCGAAACACATATTCATCCAGGTAGCGTTGCAAGTACTCCGGATTGAAGCGTCCCTGATAGGTTCCAAGGATAACCCGCTTCACCAGCGACACAACAAGATGGACACCAGGGAGAACACTTTCCTTCTCCTCTGCTTGAGAGGAAAGAACCCGGTGGTGAATAAAGTCCCTTTCCAGGCCGTTGTACCCTTTCCAGCCGTCTGTCACAACCAAGCTGCCGGAGAGGACATGAGCTTTGACGAAGGGCAGCAGTTGGGCCGAACTGCAATCGTCGATGACACTTAACCGCAGGCGGCCAAGCCTTTTCCCCTGCCGTTCGACAGCCACGGCCACTTTACATTTATGGTCAGCGCCGCGGCCACGTTTGCCGCTACGCTCGCCACCCAGATAAAACTCGTCGGACTCGACCTTGCCCGTCAACGGCTGACGATCGGGAAAGACCGTGCAGGTGCGCAGTCTCTGTAACCAATGCCAGGCGGTCCGATAGCTGCCGAGCCCGAGTAACTGTTGTAAAGCGATCGCATTCACACCGGATGTGCGGGCTGAGAACCACCACAGGGCCTTGAACCAGAGGATCAGCGATTTCTTAGCCCCGTGAAAAATCGTTCCGGTAGTCACGGAAACCTGTTTTTGACAGTGTCGGCACCGATACAGGTCACGAGCGCTTTTCCAGTAATGGGGATGGCCACACTCAGGACAGACAAACCCATCTGGCCAGCGTTGAGAGAACAGGTAGTCAAGACAGTCTTGTTCCTGCCGGAAACGACGGTCAAATTCGATTTCGTTTTTCGGAAAATCTTCAAACATAACTGGCCTCCTTGCTCTATTGGAGACCATTTTTACCCAACCCTGTGACAGCTTATGTCAGTCACTGGAGCGTTGTGCATAACCAGA
>PKUG01000163.1 GCA_002869665.1 Desulfuromonas sp. | reverse complement strand
CTAATCTGAGTTATCTCGGGCTATATGCCCTGCAGCATAGCGGTCAGGAAAGCTGCGGTATCGTGGCTTCAGACGGCACACATCTTAAATCGCATCTGGGAATGGGGCTGGTCGCCGATGTCTTCAAGCGCGACGATGTCTTCTCCAAGCTTCCCGGCAGTGCGGCCATCGGCCATGTCCGTTACTCAACTGCTGGCGGTAATGACCTGAAGAACTGTCAGCCGATCATGGTCGATTATTCGCGCGGCAGTATCGCTGTCGCTCACAACGGTAACCTCGTCAACGCGGTGGAAATCCGCGAAAAACTGGAAAAAAGCGGCTCGATATTTTCGACAACGGCCGATACGGAAACCATCATCCACCTGATCGCCCGAGCCAAGTCCGATTCACTCATCGACCGGGTCTGTGAATCTTTGAAGCAGGTCAAGGGAGCTTACAGCCTCGTTTTTCTGACCGAAACGCGGATGATCGCCGTTCGCGATCCGAACGGCTTCCGCCCCCTGAGTCTCGGTAAGCTCGACGGAGCCTTTGTTGTGGCTTCTGAATCCTGCGCCTTTGATTTGATCGAGGCTGAATATATCCGCGAAATTGAGCCGGGAGAGATGATTGTCATCGACAAGAGCGGGATGAAGACGTTCTTTCCGTTCAAAAGCGAAGCACGCAATACCCCCTGTATCTTTGAGTATATCTATTTTGCCCGCCCGGACAGCCGAATCTTCAACCGTATGGTTTACCCGGTGCGCAAGGAATTCGGCCGTGAGCTGGCTCGCCGGAGCCCGGTAGACGCGGACCTGGTTATGGCCGTTCCTGATTCAGGGATGCCGGCTGCCATGGGCTACGCCGAAGAAGCGGGACTGCCGTTTGAGCTAGGTCTGATCCGTAACCATTATGTCGGCCGTACCTTCATCGAGCCGCAGCAGTCGATCCGTCACTTCGGGGTCAAGCTGAAGCTCAATCCGGTGCGTGAGATCATCAAGGACAAGCGTGTCATCGTTGTTGATGACTCAATCGTTCGTGGCACCACCTCGCGCAAGATCGTCAAGATGATCCGCAATGCCGGTGCCAAGGAAGTTCACGTACGGATATCCAGTCCGCCGACCAGTTACCCTTGCTTTTACGGTATCGACACGCCTTCACGTAAAGAGCTGATCTCGGCATCGCATACGATCGACGAGATCGCCCGCTATATCACCGCTGATTCCCTCGCTTATCTTGAGCTTGAAGGACTCCACTCCGCATTGCGTAAATTTGATGATGACAACATCGATTTCTGCGATGCCTGCTTCAGTGGCGATTATCCGGTCAAGTTCCCCCGTTTGAATGATAGTCAACTTGGACTTTTTGATATGCAGAGACCTTAACTGTCAATACTTCATGTAACTTCAAGGAGAGAGCCGTGAGTGTAAAAGAGGAACTCAAAAGTATTATCCGTGAGCTGTCGTACGAGGAGCGCGAAGTCACACTGGCGTCGGGACGTAAAAGCAACTTCTATTTCGACGGCAAACAGACCACCCTGCATGCCAGCGGAGGGCTGCTCGTTGGCCAGGCCTTCTGGGAGGTGATCAAGGAACTCGAGGGCCCGATTGACGGTGTCGGCGGGTTGACCATGGGCGCTGATCCGATCGCGACTGCGACCTCAATCGCCGCTAAACTGGATGGCAGTGACGTGCATGCCTTTATCATCCGTAAGGAGCCGAAAGGGCATGGAACCGGTCAATGGCTCGAAGGGCGCAAGAACCTGCCACCGGGGTCCCGTGTCGTCATCGTTGAAGATGTCACCACAACCGGCGGGTCCTCGATGAAAGCCGTTGAGCGGGCCGAGCAGGAGGGCCTTGAGGTTATTGCCATTGTTACTCTGGTTGACCGGGAAGAAGGTGCCCGTGATGCGATCGAAGGGGCAGGGCAGGTCTTGAAGGCGGTTTTCACTCGGACGGAAGTAGTCGGTTGATATTCTCACCATCTGTAAGTAGCAAAAAACGCCGGGAAGCTGATGCTTCCCGGCGTTTTTTAGTTAAGTCTTCCGAGTTGTTCAGTCTTCGTCAGGAATACGATAGACATCGAGAACCCCGGTGATCCCTTTCAGTGCCTTACTGTCGATCTTGCTGGTATCGCCGACGACACCGAGAATGATCCGGTTCGCACCGGTCGACTGATGAAAGTCGCAGTCCTGTTCGACCAGGAACTCCTTGACCTGCTCAAGCTCCTCTTCCGAAGCTTTTTTCTTCATGATCACAAGCATTTAACGGGCTCCTTTGGAATGTGTTCGTTCAAGACTGCGGCTTTCGTCGATGACCCGTTCGAAAAGGCGGATGATAGCTGAGTTGTCGAGTGGTCCTTGATTCATTTCCTGCATACGCTGAAAAATAAGTTTTTCCCGTTTCGGATCGTAAATCGGCAGCCCGAGCTGCTGTTTGACTTCGCCGATCTGCAGGGCCAGGGCAGCCCGCTCGTTAAAAATACGCAGCAATTCATCATCGAGTTGATTGATTCTGATACGGATGGAATCGATATCCACAATATCTCCTCGTAAAGCTGTGTCAGGAACTGACTGTTAGGATTATTCCGGTGCCTGGAACGGTGCCCCCGGAATGATCGTATCGTGCTGGAAATGCTCATCGTCGCGTTCGGGGTGATCAATCGTATAGTGCAGGCCCCGGCTCTCGTGGCGGGAGAGGGCACTCTGAACGATCAGTCTGGCGACCGTGGTGATGTTTCGTAGTTCGATCAGGTCGGATGTCAGCTTGAAATCCCAGTAATATTCGTCGATCTCTTTCTGGATCAGCTCGATGCGATTCATCGCCCGCTGCAGACGCTTGTCTGAACGCACGATCCCGACGTAACTCCACATGCAGCGGCGGATCTCATCCCAGTTGTGGGCAACAATGACCTCTTCGTCGCTGTCACGGGCATTGCCGCAATCCCATTGCGGAATCGGCGGATTCTGAGGACACTCTTCGTCGAGACGCGAAAGACACAGGTCGGCAGCCCGTTTAGCGAAAACAACACCTTCAAGCAGGCTGTTACTGGCCAGTCGGTTGGCACCATGCAACCCGGTGCAGGCAACTTCCCCGATTGCGAACAGGTTGTTGATATTGGTTTCACCATCCTTGTCGCTGCGTAGACCGCCGCAAAGATAGTGAGTTGCCGGAACGACCGGAATCGGTTCTTTAGTCATGTCGATACCGTAACTCAGGCAGGTTTCGTAAATCATCGGGAAATGATGCTTGATGAAGTCAGCCCCTTTATGAGTGATGTCGAGGAAGACGCTGTTGTCGCCGGACTTTTTCATCTCGCTGTCGATCGCCCGGGCGACGATGTCCCGTGGGGCGAGATCCTTGAGATGATGATAATCGACCATGAAGGCATAGCCATCTGCCCGTTTGAGAATTCCACCTTCACCGCGAACCGCCTCGGAAATCAGAAACGATTTGGCGTGTGGATGGTAAAGGGTTGTGGGGTGGAACTGCATGAATTCCATGTTGGCGACATCCGCCCCGGCCCGCCAGCCAATCGCCACACCGTCACCGGTAGCGATGTCGGGATTGCAGGTGTAAAGATAAACCTTGCCGGCGCCGCCAGTCGCCAGAACCGTAAAACGGGCACCGAAGGCATTGACTTCATGGTTGCTCTTGTCGAGGATGTAGGCTCCGAGGCAGCGATTCTGCTTCAGCGGCTCGTGGAGAACTTTGGCCTCGGTGATCAGGTCAACAGCGATATGGTCCTGGTAGAGTGTGATGTTGGGATGTTTCAGAGCCATTTCGACCAGAGCCCGCTCAATCTCGCGCCCGGTGGCATCCTTGGCATGCAGTATCCGGCGATGGCTGTGCCCCCCTTCACGAGTCAGGTCATATTTATCGTCGGTGTTGCGGCTGAACTGAACCCCCCAGTCGATGAGATCGCGGACCGCCGGTGGACCGGAACTGACGACCAAGTCGACGATTTCCGGATCGGACAGGTAGGCACCGGCGACCATCGTATCTTCGGCATGTTCCGCGAAGCTGTCCTTATCGGAAAACACCGAGGCAATCCCGCCCTGGGCGAGTTGGGTTGCGGTTACGTCGATATCCCGCTTTGTGACCAGGGCTACAGTCCCATGATCGGCGACCTTCAGGGCATAAGAGAGACCGGCAATGCCGCTGCCGATCACCAGGAAATCAGTTATAATTTTCATAGCATTACCGTTCGCCTGATTCGGACTGAGTCCGACGGGGCATAAAATAGAGGCAGCCACACGGAACACGCCAAGTTTCAGTTGATGCTCACATCGACAGAACCCGCGTCAACCATTGACCGCCAGCCTCTTGCTCGTTTTTACATAAGCTGGCATTATCGTTTTCACATATAGTGATGTCAAGCTATACACCGCTTTGCCGCGGAATGTTTTCTTGACAGTACAGGATGCCAAGGTTATAAACAGTTCATGATGTCGCAATTAGCTAAAATTACATTGATTTTTATATTTTTATCGGCAGCTGTCGGGACCTCGGCTTCAGCGGCGATTTATCGTTATGTTGATGCAAACGGTCAGATGCACTTCACCAACACGCCGACGGAAAACAAATACACCTTTTATCGTAACGAGAGTCATCAGGTTGAAAGCACACAAGGCAAACTTGAATCGCTGATCGTTCACTTTGCCAGTAAATTCAATCTCGATATTGCTCTGATCAAAGCTGTTATCAAGGTAGAAAGTGATTTCAATCCCCAAGTGGTCTCCAGTAAAGGCGCCCAGGGGCTGATGCAGTTGATGCCGGAGACCGCCCGGGAAATCGGCGTTAACGATCCGTTTAATCCGTCAGAATCGATTTACGGTGGATCTTACTATCTGAGGAAGATGCTCGACTCCTTTGACAGTAACCTTGATCACGCCCTTGCGGCTTATAATGCTGGTCCGACGGCGGTACGTCGTTATGGTGGCATTCCTCCGTATAAAGAAACCCAGGATTATGTCGAAAAAGTGAAGTACTATCTGGAATATTACCGCGAAACAAAGGAAACATTCTGATGTCTATGAAGACCGGACTCATGAACCTGCCCAATATCTTGACTCTTTCACGGATTGCCGTTGTGCCTGTTGTGGTGCTGCTGCTCCTGTTAGAGTCACGGCAGACCTGTTTCTGGGCCGCTGTCATTTTCACAGCGGCATCAATCACTGATTGGCTCGACGGCTACCTAGCGCGGCGCTGGGGTATCGTCACCGTTTTCGGTAAGTTCCTCGACCCCCTTGCAGACAAATTGATCGTCATGGCTGCGCTGATCATGCTTATCCCCCTGGGCAGGGTTCCGGCCTGGGCGGTGTTCGTGATCCTTGCCCGCGATCTCGTCGTTTCCGGGATTCGCTCAATCGCCTCCTCGGAAGGGATCGTTATTGATGCCAGTAATCTCGGTAAGTACAAGACTATCTTCCAGATGATCGCCATCGTCGGCCTGTTGCTACACTATCGCTATTACTGGTTCTTTGGTGTCGAAGCGGACTTCCTTTACCCCTCGCTACACAATGCCGGGATTTTCATCTTCTACATCTCCCTGTTCCTGACCGTGTGGTCCGGAGGAGACTACTTCATCAAGTTCTTCAAAACCTTCGCGAAATCATAACCTGCTGAAATTTAATGGCAAAATTTTATTCTAAAAAAAACGGATTTTTTGTTGACACTCGCGGAAGCGTTTTGCTATAAATGCATCCGCTCGACACAAACGAGCCTGACTGAGCGGGAATAACTCAGTGGTAGAGTGCAACCTTGCCAAGGTTGAAGTCGCGGGTTCAAATCCCGTTTCCCGCTCCATAAAAAATCTGAGAGGCTGGACATGTTGTCCAGCCTCTTTTTTATTATGAGCTCATTCTTCTATTTTCAATCGTCTTCCATCCTTCACATTCAATTTATCAACGGTCAGATCGTTTCACTGGAATCTCTCTATCTGTTCCAGTATATTGGGCTCATCTTAATAGAGAGTATAAGCCGTGAGCAGATCAATCAATAATATGATTATCAATAATGGCAGAACAGGGGAGCGCGGAGCGGTCTTACTGATGTTGCTGGTTGTCATCACTCTGATGGGGTTGGCGCTGGGGATTGCCGGATCGAGTTGGTCAACCCTCACTCAGCGGGCGAAAGAGGAAGATCTGCTCTGGAAAGGGAATCAGATTCGTAAGGCGATCGGCGATTATTACACAACGGCCAAAGTCGGCGGCAAAACAGTGTCCACCTTTCCTGAGAACCTCGAGGCGTTGACTCTCGATCCGCGGATGCTGGAAACGACGCGCTACCTGCGCAAGATCTATATTGATCCAATGACCGGTGAAGACTGGCAAACGATACCGGCTCCCGGTGGTGGGATCATGGGGGTTTATTCAGCTTCTAACAAAAAGCCGTTCAAGCAGAATGATTTCATTGATGAAAACAAGGGGTTTGTCGGGAAACAGACCTATCGTGAATGGCAATTTATCTATACTCCGCAAACCAAGACAACCTCAGGCAACACGACCGATCCCAAAAAATCATCCTAGTTCTGCTGCATTCCTGCTGTCACATCAGTGAAATTTCTACGCGCTTATACATCCTGAAAATCGTCCGTTTATCATGTTTTTTGTATGCAGTTGATCCTCTTTCTCTGGCGGGGTCGACAGAGTGAAAAAATCCTTAAAAAATCTTGCCACACCCGTTGGTTTAATGACATCATTGCTAGTTTGTAGAATCATCCAACGATAACAGTCTGTTCGTTGCTTTTTTGCGCACGAGCAGCTGATTTGCGAGGTATTGATAAACAATGGAGTTTGTTCGCGCGCGCAGTGCCGGGTTCTGCATGGGCGTCAGTCTGGCTTTGCGTAAACTCGATAAAATCATTGAGGAAAAGGATATCCCCGGGGATATTTATATCCTCGGTCCGATCATTCATAATCCCCAGGTTGTCCAGGAATATACCGACAAGGGGATCATTATCGTCGAATCCCCCGAGGAAATTCCTGCGGGTTCGATTGTCGTTATCCGTGCCCATGGAATCACCCGCCAGATTCAATCCACACTGCCGGAACGGGGGATTCATGTCATCGATGCGACCTGCCCTAAGGTCAAGGAAGCCTGCCTGCTGATCGACCGCAACACCAGGGACGGGCGGACTCTGCTGCTTCTGGGTGAAGAAGCCCATCCTGAAGTCAAATGCCTGCTCAGCTACGCGGCCGGCGAATCGATCGTCTTCGACAGCCTCGAAACATTAAAAACACATGCTCTTGATCCGGCGAAAAAGTATTGCCTCAGTGCCCAGACCACCCAGGATCGGATGGTTTTCGACGAGATCAGCGATTATCTCCAGGGGCTGGACGGGATCGACTGCAAACCCCTCAATACCATCTGCGATGCGACCCGAAAACGCCAGGGAGAGGCAATCCGTCTGGCTGACGAGGTCGATTTTTTCATCGTTGCCGGTGGCTACAACAGCAGCAACACCAGGCGGCTGGCCCAGGTCATTGAAGCCTGTGGTACTCATGCAGTACATGTTGAAACCGCGGACGAACTACCCCTCGAAAAGATCCGTCAGTATGGCAAAGTCGGATTGACTGCAGGCGCCTCGACACCGAAAAACATCATCGATGACATTCAGTCCGTTCTGGAAAAACTTTAGGAGCTGCAATTGAACAAAGTTGCCTTGAATACCGTCGCTCAAGAGAACCTTTCTGGCTCGCTCCGTCGCCTGGACGAGCCACTTTACCTGGTCAGAAAAAACGGCTCCATGACGGCCGAGCTTTGTGACCGTCAGAGTGCTGATTTCTCCCGTGATGAGTTGGCCGGCCTGGTTTCACCTTGCCTGCCTGAAGAGCTGGGCGATGCATCATTTCGAAGTGATCACGGACTGCGTTACGCTTACGTCGGTGGTTCAATGGCCAAAGGGATAAGCTCGACGGCCATGGTCAAGGCTTTCGGTAAGGCCGGGATGCTCGGCTTCTTCGGTGCTGCCGGGTTGCAGCTGGAAACCGTTGAGCAAGCCATTGATGAGTTGCAGCAGGAACCTGAAGCAATCCCATACGGCTTTAACCTGATTCACAGTCCTTCCGAGCCGGAGCTTGAGAAAGCACTCATCGATCTCTATATCCGTCGCGGCGTAACGCTGATCGAAGCTTCGGCCTTCATGGCTCTGTCGTTGCCGGTTGTTCGTTTCCGAACCCATGGAATTCATCGCAATGCGGCGGGGGAGATTGTCACACCGAACCGTGTTATCGCCAAGATCTCCCGTGAAGAGGTTGCTGCTCGTTTCTTCGCTCCACCGCCGGAGAAGTATCTGCGCCAGCTGGTGGAAGAGGGGGCGTTAACCGAAGAACAGGCGGAGCTGGCCTCGCAAGTCCCGGTTGCCCAGGATATTACTGCCGAGGCGGACTCAGGCGGACACACCGACAACCGTCCGGCACTGGCGCTGTTTCCAACCATCCTGGCCCTGAAAGAAGCGTTTCAAAAAAACTATCCAACGACGATTAAACTGAGGGTTGGCCTCGGCGGCGGAATCGCTACCCCGGCTGCCGCTGCTGCCGCGTTTGCCATGGGCGCCGATTATCTGGTGACCGGAACCATCAACCAGGCTTGTGTCGAATCGGGCACTTGCGATGAAGTCCGCAAGATGCTTGCCGAGACCCGTCAGGCTGATATCACCATGGCCCCTTCGGGTGACATGTTTGAACTTGGGGTCAAGGTTCAGGTCGTCAAGCGCGGTACCATGTTCTCAATTCGTGCTCACAAGCTCTACGATCTCTATCGTGCTTACGACAGCATCGATACTCTTCCTGCAGATGAACGCGACAAGCTGGAAAAGACTTTCTTCCGTGCTCCGCTAACCAGCATCTGGGAACAGACGCGCAGTTATTTCCTCGTTCGCGACCCGCGCCAGGTCGAAAAGGCCGAAACCGATCCAAAGTACAAACTGGCTCTGGTGTTTCGCTGGTATCTCGGCCAGTCGCCGGTCTGGGCGAACCGTGGGGAGGCCTCACGCAAGATTGACTATCAGATCTGGTGCGGTCCGGCCATGGGCGCATTCAATGAGTGGGTACGTGGCTCGTTCATGGAAGACCCGTCGCAACGTCGGGTTGTTCCCGTCGCCACGAATATTCTTTTCGGCGCCGCGCTCATGCAGCGTGCCGCGCAGCTTCGGCAACAGGTCTCCGGGCTTGAATTGACGTCCGCCTTGTTCGCCCCGCTTAATCAGGATCAAATCAAGGAGTTTCTCAGTTGAAGAACCGCTCTGAAGACATGATGGATATCGGCAACCGTCGCGCCGTTCCGTTGGCTATCGTCGGGATCGGCAGTATTTTCCCCCAGGCTGACGACGCCGGTAAATTCTGGACTAATATCAAAAACGGCGTCGACGCGATTACCGAAGTTCCGGAAAGTCATTGGCGTGCCGCTGATTATTACGACAGCGATCCCAAGACCGCCGACAAGGTCTACGCAAAACTTGGTGGATTCCTTTCGCCGGTTGAATTCAACCCGATGGATTACGGCATCCTCCCGAACGCGATCGAAGCGATCGACACCTCCCAGTTACTCGGCCTGATGACCGTAGAGCAGGCCCTGAAAGATGCCGGTTATGATGCCACCCGTGAATTCGATCGCGATCGTGTCAGCGTCATCCTCGGCGTCACCGGAACGCTGGAACTGGTTATCCCACTCGGTGCCCGACTCGGTTTCCCGCGCTGGAAAGAAGCCCTCAAGGATGCCGGTGTCGACGACCGCCTTGCCGATGACGTCATGCAGCGGATTTCCGAATCTTATGTCCCCTGGCAGGAAAACTCCTTTCCGGGGCTGCTCGGCAACGTTGTCGCCGGCCGCATCAGCAAGCATTTTAACCTCGGCGGGACCAACTGTGTCGTCGATGCTGCCTGCGGCAGTTCGCTCAGTGCCCTGAATCTCGCGGCGCTTGAACTCGCTTCCGGTCGTTCAGATATGGTCGTTACCGGCGGGATCGATACCTTTAACGACATCTTCATGTACACCTGCTTCAGCAAGACACCGGCCCTGTCGCCATCAGGACATGCGCGCCCTTACGATGCAGCATCCGACGGCACCACTCTCGGCGAAGGACTCGGCATCCTGGTCCTCAAACGCCTTGCTGATGCTGAGCGTGACGGCGATAAGATCTACGCTGTCATCAAGGGCGTCGGCTCGTCGAGTGATGGCCGTGGATCCGCTATCTACGAGCCGAATGCCAATGGACAGGCCAAGGCTCTCAGGCGCGCTTACGAGCAGGCGGGAATCACGCCTGACACCATCGGGCTGATAGAAGGACATGGGACCGGGACCAAGGTCGGTGATGCCATCGAGGTCAAAGCCCTGCATGAGGTCTTCGGACCGGCGGATAAGCCCTGGTGTGCCCTCGGTTCGATTAAATCGCAGATCGGCCATACCAAAGCCGCTGCCGGCTCAGCCGGCTTGATCAAGGCGGCGCTGGCTTTGCATCACAAAGTGCTGCCGCCAACCATCAAGGTCGAGAACCCCGCTGAAATTCTAACTTCTGAGACGACCCCCTTTTATGTCAATACCGAACCGCGCCCCTGGCTTGCCGACCCCGGTCATCCACGACGGGCGGGTGTCAGCGCCCTCGGTTTCGGCGGCAGTAATTTTCATTGCCTGCTGGAAGAATACCGCCCGGAGAAAAGCCAGGTCGACTGGAGCGGTGACGTTCAGATTGTGCCTTTCTCTGCGACCGATCGCACGGCGCTGGCTACTCAGTTGCGCGACTTTCCGGTCACCGGAACCTGGAGCCAACTGCGGGGCGATGCGGCGCAACGCCGGGCTGCTTTCGATCCGCAAGCAAGCTGTCGCCTGGTGCTGGTTGTCGAAAATGGCGTCAGTGACAGGGAAGGGCAGGCACGCAACGCCCTGAACATGCTCGACAAAAAACAGGATGAGTCGCATTGGGAAACGCCTGATGGGATCTATTTCAGTAGCGGTGTAACGATCGGTGATGTCGCCGTCCTTTTCCCCGGTCAGGGCGCCCAATACACCGGCATGCTCAAAGGGCTGGCCCTGCAGTTTCCTGAATTTCTCACGACCCTTGAAGAGGCTGATACCGTCTTCGCCCGTACCAGCGGACTCCCTGTCGGCACTCTTGCAGAACGGATCTATCCGCGACCGGTTTTCAACCCTGAGGACCAGAAACAGAATGACACTGCCCTGCGTGCCACCGAGGTCGCCCAACCGGCCCTCGGGACCGTCAGCCTCGCCGCCGCCCGGGTCATGGCCCGTTTTGGTCTGACCTTCTCGGCTGCCGCAGGACACAGCTACGGCGAACTGACCGCTCTCTGTGCTGCGGATGCCCTCGACACAACCTCTTTCTATCGTTTGTCTCGCCTGCGTGGTGAATTGATGGCGGCCGGAAGTGGCGATCGCGGGTCGATGCTTGCTGTTTCAGCGCCATTGGCTGAGATCGAAAAGTTCCTTGCTGACTCCGGACTCGATCTTGTTCTCGCTAACCGCAACACACCAACCCAGGGTGTTCTCTCAGGGGCGACGAGCGAAATCGAGAAGGCAACCGGTCTGCTGGCAGAGCGGGGACTGACCGCCAAACGACTCGACGTCGCGGCAGCGTTCCACAGTGCCTTGGTTGCCGATGCGGCCCAGCCGTTTGCCGAAGCTCTGAATCAGGTCGACTTTCACGCAGCGAAGAAACAGGTTTTTGCCAACACAACGGCACAGGCCTATCCTGCCGAGAACGACGAGGCCCGCCAGTTACTTGCTCGCCAGCTCGCGAGCCCGGTCGATTTTGTCAATCAGGTTGAAGAGATGTACCGTTCCGGCGTCCGTACTTTTGTCGAGATCGCTCCCGGCGCCCGCTTGACCGGCATGGTGAAGGCGATCCTCGGAGAGCGTGATTATCAGGCCCTTGCTCTCGATTCTTCAAACGGCAAACGTGCCGCCAACGTTGATCTCGCCCGCACCCTGGCAAAACTAGCAGCCCTTGGACAACATCTCGATCTGACGCGCTGGGATGATACTTATGTTCCACCGGTGCTTGATAACAAGAAAAAGCCCGGCATCAGCATTCAATTGAGTGGTGCCAACCATTTCAAACGTCCTGCTAAACGACCGCCACTGGACATTACACCAGCTCAGGTTGCCGTACCTGTCACCCAGGAGAAACCCATGGCCAAGCAGGAACAACCGCCCCAGGCTCCTGTTACCCAGACTCAAACGGCTGCGCCATCAGAGGCTTTACAGGATGCACTCCGGATTACCCAACAAAGCATCCAGGCTCTGCAGAACCTGCAGGAGCAGACAGCCAAGCTGCACCAGCAGTTCCTCGAAGGGCAGCAGGCTGCAACTCAATCTTTTATGACCCTGGTCCAGCAACAGCAGCAACTGGTCAGTGGAACAGGTGCTCCGGTAGCTTCTCCACAGGCTTTTGTTGCGCCACCGGTTTCTGCATCCTCCACACCTATCCAGCCAGTTGCTCAACCTGAAACGGTTCAGGCGACACCCCAAGTCGCAGTTCAACGTGTCCAGGAACCGGTTGACTCCCCGAGCAGTCAAGCATCAGCGGCGGCACAGGCTCCGTCATCAACGGTCGACAGTGCTCCGGTATTGTTTGAAATCATCGCTGAGAAGACCGGCTATCCGGTCGAGATGCTGGAACTTGACATGGCTCTTGACAGTGACCTCGGGATCGACTCGATCAAACGTGTCGAAATCCTCTCGGCGCTGCAGGAGAAACTCCCGGGAGCGCCGGCGATTCGCCCCGAAGACCTCGGCACTCTGCAAACTCTCGGTCAGATCGTCAATCATCTGAACCAGGGGTTGAGCGCGGCCGGAGCGGTCGCTGTAACAGCAGGCAGTGCAACTGTTGCCGTGGACTCGATCAAGGAAATTCTGCTCGCGATCATCGCTGAGAAGACCGGTTACCCGGTCGAGATGCTTGAGCTCGACATGGCTCTCGACAGCGACCTGGGGATCGATTCAATCAAACGCGTTGAAATTCTCTCCGCCCTGCAGGAAAGATTACCGGGAGCGCCGGCGATTCGCCCCGAGGACCTGGGCACCCTGCAGACCCTTGGCCAGATCGTCGATCACTTGAACAAAGGACAACAGCGTATTCCGACTGTACAGTCCACACCCCAAGTCTCCGGAATCGACAAGGACAAGGTCAGCACAACCCTGCTCGCTGTGATTGCCGAAAAGACCGGCTACCCGGTCGAGATGCTCGAACTCGATATGGCTCTCGACAGCGATCTTGGGATTGATTCGATCAAGCGCGTTGAAATCCTTTCTGCCCTGCAGGAAAAACTTCCGGAAGCTCCGGCCGTCAAGCCGGAAGATCTCGGCGTTCTACAGACCCTCGGCCAGATTATCGATCATCTCTGTCAGGGTACTCAGCCTCAGCTGCAGAAGATTCCGACCGTCTTGCCGACTCCGCAACTCGGCCAGCTCGATCGGGAAGAGGTTGCGACAACCCTGCTTGCCGTGATCGCCGATAAGACCGGTTACCCGGTCGAGATGCTTGAACTTGGAATGGCTCTCGACAGCGACCTGGGGATCGACTCGATCAAGCGGGTTGAAATTCTTTCTGTACTGCAGCAAAAACTTCCTGGTGCCCCGGCAATCAAACCTGAGCACCTGGGCACCCTGCAAACGGTTGCCCAAATCGTTGATTTTCTCGCCACTGGTCCGGCGACAAGTCCTCAACCGACCAGTGAGGAACAATCCGAAACAGAAGTGCTGAAGTCACTCACCCGTCAGACCCTTAAAGTTGTCAGCCTGCCGAAAAAGCGCCCGCTGGCCGGCATGAAGTTCGCACCCGGTGCGGAAGTCTGGATTACTGATGACGGGTCCACATTGGCGGATGAAATCTGCCGGCAGATGACCGCTCGTCACCTGATCCCACGCAAGGTGACCCTCGGTACCGACACTCTGCCGGAGATCGGTGACAACCTCTGTGGCCTGGTTATCGTCGCGCCGCTCAAGGGGTGCGATGACCGTTTCTTTACCAATGCTTTTGCCCTGTTGCGGCAAGTCGGTGCCGGACTCAACGCCAGCGCGGCTCATGGTGGCGCCTTCCTGGCCACAATTTCTCGGCTCAACGGCACCTTCGGGCTTGAAACACAAAGTCGCCCACTCAAGGATGCCCTCTCCGGTGGCCTTGCCGGCCTGTGTAAAACGGCAGCCCGCGAATGGCCGACGGTTCAGTGCAAGGCGCTCGACATCGCTATGGGGATGGAAATTCTGCCGACGGCGGCTGCTATCGCAGATGAGATTTTCACCCGGAGTCCGCTTGAAGTCGGAATCACCTCGACCGGTCTGCATGCGCTTGAACTGATTAACACCCCGCTGGAGGCCGAGGGTTTGCAGCCGCCGATCGGGGAAGGGGATCTGGTCATTATCAGTGGCGGAGCCCGTGGCGTCACCGCCGAGGTGGCCGTCTCATTGGCATCGGAGACCCGTGCAACCCTGCTACTCCTCGGTCGCAGCCAGCTGCCCGAGGAAGAACCGGAATGGTTGCGTAAGCTCAAAACCGAAGCCGAGATCAAGAAAGCCCTGATCGAGCACTCCGAATCAGCGCTGAAGCCGCTTGAGGTCGCGCAAGCCTACCAGCGCATCAGCGCCGAGCGCGAAATTCGTTCAGCCATGGATCGGATTCTCAACGTCGGTGGGAGACCGCTGTATCGTTCCGTCGACCTGCGCGACAATGCAGCCGTGGCTGCAGTTGTCGACGAAGTCCGCAGTCAGTATGGACCGGTTCGCGGCCTCATCCATGGGGCGGGCGTGCTTGCCGACAAGCTGATTCTGGAGAAAACTGACGCTCAGTTCACCGACGTTTATTCGACCAAGGTTGCCGGTCTCAGGGCGCTGCTTGCAGCCATTGGTGAAGACGATGTCAAATTCGTCGCGCTCTTCTCCTCGTCGACCGGGCGTTTCGGTCGTATTGGTCAATCGGATTACGCCGTCGCCAATGAAATTCTCAACAAGACCGCGCAACAACTGGCTGCTGATCGTCCTGTATGCCGGGTCGTCTCCCTCAATTGGGGGCCCTGGGATGGCGGAATGGTCACACCGGCACTGAAGAAAATCTTTGCCGACGAAGGGATCGATGTTATCGATCTCAAAGCCGGTGCCGATTACCTCGTTCATGAGATCTCTACGCCTGTTGCAGGACCGGTTGAGCTGGTCATTCTCGGTGGTGAAGCCGAGGAACAGCGGCAGCCCGAACCCGAGCCGCAGCAGAATATCCATGTCTCCAAAGCCTTCGACCTTGAGCTTTCTGTTGCCCAGTTCCCATTCCTGAAATCGCATGTCATGGACGGCAAAGCGGTTCTGCCGATGGCGGTGATCATTGAGTGGCTGGCTCATGGCGCGATGCACAACAATCCGGGTCTGCGCTTCCAGGGCCTGAACGACCTGCGGATCCTCAAAGGTGTCATCCTTAATGCCGAGCAAACCCTCGAATTACAGGTCATGACCGGCAAGGCGATCAAGAGTGACGGTGTCCATGTGGTCCCGGTTGAGCTTTCCAGTGTCACAGCCGATGGGGCTCGTACTGTTCATGCCCGTAGCCGGGTGGTGCTTGCGACCCGCCTGCCGGAAGCCAAGGCCCCACAGACACCGCTGCCGCTGCCGCCGTATCCGTATGACGATCAGGACACTTACCGAATGGATCGCCTCTTCCACGGCGAAACCTTCCACGGCATCCGTGAACTGATCGGCTGTTCCAACGACGGCATCAGCGCCCGTGTCAATCCGGCGCCGGCACCGAGCGCATGGATCGACCAGCCGTTACGCAATAGCTGGTTCAGCGACCCACTGGCTCTCGATAGCAGTTTCCAGATGCTGATCCTCTGGAGCTTTGAGCGTTACCAGGCCGGTTCTCTGCCGGTCTTCACCGAACGCTATCGCCAATTCGTTGATCGCTTCCCCGAGAAAGGGGTCGAAATCCGCGCCCGGATCATCGAGCAGAACGCTCATCGGGCCTGTGCCGATATCGACTTTGTCGACACCGCCAGTGGTCAGTTGGTCGCCCGCATCGAAAACTACGAGTGCGTCATCGATGCTTCACTCAATGCGTCTTTCCGACGCAATAAACTGATCGGGGTTGCCTGATCATGTTACCCGGTCAGTCGGTCGCGATCGTTGCGTTCGGCGGTGAATTTCCTGATTCGCCGAATCTCGATCGCTACTGGGAGAACATCGTTAACAACGTCAACACGGCGCGGACTCCGCCACAGGGGCGCTGGTTACTCGATCCCGAGCGTACCTACGATCCGGAAGTCGGCAAGGCGGACAAGGTTTATTCCTCCAAAGCCTGTTTCCTCAGTGACGGGACCGATAAGGACGATATTCCGGGACTTGAGCTGGACCGCGAATTTGTCGCCGCGCTCGATCCCATGTTTCGACTTTTGCTGCGCGTCGGCCAGCAGACCATTAACGCGGAACAGTGCCCAAAGATAAATCGCTCACGTGCCGGGATTATCATCGGCAACCTGGCGTTGCCGAGCGAAAAATCGTCTCAACTGGCACGGCGCCTGCTCGGCCGTGCTTTCACGGAACAACTCTCGGACACCCCGTTATCCGTGACCGAAGAGCCGGTCGCTGCTGTCAACCAGTATGTCGCCGGACTTCCGGCCGCGGTCCTGGCACGGGCCATCGGTTTCGAGGGAACCTGCTACACCGTCGACGCTGCCTGTGCCTCGTCTCTCTACGCCATTAAACTGGCAGCTGACGAACTCCTCTCCGGTCGTGCCGATGTCATGCTCGCCGGCGGTTTGTCACGCCCTGACTCCCTTTACACCCAGATGGGCTTCTCCCAACTCCGCGCGTTGTCTCCGACCGGCACCTGCTCCCCTTTTGATAAAAACGGCAACGGCCTGGTTGTTGGAGAAGGGTGCGGCCTTGTTCTCCTCAAGCGCACTGAGGATGCGGTTCGTGATGGTGATCAGATTCATGCCGTTATCCGCGCTATCGGGCTCTCCAACGACCTGGAAGGAAACCTGCTCGCTCCGGCCACGGAAGGGCAGCTGCGCGCCATGCGTGCTGCTTACAAATCAGCCGGCTGGTCACCGACGGATGTTGATCTGATCGAATGTCACGCGACCGGGACCCCGGTCGGCGACGCTGTCGAATTCACCAGCCTGAAGAGCCTCTGGCAGGGAGCACAATGGCGTAGCGGTCAATGCGTCATCGGTTCGGTCAAGGCCAATATCGGTCACCTGTTGACCGCCGCCGGTTCTGCCGCCCTGATCAAAACCCTGCTCGCTCTCAAGCATCAGATCCTGCCACCGACGGTGAACTATTCGGACCCGGCTGCCGGGGTCGATATCGACGATAGCCCGTTCCGGATTCTCAACCGTCCGGCGCGCTGGGAGCGTTCCGGTAACCGTCGCCGCCGGGCTGCCATCAGTGCTTTCGGCTTCGGGGGGATCAATGCCCATCTGTTGCTCGAAGAGTGGCGTCCGGAGCAAAAGAGCCGCCGCGCCGTCGCCTCGCACCCGGCCTTTCAGCAGAAAACTGAGCCGATTGCCATTGTCGGTATGGGGAGCCACTTTGGACCCTGGGATAGCCTGGACAAATTCCGCGCCCGGGTTTTCGGTGAAAAAAGCTCGCTCAAGCCGCAAACTCCGACGAGTTGGTGGGGGCTGGAAAAGACCCGCTGGTTCAAGGACGCCGGGCTCTCCGAAGTTCCATTCAACGGCTATTTCATTCCCGCGGTCTCGGCCCGTCCTGGTGAGTTCAGAATTCCGCCAAAAGAGCAGGAAGAGATGCTCCCACGCCAGTTGCTGATGCTCAAGGTTGCCGCTGCGGCCCTGGCGGATGCCGGAGTCGGTAAGGATGATTTACTCTTTACCGGCGTCTATATCGGCTGCGGACTCGATCTCAACGCAACGAACTTCAGTTTCCGCTGGGGGATGGAGAACTACGCGCAAACATGGGCTCGTGAATTGGGACTGGAGCTTAATTCTGACGAGCTGAACAACTGGATTGCTGAATTGCGCGAGGCCGCCGGTCCCGCATTGACGGCCAACCGCACCATGGGGGCGCTCGGGAGTGTCGTTGCCAGTCGGATCGCCAAGAATTTCCGTATCGGTGGCCCCAGCTTCACCCTGTCGAGTGAAGAGAACTCGGGCTTGCGAGCCCTTGAAGTTGCCATCCATTCACTTCAGGAAGGGGCGATCAACCGCGCCATCGTCGGTGCCGTCGACCTCGCCGGAGACCTGCGTAATGTGCTCAGCCGTCACAGTCTGCACCCCTGGTCGTCCAGCGGTGAACTGAGCGCTTTTTCCGAACAGGCGGATGGCTCACTGATTGGGGAAGGGGCAGCGGCCCTGGTGCTTAAGCGTCTTGCAGATGCCGAGCAGGATGGAGACCAGATCTATGCCGTGATTCGTGGACTCGGAACCGCGATCGGCGGCAATTGTGAAGGGACAGTTGCTCCTGCAGAGACCTATGCCAAGGCGGTAAAGAGCGCCTGCACCAGCGCCCGCACCGACGCCGGCAGGATTTCTTACATCGAGAGTGAAGGGTGCGGTATCCCGGAGTTCGATCAACTGGAGGCGCGTGAGCTGGAACGTTTCCTCGCCACGAGCCCGAAAAAAGATCTCTGCCGCGTCGGCAGCGTCAAGGCCGATATCGGTCATGCCGGGAATGCTGCCGGCCTCGCATCCCTGGTCAAGACAGCCCTCTGTCTGAATCAGCGTATTCTGCCACCACTGCGTAACCCGGCAGCAGAAGACCGTCAATGGGGGCGCTGCTACGCACCAAATGAGGCCCAGTACTGGCTTGAAGACCGTGCCGCCGGACCGCGCCAGGCACTGGTTGGCGCTCTCGGCTGGGATGGTTCCTGTTCCCAAGTTGTCCTCGAAGAATATCGTGGCAGAAGCAGAAGACAGCAGCCCGCCGTGCGCCCCCTCGGGGCGTTACCAGAGGGGCTGTTCGTGCTGGAAGGGGCGAACGCCGAAGACCTGCTCAAGGCCATGGAGAGGTTAACGGGCTTCGTTACAACCTCGCAGGTGACGGGGATTGACGATCTGGCCAGGCATTGGTACGCACAGAATCCATTGCAACCGCAAGCCGCTCGCTGTATCTCCTTCATCGCTGACAGCAGCACGACCCTGATCGCCCAGCTCGATTTCGCCGTTCAGGCCCTGCAAGAGGATCCGGAGCAGGAAATCGGTGGCCCGAAAGCACATCCGCAGATCTCGGCCTCCCTGCGTGACCGGATTTTCTACTCGTCAAAACCGCTCAGTGGCAGCGGCAAGCTCGCCTTTATCTTCCCCGGGTCCGGCAACCATTTCGCCGGGATGGGGAGCGAACTTTCTGCCCGCTGGCCACAAATTTATCGTGAACAGGAGAGTGGCAGTCGCTATCTCAAGGGGCAATACCTGCCTGACCTGTTCCGCCGCAAGCAGCTGACGCCTGAGCTTCACGAAGACCATAATGCCCTGGTGATCGCCCATGTCGCCCTCTGTACGGCATTACACGACCTGGTTCGCAGTTTCGGCATTCAGCCGCAGATGATCAGCGGCTACAGCCTCGGTGAGTCATCCGGGCTCTTTTCCAGTCATACCTGGAGCGACCGTGACGGCATGCTCCAGCGCCTGCGTGAATCAACGCTCTTTACCCGCGACCTGGCCGGTGAATGCCGTGCGGCACAGCGGGTCTGGGGGTTGCGTCCGGACGAGAAGGTCGACTGGCGTCTCGGGATTGTCGATGTGCCTGCCGATCAGGTCCGGGAAAAACTGGCAGGGCGTAAACAGGTTTACCTGTTGATCGTTAACAGCTACCGCGAAGTGGTCATCGGTGGCCAGCATGAGCAGGTCGAGGCCCTGGTGAGCGATCTCGGTTGCCACTTTATCCCACTGCAAGGGGTCACGACCGTTCACTGCGAGGTGACCAAGGCGGTCGCCAACGCCTATCGCAATCTGCACAAATTCCCGGTCTCTCCGCCACGGACGATCGATTTCTACAGCTGCGCCCTCGGACGCAAGTATCCGGTCACCAGCGATAACGCTGCGGATGTCATCCTCGCGCAGGCCCTCGACACCATCGATTACCCTCGCGTCGTTGAACAGCTCTATACCGACGGTGCGCGGATCTTCCTTGAGGTCGGCCCGGGCAGTTCCTGCAGCCGCATGATCGGCAGCATCCTTGAAGATCGCCCGCACATGGCCCGCTCTTTCTGCGCGCCGGGGCAAGATGCAACATCTCAATTGCTGCGCCTTTTCGGTCACTGCCTGGCCCAGCGTGTGACCGTCGATCTCGCGCCCCTCTATGACGGAAAGCTACCTGAAGACCTGTCTCAAGACGGAAAAGGCCCACGGATCAATACAAGGATCGGCTCAACTGATTTTGCACCTACAGGTATACCTAAAAAATCCATAGTTGAATTGGGTAAGGATGACATTCCTAAAGTAATACATGAAGATTACCTGCCGTTACAAAGTGTGCAAAATGTACAGCTGAATCAGGTTCAGGAGACAGCCGATCCGCTTCTGGGGACATTCGAACGGAACCTTCATCAGCGTTTCGATGCTCACGAGGCGTATCTCAAGTTTTCCCGCCAGATGCACGAAGCTCTGACGACGACCATCTCCCAGCAGATGCAGCTGCTGCAACAGTTGAGTAGCGATGGGGCCAGTCTCTCAGGGTTTGTGACTGCCCAGCCGGACACCATGCCGGATGTTACTTTCCAGCCTGTTTCATCGCCTGTAGTGCAAAGCGTACCGATCACGCAGGCGGTTACCCATGAAGTTGCCTTTGAGCGTGACATGTGTATGGAGTTCGCCATCGGTTCGGTGGCGAAGATGCTCGGTCCCGAATTCGCCGAGGCCGATACCTTCCCGACTCGGGTGCGTCTGCCCGATGAGCCATTGATGCTCGTCGACCGGATCATCAGCCTGGAAGGGGAACCGCGTTCGATGACACACGGGCGTGTCGTCACCGAGCACGACGTAACTGCCGACCGCTGGTACCTGGATGGGGGCCGGATTCCGACCTGCGTTGCCGTCGAAGCGGGGCAGGCCGATCTCTTCCTCTCCGGCTTTCTCGGTATCGACTTTATCACCAGGGGTAAAGCTGTTTATCGCCTGCTTGACGCCGTGGTCACCTTCCACCGCAGCCTGCCGGTCGTCGGCGATGTCATCCACTACGATATCAAGATCGACCATTTCTTCCGCCAGGATCAGACCTACCTGTTCCGCTTCAACTTCGAGGCCACGGTCAACGGCGAGCCGCTGATGTCGATGCGCAACGGTTGTGCGGGATTTTTCAGTGCGGAAGAACTGGCTGCAGGGCAGGGGATTGTTCATACCAAGCTCGACCTGATGCCACAGCCGGGGAAGCGTCCGGACGACTGGCGCGACCTGATTCCGCTTAAGCAGGAGGCGTACAACGAAGCACAGATCAATGCGCTGTATGCTGGTAACATTGGTAAATGCTTCGGACCCGCCTTTGCCGCTTTACCGCTGAAGCATCCTTACACCATGCCGGGAGGCAAGCTGAAGTTGGTCGACCGCGTCGTCAAGCTCGACCCGCAAGGGGGGCGTTATGCCCTCGGTCAGATCACGGCAGAGATGGATATCCATCCGGACGACTGGTTCCTTACCTGTCATTTCGTCGACGACCGGGTCATGCCCGGCACCCTGATGTACGAATGCTGCATGCACACCCTGCGTATCTACCTGCTGCGCATGGGCTGGATCGGCGAAGAAGGGGAAACCTGGTGCGAGCCGATCCCCGGCGTCAACAGCGGCCTCAAGTGCCGCGGACAGGTCATCGAAACCACGAAAACGGTCACCTACCAGGTCAGCATCAAAGAACTCGGCTATCGTCCCGAACCCTACGCCATCGTCGACGCGCTCATGTACGCTGATGGCAAGGCGATCGTCGAGATTCCCGATATGTCGATACAGCTTGCGGGGCTGACTCGCGAGAAGGTCGAAGCGCTCTGGAATGGGACTGTCCCCGCAGGGGGACTGTCCCGAGATTTTACTGCGCAGGGAACAAAGACAGAGGGACAGTCCCCGGTTGGGGACAGTCCCCGGAGTCAGCTGAGCCCAACGGGAAAACCGATTCTCTACGATACTGATCGCATCACGGCCTTCGCCATCGGCTATCCTTCGGATGCCTTCGGCGAGCCGTACCGGGTTTTCGACAGTGAACGGAAAATCGCCCGTCTGCCTGGACCGCCATTCCAGTTTCTCGACCGGATCGTCGAACTCAACGGCGAACCCTGGAAACTGGTCGAAGGGGTCACGGTACAGGCCGAGTACGATGTGCCACCGGATGCCTGGTACTTTGCTGCCGGACGCCAGCAGACCATGCCGTTCAGCGTGCTGCTCGAAATCGGCCTGCAGCCCTGTGGCTGGCTTGCCGCCTATCTCGGTTCGGCCTTGACCAGCGCTACAGATCTGTCGTTCCGCAACCTCGACGGCAACGCGGTTCAGTATCGCCCCGTTACCCCGGAGAGCGGCACCCTGACCATCGACGTCAAGATCACCCGTATCGCCAGCAGTGGCGGGATGATCATCCAGAGCTACGATTTCCTTGTCAGCGACAGTCAGGGGAAGGTCTACGAAGGGGATACCGTCTTCGGCTTCTTCTCGGCACAGTCGCTGGCCCAGCAGGTCGGCGTGCGCGGCGCCCAGCCCTACCAGCCTGACCTGGTGGAGAGCGGAAGAGGGGAGCGTTTCGCCTATCCGGACGCAGCACCGTTCCCAGAGACGAAGATGCGCATGATTGATGAGATCGATCTCTTCATCGCCGACGGCGGGCCACAGGGGCTCGGCTATATTCGCGGCTTGAAACATGTCGATCCCGATGAGTGGTTCTTTAAGGCTCATTTCTACCAGGACCCGGTCTGCCCCGGTTCGCTTGGGCTGGAATCCTTCCTCCAACTGCTCAAGGTTGCCGCGGTCAAGCACTGGGGCGCGCGCACCGACACGCAGTTCGAAACCGTCGCCCTTGGCGAACGCCACAAATGGAACTATCGCGGCCAGATCATCCCGAGCAACAAACAGGTGGTCATCGAAGCGGTCATCACCAGCGTGGATGATGAGCAGAAGCTGCTCAAGGCAAACGGTTTCCTCAGCGTCGACGGCAAGGTGATCTACCAGATGACCGACTTTTCCCTGAAGCTGCAGGACTGATACACGGCGGCCCCTTATGGCAACAGATAAAATCTACTCGGAATCGCTCGCCAACATCGCCGACTTCAGTTTCGATGCCCAGGTGGCAGATGTTTTTGCCGACATGATCGAGCGTTCGGTTCCTGGTTACCGTTCGATCATCACCATGATCGAAACCCTCGCCGGTCACTATACCCAACCGGGAAGCACCCTCTATGATCTCGGTTGTTCCCTCGGGGCTGCGACATTCTCCATGCGTCGCGGAATTACCTGTGATGACTGCCGGATTGTTGCTGTCGACAATTCAGAAGCGATGGTTGAACGCTGCCGCAAGGCGATCGAACGCGACCATCACCCGACGCCAATTGACGTCATCTGCGCCGACATCCGCGACATCGACATCCTTGACGCCTCCGTTGTCGTCCTCAACTTCACCCTGCAATTCCTGCCGCCGGCAGAGCGTACAGTCCTGCTTGAAAAAATCTCCGCCGGCATGCGGCCGGGCGGGGTGCTCATTCTCTCGGAAAAAGTCGTTTTCGAAGATCCTCATCTCGACCGTCTGCTTTACGCCATCCACCACGATTTCAAACGCGCCAACGGCTATTCCGATATGGAGATCAGTCAAAAACGGACGGCCTTGGAAGACGTTCTGATACCGGAGACGATTGCTGCTCATCGAAAACGACTGTTTGATGTTGGTTTCAGTTCGACCGATGTCTGGTTTCAGTGTTTCAATTTCATGTCGATGCTGGCAGTGAAATAATTAATTTAAGCTGAGGGGTTGTCCAAGTGAAGGTGAGCACAGGCATATTTTAGATTTAATGATATGTATTGTTCTTTTTGGGCTCGGCTTGTATGGCTTAATCGATGGTCAGTTTTTTGAACTAGACGCTACGATTCGGCCTCTCCACACAACATGGGGAGCCATGCTCATGATTATATATAGTGTTCTCGGTTTTTGGAGAATTTATAAAAAGTTGAGAGCATCTTCCTAGAGATTATTAGCAACATCAATACGTTTTAGATGTAATCTTTAGTGTTTCAGAAGTTCTATGCAGAAAATATAAAATCATTTATGCCCATCGACTACACCCAACTCTATCCGCAACTCACTAAATCCGGCCTGAAGCATTGGAATGATCTGCTCCCAGACCTGATCACCGCCGCTCTCGATCTGTCGGTCAACAGCGACCTGCTGCGCTGGCAGGCAACGCTGGAACGACTTCCGACCGTCGATGCAAAAATCGACTTGCTGAACGGCGTTCATATCGAAGGTCAGGCACAGGGTGGGCTTGCTGAACTGTTGATGGAATTTCATCCGTGGCGCAAGGGGCCTTTTCACATCTGCGATATCGATATCGACACCGAGTGGCGTTCCGATTGGAAATGGGATCGCGTTGTTCCGCATATCGAACCGCTTGAGGGTCGACGGATTCTCGATGTCGGTTGCGGCAGTGGTTACCATTGCTGGCGTATGGCCGGGGCAGGTGCGGCGTTGGCGCTCGGAATCGACCCTTCACCGCTTTACGTCTGCCAGTTCTTTGCTTTGCAGCACTTCATTCAGGACCCGCGCGTCTGGGTTCTGCCCCTTGGCATCGAAAACCTGCCGGAAGCACCGGGTGCGTTCGATACCGTCTTTTCCATGGGGGTCATCTACCACCGCAAATCGCCCATCGAGCATATCGAACAGCTGAAATCCTACCTGCGCCCAGGCGGGGAACTGGTTATCGAGACCCTGGTGGCCGATGGCCCGGAAGGCTATTCGCTGATTCCGCATGGCCGCTACGCCAAGATGCGCAACGTCTGGTTTGTCCCCAGCGTGCCGACACTTGAACTCTGGCTGAAGCGCTGCGGGCTGAAGAACATCCGCACCGTCGATGTCGGCACCACGACCAGCGCCGAACAGCGAACGACCGAATGGATGACGTTCGAATCATTGGCCGATTTTCTTGATCCGACCGATGCCTGGAAAACCATCGAAGGCTATCCGGCTCCGCGACGGGCGGTTGTGGTTGCCACGGTCTAATTTCTTTGTTTCAGCCGGAGCCTGAGTGATTTTCTCGACACGTTGCTTCACATTTCCGACTCATTTGTGCTACATATCGCCTTTGCTTTTCCTGTGTCCCCCCGAGCACTTCGGGGAGCCGACACCCTCGACTTGGCCTGCAGACCGGAACGGGAATGAAATATTCTAGAGTCTTTATCGAATCGGTCGGTTACGAACTCGGACCGATCGTCGTCACCTCGACAGAGTTGGAAAACCGCATCGCGTCCGTCTATAAGGCGCTGCATATCACTCCGGGGCAACTAGAAGCCCTGACCGGCATCCGCGAACGGCGCTGGTGGAAACCGAATACGCCGATCTCTCACGGCGCAATTGCTGCCGCAAAAAAAGCTCTGCTCGAACGGAATGTCTCGGCTGCCGATATCGGCGCCGTGGTCTATGCCGGCGTCTGCCGTGAGCATTTCGAACCGGCCACTGCCTGCCAGGTGGCTGCAGCGATCGGGGTCCAGGGGAATGCCGCGGTTTACGAT
>PKUG01000174.1 GCA_002869665.1 Desulfuromonas sp. | reverse complement strand
CGGTTTTAACAAGTTGCCGGTTAAATTCTCTCGGGTCCGCAAGGGCGATGAAGTGGAGGTAGCACTTCACGGCAAAGCGGTCGGGATCGAGGTGGTAGTAGAGTTCGGACATTTCACTTGCATCGCCATAGGGGACGACATCGGCATAGTTGGCGAGGTAGGCTTCGCGCTGTTCCTGCGACAGAACGCTGAGTTGGGTGATGGCGTAGATGTATTCACCGTAAATGCGTGCTCTGCGTCCCTGGCCGAGGTAGGGCGTACTGACAACGTGGGCGAGTTCGTGGGCGGCGTAGCTGCACCAGATCTCTTCATCCAGCGGGTTTTCGCCTGTCGCCATTGCCGGGATCTCGGCGGTAGCACGTTTGTAATCGAGCAGTAAGACCTCGTGGGTGGTTGGGTTGTAGGAGACGATCAGCGCGTGGGCACTCTCACTGGGGATCTGTGACACCAGCATGATCTTGATCTTCTCGGGTGGAGCGAGGCCGATATTGAGCAGGAATTCGAGGGTCCGTTCCGTAGCAGCACAGAGGCAGCGGAAGTCTCCTGCTCCCTCGCTGCTAAAACTGACCGAGGTTCCGGTGCAGCTCAGGCTGGTCTCAGCCAGGCCTGTGACCGGGGGCGAGAGGAAGGCGAACGGCACCCAGATGAGCAGGGCGAGGAAACGTTTCATGGCGCCCCTTTTGTTTATAGAGGGTTTCATCAGTATCTCAGTCAGTACCGTTCCTGCAGAGTGCGCCGGTGTTGACGTGGGTTTCAGTTGTGTCTTGCCGGAGTCTTCGCTAAATTAACCGGATTATCGGAGTCGGCCGACGGCCCGCTCCCTCTCAGATTTTTATGGATCGCCTGACTTATGACTTATCGGATTGCCATCAACGGTTACGGACGGATCGGGCAGAGCGTGCTGCGCGCCTGTTACCTCAATCGGGAGCGCTTCCCCGATTTGAAGGTCGTCGCCATCAACGAACTGGCCGACCTCGATACCCTGACCTATCTGACCCGTTACGATACGACGCACGGCCGTTTCCCCGCGGCGGTGGAGAATGACGGCCGCCGTCTGCTGATTGCCGACGATGCCATCTCCGTGTTCAATGAACCGACCCCGGAGTGCCTCCCCTGGGGCGATCTCGGTGTCGATCTGGTGCTCGAATGCACCGGCAGTTACAGCGACCGGGCGACGGCGGAAAAGCACCTGCACAGCGGTGCCGGACGCCTGCTTTTCTCTCAGCCTGCGGCCGATGATATCGACGCGACCATCATCTATGGGTTCAATCACCGCAAGCTCAAACTCAGTGATCGCATCGCCTCCAGCGCCTCCTGCACGACCAACTGCGTGGTCCCGGTCTTCAACCTGCTCGACTGCGCCTTCGGCATCGACAGCGGGGTGAGCACAACCATCCACTCGGCGATGAACGATCAGCCGGTGATCGATCGCAATCGTCAGGGGGATCTACGCCTGACGCGCAGTGCCATGAACTCGATGGTGCCGGTGCGGACCGGGCTGCATCACGGGATCGTCAAGTTTTTCCCCCACCTGCGCGGCCGGATCGAGTCGGTCCATTTGCGCGTGCCGACGATCAACGTCTCGCTGATGGACCTGGCGATCAACCTGCAGCAGGAGACCGACGCCGCGTCGATCAACGCCCTGTTCCGCGAAGCGGCCGCGGGGGATCTGCAGGGGCTGCTTGGCTACAGTGAGGAACCGCATGCCTCGGTCGATTTCAACACCGACTCCCACTCGGCGATTGTCGACGGCACCCAGACTCGGGTCAGTAACGGCCAGCTGGTCAAGTTGATGGTCTGGTTCGACAACGAATGGAGCTACGCCAACCGCATGCTTGACGTTGCCCGCTACTGGCTTGGGCTGGGGAAATGAAGCGCATCTTCGCAGCAGCGCTGGTGCTGGCCGGGGTGGTGCTCGCTGTGGTGGGGGCGGCAAACTACCGGGCGGCGACGCAGCCGCAGGTTTGCGAGGTCGATTTCGTTCATGCCCTCGGCTGCAAGAGCACGCTGGAGTTTGAGCGCCTGCGGCAGCGCCAGGCGCAGCATGGCGTGATCGAACTGGCGGGCGGGGTGCTGCTGGCCGCTGGCGGAGTTCTGCTGGCGCGCCGGAAAAGTGCCTGGGACGAGTTGCCCTTGGATGAGGAAAAAGAGTGATTCCCGGCAGTTGTCATAAATATCTGCTATGATCTGATGATATCCTGCTCGCAGGAGTTCTCATGCTAACGCCGAATTGGAGGGTACTATGGCGGAGAAACGTTATCCGATCAGAAAGAAACGGCGGCTACGGGTTCGCTTCGGCAAGGACGAACCGACTCGTTTCGCTTTCACCGGCGATGCGTCGGACGAGGGGATGTATATCATCACTGCCCAACCGGAGCGCCCCGGGACGAATGTCCAGATCGAACTGAACTTGCCCGATGGCCAGCAGGTCATCGCGGTCGGCCTGGTCTGCTGGGCCAAGAAGGTTCCGGCCAACCTGCTGCGGCTGGCCAACAAGGCCGGGATGGGGGTGCGCCTGACCGAGTTCATCAGCGGTGAAGACGACTACAAAGATTACCTGGAAAGCCTGAGGCATTGATCGTTTTTCATGACCAGTAACGACCCCGCTACTCTCAGACATCTCCCCGCGCTGGCGCCGGACCTGGTGCTCGTGCGCTGGGGGCAGGCCGATTGGCGCATCCGTGGTGTTTCGGAACGGCTGGCGGTCTGGCTCAGCGTGGAGCCGGACGCGCTACGTGGCCGTGCACCGCAGGGGCTGTTCCCTGATGCGGTCCCGGCGCTGACCGCGCTGGCCGACGAGGTGCTCGACAATGGCCAGGATCTGAACGATATCAAGCTGCGCCTGCTGCCGGATCAGCCCGAGTTTGCCGCCGATCTGCAGTTCGGCGGGTTGACTGACGACTACCAGGGGCAGCTGGTGCGCATTGTCCTGCGTCGCGAGTCGCTGGCCAGCAGGCAGGAGACCGGGTTCCGCAACCTGGTTGGTGTCAGTCCGGCGATGCGCGAGGTGTTTCGCAAGATCAAGCTCTACGCGGCATCGGATGCAGCGGTGATCATCACCGGTGAAACCGGCGCCGGCAAGGAGTTGGTCGCCCGCGCCCTGCACGACGAGAGCCCGCGCCATGACAAGCCCTATGCTGCGCTCAACTGTACGGCGATCAGCGAACAGCTGCTCGAATCTGAACTCTTCGGCCACGAACGCGGAGCCTTCACCGGCGCCGTGCGCGAACACCGCGGTTATTTCGAGCGCGCCGACGGCGGCACCCTGTTCCTCGACGAGATCGGCGATATGCCGCTGCACACCCAGAGTAAACTGCTGCGCGTGCTCGAAGATGGCCGGGTGGAACGGGTCGGCGGCGAAACCACGCGCCAGGTCGATGTCCGATTCATCGGCGCGACCAATGTGCCGCTGGAGCAGGCGGTAGCGGAAAAAAGCTTCCGTGCCGACCTCTATCACCGCCTGGCCGTTCTGCGTATTCATATCCCCCCGCTTCGCGAGCGGCTTGAAGACATCCCCCTGCTGGCCGAACTCTTTCTGCAGAAATTCAACGCCCGCTATCACAAGAGCGCCCGTCGTCTGACCCCCGAGGCGATTCGTCTGCTGCAGGCTTACCTGTGGCCGGGGAATGTCCGCGAGCTGCGCAATGTCATCGAGCGCGTTGTCGTCGAGGCCGAGACCGAGGCGATCGGTGCGCGCGCCTTTGCCGAGTGGATCCGCGAGCGGCAGCAGTTCGCCGCGGTCGAGTCGCCCCGGCCGGTGACGGATGGTGTGCTGCAGCTGCCGGAGGCGGTCCCCTATCATCGTGGTGCGTCCGAACCGCTCCATATAACCCGTCCTGCAGGAACGAAAGCGGAACTCTCCGAAGCCGAAATCCGCCGCGCCTATCGCGCTGCCGATGGTAACCTGTCGGCCGCCGCCCGCGCCCTCGGTGTCCACCGCGCGACCCTCTATCGCCATCTCAAACGGCTCGACCTCGACCGCGACGATCTTCACTGAATAGAAAATGGCCGCAGCCGTTGTGCTGGAGTAGGGGCACGGCGCGCCGTGCCCCTACGATTGTCTTTCTGCCGCTCTTTCCGTGGCTGCGACGTCGCACCTGTCGCAGGCAACAGCCCGATGCGTCACCTGCGACGTCGCAGACTTTTCCTCTGTATCTCCTGAATAATTCCATCTATCT
>PKUG01000181.1 GCA_002869665.1 Desulfuromonas sp. | reverse complement strand
GGAAGCAGGGGGTGTAGGCGGTATAGCAGAGTGGCTGATCCTTTTCGCTGAGAATTTCGTCGCGGTGGATGTTGGTCACCGGCACCTCGGCGATCGGGATCAGGAACAGGTCGACTTCCTCGGTGTGGAACAGATCTTCTTCGAACTTCGGCAGCTGGCCGGTACCGGTCATCGAAGCGCGGTTGACCAGGAACGGCGGCAGGGTTTCGGTGTAGCCATGTTCGGTCGTGTGCAGGTCGAGCATGAAGTTGATCAGCGCCCGCTCCAGCCGCGCCCCGGCACCCAGATACAGGGCAAAACGCGCGCCGGACAGCTTGCTCGCGCGGTCGAAATCGAGAATTCCGAGCCCCTCACCGACATCCCAGTGCGCCTTCGGCGCAAAATCGAACTGCGGCTTCTCGCCCCAGACACGCACCTCGACATTATCATCCTCGGAAGCGCCGACCGGACAGAGCGGATGCGGAATATTCGGCGTCCCCATAAGCATTTCGGAGAGCTGCTCCTCAACCTCACGCAGTTGGTCATCCAACTCCTTGATCTGCGCCGAGACCTCTTTCATGCGGGCGATCTCACCCTGCACCTGGCTCTTGTCCTTGGTCTTGCCGATCAGGGCGGATACGGCATTCTTCTCCGCCTTCAGCGTCTCGACCTCACCTAGAAGCTCACGTCGTTTGAGATCCAGAGCCTTAAAACCGGACAGGTCGATCCCACCGCCACGTGTCGCCAAGGCCTTCTCAGCAGCGTCGAAATTCTCACGTAAATATTTGATATCGAGCATGATTTATTCCTCCATGCGTTTTATTCGGAAACGAAAGAAGGTGATAACACATCAAGGTTCCAGGTTCAAGGTTCCAAGTTTGAAAATATCATATGATCGCTCCCCACCGGCCCTGCCGCGAGGGAGAGATATGCGTCAGATGCTAGATGCGGCAGTCAATCTCACCGCAGGCGTAGCGGAAGCTACGTTGAGGATGGGGTTGAATGACGGAACGACGCAGATGGCGTATAGTTCTCACTCGGAACCGCCCTTCACCCACCACTCCTGATCATCATCAAACCACCAGCGCGACGAATCGGTCTCCCAGATAACATCGGCCAGTTGCCGCGCCACGTCGGTTTTCAGTCGTTTGCGCGAGAACGGGAACCACTCTTCGGCATAGCGGTTACCCAAGTCCTTGCGCTCTTTGAGCGAAAGAACCATCTCAAGCTGATCGGCGTCATGCGCGAGCTGCGCCTCGTAACTCTCCCGACAATTGAATTCCACAAGCGTCTTGCGATAGTCGTCACCGAAGGGCAACTGCTCCGCGAGATCCTCGATCGCCTTCTGCTCATCGACCTTGACGTACTTCTTGTTGACGTAATTGAGGTCTCCGGTGCGAGCCTCCGGAATGTCATGAAAGAGGCAGAGCTTCAGCACCTTTCCGGCGTCGGCCGTTCCATCCATCTGGGCCAGGGCATAACCGATCATCGCCGTCCGGAAACTGTGCTCGGCCACCGACTGCGCTCCCGTACCGAGAAATTGGAACCCGGTGCGCGGGGTGCGTTTGAGCATCCCCACTTCAAACAAAAAGTTCGCGATATTTTTCATTCTTTTTCCTTCATTTCAGCAACCGATTCCGATTCCGATTCCGATTCCGATTCCGATTCCGATCAGAGGCTAGCTGAATTTGCATTGACACACTGCTATCGAATGCTCTCCCGCAGAGAAAGACTTGATTATTGTGGTTTCAAACCTTAAAGAAGATGTTGACCGTCACTGCGCCACCACGTCTCTGCGCGATATTCAGCATCTCTGTTTCCACGAATAGCAATATTAACCGTGCCAGACCAAAAAGACTCCCGCCAAAATCAGACCCGCCGACGTCAGCCGAATGCGGCCGCACGATTCGCCCAGAAACAGCAGGCCGATCAACACGCCGATCAACAGGCTGACCTGGCGCACCGGGACCGCATAGCTGACCGGCGCCAGTTGCAAACCGAAACGGAACGAGAGGAACGAAGCGAGCATCACCGGCCCCGACCAGAGGACCAGCTTGCGGCTCTGCCGCCACTCTTCCAGCACCCGACCGCGATAACCGGGGCGCAGCAGGTTAAGCGACATGATGCTGAGCATGAAGAAAACCAGGACATAGGTAAAGCGATAGGCCGAATAATCGGTGACACCGACCTTGTCGAGAATCGAGCCGATGGAATAGATGAATCCCGCCATCAGCGCCGCCTGCACCGAGCGGTTGCCGAGCTGTGAAAAGGGGCGCAAAATCTCGTCGGCTGAGATCCGCCGTAGCTGAATGCAATAAGCGCCGGCAACGATCAGCAGGATACCGGCCACGCCGAAGCTGTTCAACCGCTCCCCGAGCAGCAGCACCCCCCAGATGGGGACATAGAGCATCGAGGTCTGGGCCAGCGGATAGGTCAGCGATAAATCCCCACTGCGGTAGGCCGCCCCGGTGAACCAGTGGTAAAGGACAAAACAGCAGGCCGCGGCAGCAGCCAGCATCAGGTAACGCGGTGAAATATCATGCAGGTCGAACCCCGAGACGAGCATGAACAGGCTCATCAGGCTCCAGGAGCAGACGAACATCCACCAGATAAAGATGGTCTTGTCGCGGCTCTGCTTGACCAGCAGGTTCCAGAGGGCGTGCATCAGGGCGGAAAAAACGATCAAAAGTAAGGCGAGGCTATCCATAGGCGGCATCATAGCCGATGGTCAGGGGTAAGGAAAGCGCCTTTGACAGCCCGCGGTCACCGGCCTATTCTTTAAGGAAGACATCAGAACGAAAGGGCTGACTATGAACGAATATCGTATCGAACAGGATTCCCTCGGCGCCATGCAGGTCCCTGCCGACGCGCTCTACGGCGCCCAGACCGCACGGGCGATCGACAACTTTCCGATCTCCGGGCTGACCCTGCCGCAGTCGATGCTGCGAGCTCTCGGACTGATCAAGAAACACGCAGCGCACACAAACCAGGAACTGGGGCTGCTGAACCCCGAGGCCGCCGACGCCATCAGCCGGGTGGCCGAAGAGGTCATCGCCGGCAAGCTTGCCGACCAGTTCCCGGTCGACATCTTCCAGACCGGCTCCGGCACCAGCAGCAACATGAACATCAACGAGGTGATCGCCAACCGTGCGGCCCAACTGCTCGGCCAGCCAATCGGCAGCAAGGTCATTCACCCCAATGACCAGGTCAACATGGGGCAGTCGAGCAACGACGTCTTCCCCAGCGCCATCCATATCGCCTGCGCCGAGGAGTTGCACAAACGCCTGCTGCCCGCTCTCGAACAGCTGCTCCAGCAACTGGCGGAGAAGAGCGAAGAATTCATGGATATCCTGAAGATCGGCCGCACCCACCTGCAGGATGCCACACCGGTCAGGTTGGGGCAGGTCTTTTCCGGTTATGCCCGCCAGGTCGAACTGGCCCACGAACGGCTCTCGGTCTGTTCCAGCGGGCTCTATGAACTCCCCCTCGGCGGCACCGCCGTCGGCACCGGCATCAACACCCACCCTGAGTTCGCGGCGAAAACCATCGCCGCAATCGCCCGCGAAACGTGCCTCCCCTTCCGCGAGGCGAACAACCATTTCGAGGCCCAGGGAGCCAAGGGCGCCCTGCTGGCAACCAGTTCCAGCCTTAAGGACTGCGCTGCCGACCTGTTCAAGGTCGCCAACGACATCCGCTTTCTCGCCAGCGGCCCGCGCTGCGGCATCGGCGAACTGATTCTGCCCGCAGTCCAGCCCGGAAGCTCGATCATGCCGGGCAAGATCAACCCGGTCATGGCCGAATCGCTGATACAAGTCTGCACCCAGGTCATCGGCAACGACGCCACGGTCACCCTGTGCGGCCTCTCCGGCAACTTCGAGTTGAACGTCATGATGCCGGTCATGGCCCACAACATCCTGCAGAGCATCGAACTGCTCAGCAACGCCATCCTCGCTTTCGATGAGAAGTGTCTGAATGGCCTGGAGGCCGACCGGGACCGCTGTGGCGAACTGCTCGAACGCAGCCTGGCGCTGGTCACCGCGCTGGTCCCCGAGATCGGCTACGACCGCGCTGCCGCGCTGGCCAAAGAAGCCCACAAAACAGGGCGAACCCTCAGGGAACTTGCTCTTGAGGACGGTGTTCCCGCAGAGACCCTCGACAAATTACTCGACCCTGCGGAAATGGTTGAACCGAAGGGGTAGGTCCAGGAGAAAGAAGAAAGAAGAAAGAAGAAAGAGAGGCTTATTCAATCAG
>PKUG01000186.1 GCA_002869665.1 Desulfuromonas sp. | reverse complement strand
GAACGGATACACCCCTTCTCCCGATCCAGGTCGAGAGACGGCCAACGGCTGTCCTGGGCAAAGGCTTCAAGGCAGGGCTTGCCACCGGGGGCTGCACTGTAGAATTGATGAACATCGGCCGCATCTGTGCGTATGACATCCCAGCGGTCGATCGCCTCACCGATGGTCGCACTATGAACCGTCGGCACATCGCGACGGATCAGGCCGGCACGATCCAGCTCACCGAGAATGGCAAAGATGCCACCGGCCCGATGAACGTCTTCCATGTGGTAATGCTGCACTGCCGGAGCGACCTTACACAGGTTCGGGGTTTCCTTCGACAGGCGGTTGATATCCGCCATCGTAAAATCGACCTCCCCCTCACGGGCGACCGCCAGCAGGTGCAGGACCGTGTTGGTCGAACCACCCATGGCAATATCGAGACGCATGGCATTTTCATAGGCACCGAAGTTGGCGATAGAACGCGGCAGAACACTGGCATCATTCTCCTCGTACCAGCTTTTCGTCAGTTCGACGATGCGCTTCGCCGCGGTCAGGAAAAGCTGCTTGCGATCGGCATGGGTCGCCACCAGGCTACCATTGCCCGGCAGGCTCATCCCCAGCGCCTCGGTCAGGCAGTTCATCGAGTTGGCAGTGAACATCCCGGAACAGGAACCGCAGGTCGGACAGGAGCTGCGCTCGTAGGTCGCGACCGTCTCGTCGCTGGCATTCGGATCGGCGGCAACAACCATAGCGTCGACCAGGTCAAGGGCGACCGGTTTGCCGGCGACATTGGCATGCCCCGCTTCCATGGGGCCGCCGGTGACAAAGATGGTCGGGATGTTCAGACGCATGGAGGCCATCAGCATCCCCGGGGTGATCTTGTCACAGTTGGAGATGCAGACCAGGGCATCGACACAATGGGCATTAGCCATATATTCAACGGTGTCGGCGATCAGCTCACGCGACGGCAGGCTGTAAAGCATCCCCTGGTGGCCCATGGCGATACCATCACAGATCGCCATGGTGTTGAACTCCTTGGCGATGCCGCCGTGAGCTTCGATTTCGCGGGCGACCATCTGGCCGAGATCCTTCAGGTGAACGTGCCCGGGCACAAACTGGGTAAAGGAGTTGACGACGGCGATAATCGGCTTGCCAAAGTCCTTCGGCTTGACCCCGGTCGCTTGCCACAGGGCACGCGCCCCGGCCATATTTCTTCCCTGAACGGACTGAGCTGAGCGATAAACTGGCATAGATGACCTCTTTTGCTGTGATGAAGAGCTTAGCGTGAGCGGCATTAATCCGCTTCTCACGTATCTGTATATACTGGATTCAAAGACTGTGCTTATCCGGTGGATGGTAGCATAAAGCCGGCGATTGTGCACGCAGTGTTAGGAGACGTAATCAGGCATCCACCCGGCAGACCAGCCCCTTGAGATAGAAGCCTTCGGGGAACGCCAGATTGCAGCTATGATCATCCGCCTGCGACAACCACTCGAGAATGACGGCGTTCCGGCGGGCATCGAGTGCGGCATCGGCAACCACCTTCTGAAACAGGTCGCGGCCGATATGTCCCGAGCAGGAATAGGTGACCAGAAGGCCACCCGGACGCAACAGCTTAAAGGCCAGCAGGTTGATATCCTTGTAACCACGGCAGGCCTGGTCGATCTGATTGCGGTTGGCCGCGAACTTCGGGGGGTCAAGAATGATCAGGTCGAACTCGCGGCGCGCATCGCGACAACCGCGCAGAAACTTAAAAACATCGGCTTCAACGAATTCCATCCGCTCCATGTCGAGCTCGTTCAATTGCGCATGCTGGCGCGCCAACTCAAGCGCTGGCGCTGAAGCGTCAACATTGATCACCCGAGCTGCCCCACCGCGCATGGCTGCGACGCCAAAACCACCGGTGTAAGAGAAACAGTTGAGCACGTCACGCCCGCTGGCCAGGTCAGCGACAGCAGCACGATTGCCCCGCTGGTCGAGGTAAAAACCGGTCTTGTGACCATTGCGTACATCGACCTGCAGGCGATAACCATTTTCAACGATCTGAATGGTTTGAGGTGGCTCACTACCCGCCAGCAATCCGGTGCGCTGCGGCAGCCCTTCCTTCTCGCGAACATCGACATCGGAGCGCTCGTAAATAGAAGAAATAGCGGGCAGCAATTCCTGCAGCTCTTCGACAATCGGACCACGCCAGGCCTCGGCACCGGCAGTCAGAAACTGGCAGACCAGGCAATCCGCATAGCGGTCGATCACCACCCCAGGCAAACCGTCCGATTCGGCATTGACCAGGCGACCGGCACGCTCCAAATCTACGTCAAAATACGCCGACCGTACCCGGATCGCCGCGTCCAGTCGGCTCCGGAAAAATTCGCGGTCAACGACTTCATCCGAATCAAAAGTCCAGACACGCACAGCAATCTGCGATTCTGCCGACCAGGCACCGCGGGCCAACCACTCCCCTTCAGGGCCAACCAGTTCAATCGTCGCTCCCTGCTCCGGATGACCTTGAATCTCCTTGATGGCGCTACGAAACACCCAGGGATGCCGGCGCAAGAGGGACGTTTCGGCGCGCGCTTCCAGTCGTGCAATCACAGTCGTCGGATCGGTCGGGACGAAAACTTCCGCTCCACGCCCTTGTCGTTTACCCTTTTCCCGACGAGCCGCCCCCGCCTTCCTCCGTCTGTTCCGTTTGCTTTTATCCGATTCCATCATTTTCACGTTAAGTCGAGGGCTCACTGAAGATCATATATTTCAATGATGCCATTTACTGCCGAAAGAAATTTTTCGCGCCAGAATCCAACGTATCTGTACCGATAAAAAAACAGATGAGCAGTCGCCGGTCAGTGTTTGGATACGACTGCTCATCTATCGAGATTGAGGCAAAGAAGCCGCTGAATTATTGAACAGCCCCCTACCGGCTCTTCCTGCCGTGTGAACCAGCAACCTGCTGATCCTCAAAAAATGCTGAAGTCATCAATCGGCATCAGACTTTCAGGCACTTAAAAGCGAGTGAAATCTTCTTAATAACTCCCTCGCGGGGAAACAATGATAACCACCTTCGAGCCACTGAGCGTCCCCCCCTGAATCTGTAATTGCAGGATTCGATCTGCCAACTCGTAAGAGAGAATATTGGTCAAGGCCCTTACCGAGCTAATAGCCCGCCATTGGTACTGCGGCAGTCGCTCCCGATAAAACGCATAGAGTTCTTCAGGCGAATACCCACTCTGGAATGTCAATTTTCCAAACCACTTATCAAAGCCAACAACCAACGTTTCTTCAACGTTCATCTTGGCCCCTTCGGGGATCGGGATATCCGTGAAATTCGCGAGGGTCGCAGCTTCTTGTTGAACCGGCGGCACCGCGGCTCCATCGCCACCCGAGGCGCCACCGAACGACGCGGTTTGTGTGCATGCTGTCAGGTTCAACGTGAGAAGGAACAGGATAGCTGTTGCGAAAATCCGGAATCCGGCAGTCGCAAGAAAACTGATATGAACTTTCATCGATAATATCCTCACTGCAGAAGGCTGATTAGAAAATCATTGCTTAACTACAGCAGAGCTCTCGAGCATGTCAATTATAAAGGCAAAAAGGGGAATCGACCGACTTCGATCCCCCTTTTGAAAACCCTGATAAAAAACGGTTCATGAAAGATGAACAAAACTGAACACCTATTGAACAAAGTGAAAATCAGGTCCGACAACCCCGTAACCAAAGTTATCCCGCAGTTCCTGAATGATGTCTTCTTTCAGCGACTCTTCAACATCAGTATCCGTGTTGTTTAACAAATATGCGGTCTGGCCCCCTTCATGATAGCTGACCAGCAGGTACTCATCCGCAGCATTCGGAATGAAATAAAGCGCGACGCCCCCACTCACCTCGCAGCTGAATTGAGTCGGATCGGTCGGGTAGGAAAAGTTATCCCCATGGTAAGATTCGACCTGTGTTCGACACGCCATCAAATCACTCTTCGCGGCTGAATCGAAGGCTTTCTGCCGATACATGGCAAACTGAGGGATTGCGATTGCGGCCAGAATTCCGACAATGGCAATGAAGACCAAAGGCAAGATTATGGCCAGCACCACAACAACGCCGCTGGCTGTTTCCGGATATTTGCGTTGCAGATCCTCTTCTTTGGTAACCGCATAAATAATAAATTCAACCAGTGCCACAAGCGAAGGAATATAGGTCCAGGAAAAGACCAGATAGAGAATGCCGAGCAGGTACTTCTTCTGGTAGAATTTATGCCCCCCCATACCTCCGAGAAAAAAGGTCATCAGTAACAAAGCGACCTTACTGGCCGCTTTTGGGTTGGTAACGCGCACCCCACATGAGGGGCAGATTTCGGCCTGCGGGTGAAGCTGCTGCCCACAAGCCGAACAAAATTTATGCTGGGGGTTGGGAGCCTCCCGTTTCGGCGTCGGTTTTACTGTCTGACTTTCGTTCTCAACGGGTTCAATCTTGAACGTCTCCTCATCTTCCAGCTCGAAAGAGAAAACTTTATGACACTGGGGACATTTGATATCCCGTCGACCTTGAGGGATGCGATTACGATCAACATCCGTGGTAAACCCGCAATGACTACAAATAATGCTTACCTTCTCCATGAACTCCCCCTGTGCACTGATGATCAGCCTTGCCGACCGCCTATTGTTTGAAAGCAGATAAAAAAACCGAACAAGTGCGGCAGCAACAATGTCCGGATACGTGACATGATTTTCGTATGATGTCTGCCCCCTCGTTTCGGGCATTCAAACAACTTTGTCGACAGATGTCAATCTGTCCCTCGCAGGCAACTGCCAGCGAAGCAAGGACAAAAGAAAAGGCCGGAATATTTCCCGGCCTTCTCCCTAGTGGTCTGTCGCTAAAGATCAATAACGCGCATCGGCAAATTCGACCCAGCCGCCGGCCTTGACCAGTGCCTTGTCAAACTGGCTGATTTCAAAGCTGAACTGTTTTTCTTCACCACCGGCCGCAGCAGTCACAGTCTGAGCGTCGAGATCGATACTCACGTTAACGTCACCGGCACCCTGCAGCGCGATCAGTTGATCGATATCGCCTTTGGGAAGCTCGATGGCCAGCATGCCGCCGTTGAACATATTCTGGCGAAAGATCCGCGCGTAGCTCTCGGCGATAACGGTATGCACGTCGTTGACCTCGAAAACCCAGGGTGCATGCTCGCGCGAAGAGCCGCAACCGAAATTCTCACGGGAAACGACCACGGTGGCGTTCTGCAGTTTCTCCCCCTTGGGATCGAACCCTTCGAGTTTGAGATCTTCAAGAATATAGGGTTTCAGGGCATCCTTGGTGACTTCAGTCAGGTATTTGGCCGGGATGATTTCATCGGTATTGATATCAGACCGATCGAGAAAGATTGCCGGTCCGCCAAATTTCTTCTGCATCTTTATTTCTCCTCGTCTCGGCTACAGGGTACGGGCATCAGTGATGACACCGGTGAGTGCGGTCGCCGCTGCGGTCGCGGGGCTCATCAGGTGAACCATCCCACCTTTACCCATGCGGCCGTTGAAGTTCCGATTGGTGGTCGAGGCGCAGACCTCCCCTTCAGCCAGGACACCGTTACTCATCCCGAGGCAGGCGCCGCAGGTCGGGTTGGTGACGCAGAATCCGGCATCCATAAAAATCTGAATGATCCCTTCGCCCAGGGCATCCTGGAAGATCTTGGGTGTTGCCGGCGAAACGATCCCGCGAACCGATTCGGCGATCCGCTTTCCTTTGAGAACAGCAGCAGCTTCGCGCAGGTCCTCGATCCGGCCATTGGTACAGCTGCCGATGTAGATCTGATCGACCGGGGTTCCGGCCAGTTCAGCGACCGTCTTAACGCAATCCGGTTTGTAATCGTAAGTCACCTGGGGTTCCAGGCTGGAGACGTCGATATCGACAACCCGGTCATAGACGGCATCCGCATCGGAAACCCATTTGCTGTACTCGGCCAGGGCCGCTTCCTTGCTCGTGAATTCATCCTGGATGAAGGGCCAGAGGTATTCGACGGTGGTCATGTCCGGCATGCAAACACCCGAGGTGCCACCGGCCTCAACGGCCATGTTGCACAGGGTCATACGTGCTTCCATGCTCATCTGCTCGACGACGGGACCTCGGAACTCGACGACGCGGTCGGTCGCACCGTTAACCCCCAGTTGGCCAATGACATAGAGGATGACATCCTTGGCGTACACCCCTTTGGGCAGTTCCCCGGTCAGGTTGATACAGATGGTTGCCGGCTCACGAAAAGCGCAAACCCCCTTGAGGATTCCGACTTCGAGGTCGGTGGTCCCGACACCGGCGGCAAAAGCACCGAAGGCACCGTGGGTACAGGTGTGGCTATCACCCATGATGACGGTGAAGCCGGGGCGAATATACCCTTTTTCCGGGAAGATCGCATGACAGACATCGTTACGCCCGACATCGAAAAAGTCGGGGATCTCATGACGGCGGGCCCAGTCACGGAGGATCTTGGCCTGAGTCGCGGTCTTGGAGTCCTTTGCCGGGGTCACGTGGTCAATGACAACCTTGAGTTTTTCCGGATCAAAAACCCGATCCTTGCCACGCCATTCGAGGTCGGCGATGGCCACCGGAGTGGTGATCTCATGACAGAGCACCCGGTCAAGAGCAAGGACCTTGGTCCCCTCAAACGGCTCGTCCTTGAGGTGGGCGTCGAAAATCTTTTCTGCTAACGTTTTACCCATGTGTTCTCCTGTTCATCTGCAATTCAGAATAACAGCCCCGTCGAAAGCGGCGGGGCTGTTCGTTTTCCATTATTTGTCGAAGGTTTGTCGCCGGAGATTATGCCGTCAAACGGCGGCCGGGTCAAAAGCTATTAAACCGGACCCTGCATTCTCTTGCTGATCGTCGCGATCTTGTTCAGGGCATTGATATAGGCCTTGGCACTGGCGACGATAATGTCGGGGTGAGCCCCCTGGCCGAGCACCTCGCGCCCTTCCTTGTTCCGCAAACGCACAGCACATTCCCCCTGGGCGTCGGTGCCGCCGGTAATCGCGCCGACCGAAAAGTTGAGCAACGGGTAGTCGGTTTCAGTCAGCTTCTTGATCGCTTTGAAGGTCGCATCGACCGGGCCATCACCGATGACGGCACCTTTCTTCAGCTTCCCTTCAACCTCCATCTCGACCGTC
>PKUG01000038.1:2265-6578 GCA_002869665.1 Desulfuromonas sp. | reverse complement strand
TATTGGATGCGTAACGCTCGTGCCATACTCCCCTCCAGAGTTGCAGCCCGATCTTACGTCTTCCTTGTTTTGTCAATGTGTAGCCCTGACCCCTTTATGATTCTGTGTCTGTCCCCCTAAGGTCTTCCTACTCAGCAAGCCTGAAACCAACATTATTATTACGGTGGTCGGGCAAGCCATAGTCCCGGCTCCAAACCCGCATCCAACCTGCGGGATAACTCCAACTACCACCTCGGATGACACGCTTTTGGCCATTTGGGGGACCAAGGGGGTTGTTAACGGGACTTTTAGAAAAAAAATCCTCCTCATACCAGTCGCTCAACCACTCTGAGACATTGCCAATCAAATCATAGATTCCGAGGCCATTAGGTTTTCTGGTTCCAACAATATGGGTTTTATGGCCGCTATTTTCATTAAACCATGCATACTTTCTTAATTGTTTTCTATCGCTAATTCCGGCATATTTTTCATTCTTGCCACCACTTCGAGCAGCGTACTCCCATTCCGCCTCAGTTGGCAGTCTATAGTTTTTGCCAGTCTTCTGATTCAGCTTCAATATAAAGACTTGCACATCTTTCCAACTCACGTTTTCAACGGGATATTTTGAACCAGACTTCGCAAAGCTTGATGGATTAAATCCCATTATGTCTTCCCATTGAGACTGGGTTACCTCATATTTCCCAATAGCAAAATCAATAAGACAAACTCTATGCTCGGGCTTTTCATCTTTATCAGAACTTTCCCCTTTTGGTTCACCCATTTGGAAACAACCTCCCTTCACTTCAACCATCTCTATCTGCAGCGGCATACAAAAAACATCAAAAGAAAAAAAAAGCAGAAATATTAAAGGGAAAAAGCCAAATTTAACATTTTCCATAATCTCTACCACATACCTCATTTAAAGAAATAGACATTTATATCTCCCAAAATACACATAAAGTTATTAATTTACATAATCAAAATCACCACTATCTTCATTTTCATCATAGCTCGACCACGTATCATCGATATACTTAAGGTGTTTTGCTTTGTCCCCTATAATAATAAAAGGTCTTTCAGGACCGTTAAAGTATGGTGGATAATGGATCTCACTATCAATACTACTTGGCCTTGGTCGCTTCTCACCCTCATGCATATGCATATGAAGAAACTGTGTGCAATCTTCATCCCCGTTTTTTATACATTTGTCATGTGAAAAATCATATGATTCGGCATTTCCCTGAAGACCTATACGTTTTGCTCTCATTTTTTTACATATAACCCTTCCACTCTTATTACATAAATAGCATACAGCAGAATATTCAAACACACCCTTTGATGGCTCATTTTTAGCCATAAGGGCTAGAGTTTTAATCATTCTATATACTTCAAAATCATTAACTACGGAAGTTGGGTTTGTCACATCCAACCCTGCAAGCCCAAAAGGATCTATAGATATAATACCGTTGCTTTTGACATACCCATACAAATTCACATCCCCCCCAGCAAACCCAATCGGATCCACCTGGGTATACCGCCCCGTCCCCGGATCATAATACCGATTCCAGTTATTGCCCCCTCCCGTCTCCGCATCGAAGTACTGCCCCGGAAACCTCAAATTGTTCGTGATCGTTGAACTTTCATCCACCACCGCCAACCCGAACGCCGCATACGTCGCACTCCACACCACGCTGCCGGTTAGGTCCGTCAACCTCTGCGGCGTGCCGAGATGATCGTTGGGGGGGCTCTAGGGGTCAGGTCTTGCAATACCACATCGTGGAACACGATTCGGGGCCAGTTTACCTAACTCCCAACCCCGAGACGAACCCGGTTCTCCTCATCCCGCCTAACTAACAAATATTTTTTGAATCGCCCGCATCCGAGAAACGACCCAGGTCCTTCTCGACCTCTTCCCCTGGGACGACGAACTCTACGTCCAGCCTCTCAAGGTCTGGGGCCGACACTCCCCGACCATGTTCCTGCACCATCGTCGCGTCGGGGAGCGGTTCACCCCTGTCGCCAACAGCCGCGATGCCACCGCGCTGATGACGGCGATGCACCGCAGCTCACGCACCCACGGCAACCGCCACCTCGACCACTGGCACCGCCTCTTTCTCCAGGCCGAGGAGGTCGCCGCCCATTCCGAAGAGTCGGAGCAGAGCGAGATGGTGGACCACCTCTGCCGCCATCTGATCGGGCGCGAGGAACGCATCCTCTCCCTCGCCCATGACAATTTCAGTCTCGACGACCTTCTTGAAATCAAGTCGCGCATGGTCGGAACCGGGTTTATCGGGGGCAAGGCGGTCGGCATGCTGCTGGCCCGCAACATCCTTTTGCGCAGCACGCACCACGACTGGGCCGCAACCCTTGAGGAGCACGACTCCTTCTTCGTCGGCTCCAACGTCTATTACTCCTACCTCGTCCATAACGGCTGGTGGCGCCTGCTGATGCAGCAAAAGAGCAAGGAAGGGTACTTTGAAACCGCCGAAGAGCTGCGCCAGAAGATGCTCACAGGCCAGTTCCCCGACCTGATACGGGAAGGCTTTATCGAACTGCTCGAATATTACGGGCAATATCCGATCATCATCCGTTCCAGCTCACTGCTTGAAGACAGCTTTGGCAGCGCCTTCGCCGGGAAATACGACAGCTTTTTCTGCGCCAACCAGGGGAGCCTCGAGGAGCGGCTGGAGGCGTTCGAAGATGCCGTTCGCCGTATCTATGCCAGCACCATGAGTGAAGACGCCCTGACCTATCGCCTGCAACGGGGCCTTGACCACCAGGATGAGCAGATGGGACTTCTGGTACAGAGGGTCTCGGGTGCCTATCACCGTCACTACTACTTCCCGGACATGGCCGGGGTCGGCGTCTCCTACAACACCTTTGTCTGGGATCGCGGCATGGATCCGAAGGCAGGGATGCTGCGCCTCGTCCTCGGTCTCGGTACCCGCGCGGTCGACCGGGTCGAAGGGGATTATCCGCGTATCGTCGCCCTTGATGCACCGAAGAAGCAGCCGTACCGCGGCACAGAGGATGCCCGCCGCTATGCCCAGCGCGACCTCGACCTGGTCAATGTCGAGAGCAACGCCCTTGAGACCCACTCCCTCTTCAAACTTCTCGAAGAAGGGGTCGAGCTCGACATGGTGCGCTTTGCCGTCCTCGACCGTGAAGCGATGAACCGCCAGGCCGAACGGGGGCGCAAACCACTCCAGCAGTGGTTGCCGACCTTCGACCCTCTTCTGACCCAACCGCACTTCACGCACTGTCTGCAGACGATGCTCAAAACCCTTGAAGAGGCCTACAACTACCCCGTTGACGTTGAATTCACCATCAACTTCAACCGCGACGAGACCTTTCAGCTCAACCTGCTCCAATGCCGCCCCTTGCAAACCAAGGGGATGCGCTGCAAGGTGCAGTTGCCGCAAAAGGTCGAAAGCGAAACCCTCTTCTTTCGCAGTGACGGAAACTTCATGGGAGGGAACATCCTGCAGCCTCTGCGCTGGCTGATCTGGGTCGACCCTGAAGCCTACAGCCGGCTGTCACTGAATGAAAAACATGAGGTAGCGCGGATCATCGGCCGACTCAACCGCCGGATCGCCGACCGTGAGAAAAGCCCGACCCTCCTCTTAGGACCGGGCCGCTGGGGAACATCGACCCCCTCGCTGGGCGTTCCTGTCACCTTTGCCGAAATCAGCAATGTCAGCGTCATCGGCGAGGTCGCCTTCAGCCGCGGCGAACTGATGCCGGAACTCTCCTACGGTTCACACTTTTTTCAGGATCTCGTTGAGGCTGACATCTTCTACCTCGCGCTCTTCCCCGAAAGCCGCCATTGCACCTTCAATGAACAGTGGGGCGAAAAATTCAGAAACTCCTTTGAAGCCCTGCTCCCCTCATGCAGCGCCTTCAAGAAGGTCGTTCGGGTGTTCTCCTTCCCCCAAAAAGAGCTCGTTCTGGCCGCCGATGTGGTGGAGCAGAAACTCATTTGTCATATTGATAAATAAAAAAGAGGCGCTCAACGCGTAAAAAATGTGGCCGGCGGACTCTTCCGAGCCATGGCCTATTCCGCGGCGAAAGGAGAGAGAGCCTCTCTCTTTCGTCTGTCTGAGCCAATTCCCGACGGCAAGAGACTCAGCCAAAGGCGGACCTCGCTCTCTTCATCCGCCAAGGTCAAATCTTCTTCGAGTTTCGGCACGACCGCCACCTTAGGGGACGGTCGTCTCCTGGCTCAGGGAGAGGATAAAATCGTAGCCGCTTAAACCGACCCCTTCAAGATTTGTCACGGTCAGACTCGAAACAACAAAGGCCTCCGCCGGGGGAAGCAGCTCCCCGGCCGCAAG
>PKUG01000038.1:0-2250 GCA_002869665.1 Desulfuromonas sp. | reverse complement strand
CAAGCGGACGGCGCAACGAGAGAAAGGCGCCGGAGGTGAAGCCTTCTGGGCTGATCAGGACCAGATGCAGCCGTCCGAGATTGAACGCATCTTCGGGCAGATACTCGGTCAGCGTAAAGACATCCGCAATCTCTTCCTGCAGAACCCCCTCAAGCAATCCCCCCGCGCCATCCGTTGCAAGATGAAACCCCTCTGGCAGGTCGAGCACAAGATCGATGGAGCCGATGGTATCCCCCCCGGTGGTGAGCGCCAGCATCGCCACCGCATGCGGGACGGGGATCGTACCACCTTCGCCGCCCCCGCCCCCCCCACCACATGCGGTCAAGAGGGCGAAAAGGAGCAGAGAGACCCAAACCGAAACGATTCTTTTCTTCACAGCTATTCTCCTTCGGGGCGCGAAACGCCCCGAGACAAGGTGATCGCAGCAAAACGGATCAGAAGCTCACCAGCCCGATCGCCTTGCGCAGAATGACCAGAGCGTCGGCCGCCGTCACCTCTCCGTCCGGTGCGGGAACCCCATTGATCAGAGGGGCGACATCGGCATGGTGACGTTCCGTCTCCGACGCCGTTACAAAACCCATCGCCATCCTCAGGGCCGTCAGGGCATCTTCGACAGCAACCTCGCCATCGCCTCCCACGTCTCCGTCAGAGGCGATCACGACGGCCCCGTCCAGAGGATCAGGATCGACCCCGTCGCTAATTCCATCCCCGTCACTATCCACATTGAGGGGATTGGTCCCCAACAAATACTCGGCCACATCACTCATACCGTCGGCATCGACATCCGTAAACCGGTTGTCAACAGCCGGGTCGAGCCCCGAGGCAACCTCCCAGAGATCGGGAAGTCCGTCATTGTCGGCATCGACGATCTGCTCGTTGGGCGTACTGAGGGTTCCGTTGGCATATTCCTGCATATCGGTGATGCCGTCGCCATCGCTGTCGGTCAGCGTGTTATCGAACTCCGGATCGAGACCGGAGAGCCACTCGCTGAGATCGGTGATCCCGTCGCCATCACTGTCGAGAAGAGTCGCATTGTCGATCAGCGGACTGGTTCCCGAGGCGATCTCGACAATCGTCGCAATGCCATCGCCGTCCGGGTCACCCGCGGCGTCGGTCGCATCCAGCGGATCGAGGCCCAAGAGACTCTCCAGGGTATCGGAGATTCCGTCGCCATCGCTATCCGGGTCGAGACGGTTGTCGACCTGCGGATCGAGGCCGTTCAGGTATTCGTAGAGATCACTCAGGGCATCCCCATCGCTGTCCGCCCGAGGATCGTTGGCGACCTGCGGGTCGAGGCCATTCGCCACCTCGTAGAGATCCGACAGACCATCGGCATCACTGTCCGTCAACGCGGCGTTTGCCGTGGTCAGCGTGCCGTTGAGATATTCGACCAGATCGGAAACCCCATCACTGTCACAATCAGAGGCTCGATTGTCGCCAGCGGGATCCGTCCCGGCAAGAATCTCGGTCTGATCGGGGAGTCCATCCCCGTCGAAATCGGAAAACAGCCGGTTGTCAAGGGTCGGCAGGGTCCCCTGGGCGATCTCCTCACGCGCCGTGAGCCCGTCGTGATCGTGATCGGCGACGGCATCCGCCGGGTTATTCGGATCGAGTCCGACGGCGGTTTCGACCTGATCCAGAAGGCCGTCGCCATCGGAATCCAGATCCATGCTGTTGTCCACCAAAGGATCGAGCCCGAGCAGATATTCGCGATAATCGCTCAGCCCGTCCCCATCGCTATCAGTGAAGACTCCGTTGGCGACCGTCTCGTCGAGCCCCATCGCGATCTCGTAAAGATCCGGCAGAGCATCGCCGTCCGTATCCGTGAAGGTGGCATTGTCAACAGAGGGATCGGTCCCGTTTCTTTGCTCAACCAGATCCGGCAGACCGTCACCGTCCGTATCGAGATCGCGCGGGCTGCTTCCCATCAGATATTCGTCGACATCAAGAAGGCCATCATTGTCACTGTCAACGCTACGGTTATCCAGGGTCGGATCGAGACCATACGCCAGCTCCCAACTGTCGGGAATCGTGTCGCCATCAAGATCCTTGAAGATAACCGTCAGCACGAAGCTCTGCTCGATGGTGACCGTCCCATCAGTCACCTGCAGGGTGACGTCGTGACGGCAGACCTCGGCATTGCCCGGGGTGCCAAAGAGAGCGCCCGTCGCCGTATCGAAGCTGAGCCAGACGGGGAGAACCGGCGCACTCAGGCTCAGGATGTCACCGTCGACATCCGACGCGGCCAGG
>PKUG01000116.1 GCA_002869665.1 Desulfuromonas sp. | reverse complement strand
TAGAGGCTCTTCATCCGCCCCTCGATCTTAAAGCTGTCGACCCCGGCAGCCATCAGCAGCGGCAACTGCTCGACCAGGCAAAGGTCGCGACTGTTCATGATGTAGGTGCCGCGCCCATCCTCCTCGATCGTGAAGCGTTCGTCCGGGCGGGTCTCTTCCATCAGGCTGTAGTTCCAACGGCAGGGCTGGGCACAATCACCGCGATTGGCGCTACGCTCGATCAGCGCCGTCGACAGCAGGCAACGACCGGAATGGGCAACGCACATGGCTCCGTGGACAAAGCACTCAAGTTCGATACGGGTTGCCGCGGCAAAAGCCTGGATATCGCTCAGGGTCAATTCGCGCGCCAGGTTGATCCGGCTGACTCCGTTGGCACGCCAGAATTCCGCCGCCACCGGGTTGCAGCTGTTGGCCTGGGTGGACAGATGAACGGCACGTTCGGGATCGACCTGGCGGATCACCGCCAAAACGCCGGGATCGGCGATAATATAGGCGTCCAGCTCAAGCGGCTTGAGCTCTTCGAGCAGTCCCTCCAGCGCAGCAAATTCAGCCGGTCGCAGGGAGGCATTCAGGGTCAGGTAGAGGGCAACACCTGCTGTTCGGGTCAGTTCCCGAGCGTCGCACAGCTCCTCCAAAGAAAAGTTTCCCGCGTGGGCCCGCAGACCAAAATCCTCGGTCCCCAGGTAAATGGCATCAGCCCCGAAACGAACTGCTGTCTTGAGCTTCTGCATGTCCCCGGCGGGCATGAGCAATTCAGGGCGCTTTTCTTTCCTGTTCATCTGTCACCTGTTCAAGTTTGATCGTTAAGAAACAAGGTTCGCAGAATAACACAAAGTCGCGTGCGAACTGCAGACCCTGACGAGAAAAAACTTCTGGGATGCCGGTGGATCGGGTAACATCGTGACGCTGTTCCTTGCAGATGTGAAAAAATAACGAAAGGCCGCGATATATGCAGCTCGATCCCGACAACAAATACATGCGCACCATTCAGTAACAGGTCAACATAAACAACGCTGTCATTCTTGAGATCGGTTGTGGCACCGGACGCATGACCCGTGATCTGGCCACCCATGCGAGCAAAATCGTCGCTACCGACCTCGATGATGCACTACTGAAGAAAGCTGCCACCAGCATAGCTGATGCAAATGTTGAATTCCTCCACACACCCGGCGGCCGGGCCGAATTTCCTCCTGGAACTTTTGACTTCATCATCTATACTCTGTCGCTGCACCACATCCCGGAATCAGAAATGCCCGGCCACCTTGAGCACTCAGGGGCCATGCTTACGAAAAACGGCGCCATTGTCGTTATCGAACCAGGAAATGGTGGCTCCTTCCTTGAGGTCAAAAAACGCTTCGGCGCAGGCAGTGGCGACGAAAGACCGTTGACTGAGGCAGCCGACCGCGTCATTCACAGACTTCATGGCTGGACCTGCGTTTCGACGTGCCTGTTCGACGTCGACTTCCTTTTTAGCGATAAAAACGATTTCATCAGCAATAAATTACCAAATCATACAGCACTCGAAACAGACAAGAAAATCGATCTCGATCGCTTTCTCACCAAACATGAGACGGAGAGGGGAATTATTCTTTCGTCTCAACGTAAACTGACTGTCATGCGCAGGGGATAAGCCCTGATGAACTCGGTTGCGACACTTGAAACACAGGAGTTGCCCCCCCTTACAGAGCGGTGTTTTTTGGAACCTTCTCACCTTTCCAGCTTGACAACTTACTGAGAAGCCTATAATTTTTATTAAATTAGGATTTACTTTTGTTTGTATTTTCCCCCATGGAGAAATGTCCGGCGATGAACGCATCTACACCGGCTGTCTATATTCGCTTAATCAGCGCCCTTAGCGCCCTTGCCCTGCTCGCCTCATGCACCCCGGCGACGACTGGTCTGTCATCATCCGACACTCTTCAACGGCAGCTGAATTCACTCCGGGCCGAGCAGCAGCAGCAGGCGACCCAGCTCAAGGAAATCCGCCAGCAACTCGCCGAAATGCAACAACAGCTGGCGCAGAACCCGGCCAGCACCCAAGATCTGTTATCCGGCGCCGAACGGAGTCCTGCCCCAACATCAGCAACGAAGGTTCCGCCACAGCGCCCACAACGTCAGGTTGTCTCTGCCGAAGCCAGTGCAGTCGCCGCCTCGGCCTCGGCATATCTGGCTGCTTTCTCTGACTTGGCGGCCGGGCATTGGGCCGCAGCGGAAACCGGCTTCCAGAATTTCCTCAATGAATATTCGGAGCACCCGTACAGCCCCAATGCCCGCTACTGGCTGGCCAGCGCCCAGCTATCCCAAGGTAAAGCTGAAGCGGCACTGGGAAATCTGCAGCAGGTCGTCGTTGATCCCGCCGGCCGCAGCAAAGCTCCGGCTGCGTTGAATCAGATGGCGCGGGTCTACAGGGATTACGGCATGACCGCCCGTGCTGACCAAGTTATCGAACAATTACGCAACAACTTTCCCGAAAGCCCGGAAGCGCAGTATTCTTACCGGGACAACACAATAAATGATTAAGCTTGTTAACAGATTTGAGAGGGAACTGATGATACGGACTCTGACACGTTGGTTATCGCTGCTGATCCTGATCCTGCTGCTTTCCGGGACGGTCTCTGCAATTGCCGCGGAAAACAGGATCTATACGGTTCAGAAGGGGGATACCCTGTGGGACCTGGCCAAAAAATTTGTTGACGACCCTTACTACTGGCCGAACATCTGGTCTCACAATCAGGACATCACCAACCCGCACCTGATTTTCCCGGGGCAGCAACTCCAGATTCTTGATGGCAAACTGGAAATCATTCCCGCCTATGCTGAAGCTGAAGCGCCCCCTGCAGCAGAAGAGCAACCGATGGCTGAAGAAACTCCCGAGCCACCGGCAACCGCTGAGATAAAGATCATAAGCACAACAGACAATGACAGCGCTTTTATCTTGACAGATGAAAAACCCCTTGGGTATCTGGTCGATTCAGTTGATGACCGCGTTCTTCTGACTCGCACCGATATGGTTTTTGTCAAGATGGATGACCTCTCCACAGTCAGTATCGGCGACCGCTTCAGCCTCTACGAGCGTAATCGGGACATCAAACGTCCGCACGGTTTCTGGAAGATCGGTACAATGATGTACAATGTCGGATCCTTGACGGTCACCGAAATTCTTGAAGAGACGATCGTTGCCAGAATCGACACCGTCTATCGCGAAATCACCCGGGGCGCCGAACTCTTTCCATACCAGCCCCCTCGGACGGATCTTGTTCTACAGAGTGGCCCCGCAGGTGAAGAGGGAATCGTCATTGCCGGTCTGGATGCAAAGTTGCTGCTTGGAACCAACGACATCATCTACATAGACCGGGGGAGTGAAAACGGTGTCACCAGCGGAAATTTATTTTATATTGCCCGCCCGCGAGAGGTTTCCAGTGAGATCTCAAGCAAAGCCGGCAAGGTAACCCTGCCGGATGCCGTTATCGGCGCTGCGGTTGTTATCGAGTCCCAGGCTCAAACAGCATCAGCAATTATCATCAAAAGTGTCGATGCGATTGCGGTCGGCGACAAAGCTGTTCTTGCCGGCGAATAACACCAACGACCCCGTCACATACCAAAAATGGTTACAAGAAAAGGGTTGAGCCTTACTCAACCCTTTTCTTGCAATCAGTGTCAGCGATTCCATTCATCTGGGGAGGGGCAGAATGGACAAAACGGAACAGGAGCTGCTCAAGCTTCACCTGACGCCCGGACTCGGGCATACGGCACTCTTCAAACTTCATGCATTCTTCAATGATTTTTCCTTAGCAGCCAAAGCGTCTGCACGAGAGTGGCGGACGGCCGGGGTGGCCGAGAAGCTTCACGCCGGCATTCCCGACGGGAATGCCGCAGGCTACCGCGAAATTTGTCGCCTGATCGATTCCCGACAGATCCGCCTCATCAGCTTCTGGGATCAGCGATACCCGCCTCTGCTCCGGGAGATCCACGACCCGCCGGCATTGCTCTATCTGCGAGGCGAGCTACCGCGACAGGAGTGTTTCGCCATTGTCGGTTCACGACGGGCCACGACCACCGGACTGCTGGCGACTCGCGAACTCGCCAAGAATCTGGCCCTGCATGATATTTGCGTTGTCAGCGGCCTGGCCCGCGGTATCGACAGTGCGGCCCACTTTGGCGCCCTGGATGCTTCCGGCAAAACGATCGCTGTTCTCGGCTGCGGGATCGACCAGATCTATCCCCGTGAGAACACACCTCTGGCAGAAAGAATCAAAGACAACGGCGCCCTGATCAGCGAATACCCACCGGGGACACCGCCCCTGGCTGGCCATTTCCCCGGCCGTAACCGCATCATCAGCGGCCTGAGCCACGGAGTCC
>PKUG01000033.1 GCA_002869665.1 Desulfuromonas sp. | reverse complement strand
TACCTATCGAATTGAACCAGTCGGCCCCGTTATAGAAGATGTAGGAGACGTTGGCGTAGGTCTCAACGTTGTTGATGTTGGTCGGCTTGCCCCACAGACCACGAACAGCCGGGAACGGCGGACGCGGACGAGACATCCCGCGATGGCCTTCGATAGAAGCCATCAGCGCGGTTTCCTCACCACAAACGAATGCACCGGCACCGGCCTTGATGCGCATGTCGAGGTCGAAACCGAGCCCCATGCAGTTCTTGCCGAGGAAACCTTTTTCATAACAGGTGTCGATCGCCATCTGCAGACGCTTGATCGCCAGCGGGTATTCCGCGCGAACGTAAACGTAGGCAAATTTACATCCGATCGCGTAAGCGGCAATCATCATCCCTTCAATGAGTCCATAGGGGTCACCTTCAAGGACCGAACGGTCCATGAATGCACCTGGATCACCTTCGTCAGCATTGCAGATCAGGTATTTATGGTCACCCGGAGAACCCTTGGCGAAGGTCCACTTCATACCGGTGGGAAAACCGCCGCCCCCACGACCGCGAAGTCCGGCCTTCTTGACCTCGTTGATAACCTCATCCTGGGTCATCGTTACAGCTTTTTTGATTCCCTGAAACCCCTTGTGCTCCAGGAAATCATCAAGGCTTTCCGCATCGATGGTTCCGCAACGCGAGAAGACAACACGCATCTGTTTGTCGAGGAACTCATGATAATACTTGCCGGCAACCTTCTTGGCGACAGGCTCTCCACCAAGAATGTGCTCGTCGACAATCTGCGGAACCATGTCGGCTGTCACAAAATCGTAAGTAACAGGCTCTTTACCGGGCATGCAGACGTCAACCAGAACGTCGTTGGCACACAGACCACGACAACCGGTGCCATTAACATCACAAGCATTGCCTATTTTCCCGGCAACCCCTTTTTTGTCGAATTCAGCCTCAAATGCAGCCGCGACATCAGCCGCGCCAGAAGCCAGACCGCCGGTTCCCGTACAGATCAGAATTTTTAATTTTTCAGCAGTTTCGGACATAAATCAATCCTCGATACCGAGTGCGTTGACAACAGAATCAGTCCATTGCCTGATATTTTTGAATGACTTCATCCATCTTCTGGACAGTCATACTTCCGTAAGTCGCGTCATTCACCATAATGACCGGTGCCATACCGCAGGCCCCGATACAGGCAACGTGCTCAGCGGTGAATTTCAGATCTTCAGTTGTCTCAGCATGGTCGATACCAAGACGATCAACGAGGGTATCGGCAATCCGACCGGCACCTTTGACGTGGCAGGCCGTTCCCATGCAAATACGGACGATATATTTCCCGCGCGGCTTGAGATGAAACTGAGCGTAGAAAGTCAGAACCCCGTAAATCTGACTGGCGTAGACATTCAATCGCTCTGCCGTCAGATGTACGGTCTCCTCCGGAATATAACCGTACTCTTCCTGAATCGCCTGAAGAACCGGCATCAGGTTACCCGGCATGTCAAGATACTTGTCGATGACCTTATTGGCAGCCGTCAGGTCTATTTCCTGCTCTTCTACCTGCTCTTGAACTTGGTCAGTGCTTTCAGTCATAGCTTCCTCTTATCCACCCGGGAGATTAGCGGTCGATTTCACCGAGAACGATGTCAAGCGTACCGATGACAGCGATAACGTCAGCCAGCAGGCGGCCTTCAACCATCTGCGGCAGAGCCTGCAGGTTGATGAATGACGGCGGCCGGACCCTCATGCGATAGGGGTGTGCCGAGCCATCAGATACCAGGTAGTAGCCGAGTTCGCCCTTGGGTGCCTCAACACTCTGGAAAATCTCCCCGGCTTCCGGCTTGAAGCCTTCGGTGATGATCTTGAAGTGGTGAATCAGGCCCTCGATGGTATTGACGACGTCCTGCTTCGGCGGCAGGACGACTTTCGGGCAATCCGCGAGGATCGGACCGGGCTTGAGCTTGTCAAGTGCCTGGAGAATGATACGGCTGGCCTGACGCATTTCGTCGAGACGGACCTTGTACCGAGCAAAGGTGTCGCAGTCGGTACGAACAGGAACTTCGAAGTCATAGTCTTCGTAACCCGTATAGGGGTTGTCACGACGCAGGTCCCAGTCAACGCCGGAGCCGCGCAGGGCGGGACCGGTCAGACCGATATCAATCGCATCTTCTGCTGTGATTGCGCCGACACCGATGGTCCGCTTTTGCCAGATTTTGTTGCCGGTCAACAGCCCTTCGTACTCATCAATGTGAGCAGGCATCGACTCGGCGAATGCACGGATATCCTGTTCCAGGCCATCCGGCAGGTCATCAGAGAGACCGCCGACGCGGAAATAGTTGGAGGTCATCCGGGCGCCGGAGACTTTCTCATAGATATCAGTGATGTGCTCACGCTCACGGAAGCAGTAGAGGAAGACCGTCATGGCACCGATGTCGAGCGCGTGGCAAGCCAGCCAGACCAAGTGACTCTTGAGGCGGGTCAGTTCGGCCATGATGACACGTACGCGCTGAGCGCGCTCAGGAATCTGATCGGTGATACCGAGCAGCTTCTCAACGGCCAGAACGTAGCCAAGGTTGTTGCTCATCGGTGCCAGATAATCCATCCGGTCGGTCAACGGAATGACCTGATGGTAGGTCCGGTGTTCGGAAAGCTTCTCAATTCCGCGATGCAGGAAGCCGATATGCGGAGTTGCCTTCTGGACAATTTCACCATCAAGCTCAAGGATCAACTGCAACACGCCGTGGGTCGACGGGTGCTGGGGCCCCATGTTGATGGTCATTGTTTCAGTGCTATTAACTGCCATTGTATGCCTCGTCCGGTATAGGAATATCGATTGAATTTAAGAGAGCCGCCCTTTGTAGGGCTCGCGATCGGGACCCTGCACGGGGTAGTCCTTGCGCAGCGGGTGACCTTCCCAGTCGGCCGGCATCAGAATACGCCGCGGATCGGGGTGACCGGTGAATTCGATCCCCATCAGATCCCAGCATTCCCGCTCGAGCCAGTTCGCCGTACCCCAGACCGTGCTGACGGTATCGATGCAACAATCCTGCTCGCTAACCTGAGCTTTGATCCGGAAACGCTGCTTGGTGGTGATGTTGTACATGTTGTAAACCACCAGGAAACGCGGATCCTGACCCATATAGTCGACGCCGCACAGGTCACAGAGGAGGTTGTAGCCGAGCTCGTCACGCATGAAGGTACAGATGTCAACAATCTTTTCCTTCTTGACGGTGACGGTGGTCTCGTCGCGGAACTCAACGACATCCACTACTTCGGATGCGAATTTACCCTTCAATTTTTCAACAATCGCTTGATCGCTCATTGACTTTTCCCTGTTTCAGCTGACGGCATTAAGCCTCGTGAACCACTTCACCAACACCGATGGCAGCGCCGAAGGTGTTACGCTCAGATTTGATTTTCTCCTGAAGCTTCATCAGACCGTAAAGCAGTCCTTCCGGACGCGGAGGACAGCCGGGGATGTAAACATCTACCGGAAGCGCCTCGTCGATCCCCTGAACAGTGCTGTAGGTATCAAAAATGCCGCCCGAGGAAGCACAGGCCCCCATGGCGATGACGTAACGCGGCTCAGGCATCTGCTCGTAAACGGTCTTGATGACCGGCAGCATCTTCTTGGTAACGGTACCGGCGATGATGATGACGTCAGCCTGGCGCGGGGAAGCACGGAACAGAATCCCCATCCGGTCCAGGTCAAAACGAGCGGCACCTGTTGCCATCATCTCGATAGCGCAGCATGCCAGACCGAAGGTCATCGGCCACATGGAACTGGCGCGCGACCAGTTAACCAGCTTGTCGAGACTCGTCGTAATAAAACCACTGCCGAGTGTTTTGGGCTGCTCTACTCCCATTCCAGAGCTCCTTTTTTCCAAACGTAGATAAAACCAACAAGAAGAATAATAATGAAGACGCCCATCTCAATGAAACCAAACATCCCGAGGCGCTTGAACATGATCGCCCAGGGATAAAGGAAAACCGCCTCGATATCGAAGAGGATGAAGAGCATCGCAATAATATAGAACTTGATGGAGAAACGCTCCTGCGCCGAACCGATCAACGGCATACCACATTCATATGGTGCCAGTTTGACTTCACTCGGTTTTTTCATCCCGATCAGTCGCGACAAAACGACTGAGCCGAGCGCGAACGCGAAGGCGATGCCGATGACAACAAGAATCGGCAAGTAGGTATCCAGCATAAAAACCGCTCCTTCCATTGAAGAATTTAGCTCGTTTTGCAACACAAACCTGCGGACAAAATCCGCCACAGCGTGTGGAAATTAGGACACTTCCGCACACTCTGTCAAGTAAAAAATATAGTATACTGTATGCAGTTAACCTTACTCCTGCAGTCTTCTTTTGTTCCGGAATTACAGTGCTTTTTGAAAATACTACAGATCAGAATGGAGGTTTTTTTCGGGCTTGAAAATGCCCTTTTAGAAGGGGGCTAAAAAATCAAACGGCGTTTGAATTTGTAATGCGCCAATACCTCTGCGGTTTTTATTTTCCCGACCAAGGAGCTTGGTTTTTTTCCGCTTTCATCGTCGCCCCAAAGTCAACAAAAGCCGCCCTCAGAAAGAGCGGCTTTCTGTTATCGGTCAGGGCTCTATCCGGCCACGGCAACAGCGCGACAAAAATCATCCGGCGCTGCCGTTTTTCATTAGTCGCTCCATGGCTTTCCGGTCAAAACGGTAGGCCGTGCGACAATATTCGCAGACAACCTCGACTGGATCATGTTCTGCAGCCAGCGCCTCCAGTTCGTTCCGTCCCAGTCCGATCAGCATTTGCTCAATTTGCTCATTACTGCAGGGACAGGAGTATACAAGCGGCACTTCATGCAGCAGGGCCAGCTCAAAGCCGGCAAATATCTCCGCAAGAATCTGCCCCGGGCCCTGCCCTTCCTTGAGCAGGCTGGTAATTGGCGGCAACTGCTGCAGCTTGTCAGCGAGCGCTTCGATCTGCGCATCATCTCCCGGTGGCAGCGACTGGATCATAAAGCCACCGGCGACCCCAACCGCGCCACCACTGTCGAGTTCAACCCCCAGGCCGATACTTGAGGGCACCTGCTCCGAATGGGTCAGGTACCAGGCCAGATCTTCACCGATCTCGCTGCTCTGCAGTTGGACCATGCTTTGGTACGGCTCCTTGAGGCCGAAATCCTTCCAGACATGAAGGAACCCCGCCCGGCCGACAGCGCCTGCGACATCGAAACGCCCATCCCGTGGCGGCAGCCCAGCCACCGGATTGCGAATCGTGCCCCGCACCCGGCCATCGGCATCCGCCTCGACGCTTATTTTTTCGAGCGGCCCGTTCCCCTCGACCATCAATGCCAGGCGCTGTTTCCCCTTCAGCAGGCAGCTCAACAGGGCCCCGCCGGTTAACAAACGCCCAAAAGCGACCGAAGCTGTGAAGTCGGTCTGGTGACGACGGCACGCCTCGCTCACCAGATCGGTTGTCACAGCGACAACACCGCGAAAAAGCCCGTCCCGGCTGACAGCCCGAACCAGATGATCCTGCATAGTTTTTCTATTCCTTTCGTGACGGCTGACCGGCAGCCTCCGCTTCACGCATCAGGGCATTGACCCGTCCAGCGGATACCGCCATGCAGATTCCCTGAACCGCACCGATTTCTTCCGCTGTGATTCCCGCGCCCTCGGCGACGCCGAGGTAGTGTTGGACTCAGGGGGCACAGCCACTGGTCATGGCCGCCGCCAGGCCGATCAGGATGGTCGTCTTGTGATCAAGCTGTGACTCGTCCCTGACCGCATCGTAAAAGGCATTGAACGCTTTGCGATTCTCTCCCGCCAGCATGATTGAGACCTCCTCTACTGTTAGTCGCCACTTGCATGGCGAACCCTTACTAGCTCCGCAGCCGGTACCCTTTGCCGATCATCCAGGCCGCCCAGACGAAAAGGGTCGCGGCCAGCGTCGCGCTCACCCCGAAGGCAACCAGATAGCTGGTATCGCCAACCCCGATAATCGCATGTCGGAAACCGTCGATCAGGTAGAACAAGGGATTGAAGTAAGACAACGCGCGCCATGGCGCCGGGAGTATTGACACCGGGTAGAAAACTCCGCCCAGATAGATCAACGGCAGAATGACAAAGTTACTGAACATCGACAGGGTATCGAAGTTGTTGGCGTAGATGGCCGCAATCAGCCCGAACTGGGCAAACAGGAAACTTGCCGTCATCGCCATCAGGATGGCGAAGAGGGGGGAGGCCCAGGGCAAGCCGGCAAACAGCGTAGAAATCAGCCAGACAATGGTTCCAACCAGCAGCCCACGGATCATTGCCGCCAGAGTATAAGCCATGATGAACTGTGTCGGCGTGACCGGAGTCACCAACAGTTCGACAATCCCACCCAGGTAACGCGACATGAACAGGGAGGACGAAGTATTGGCAAAGGAATTGTTGATCACCCCCATGATGATCAGCCCGGGGATGACGAACTGGGCGTAGCTGAATCCTTCAATGACGCTCAGTCGCGTCCCCAGGGTGGCCCCGAAGACAAACAGGTAGAGCGACGCAGTAACGATCGGAGTCAGGATCGTCTGGGTCGCCACCCGCCAGAAGCGCCGGATCTCCTTGCGCAGCAGGGTCCAGAACGGCAGCCAGGGATAAAACCTGTCCAGTCCACTCCCCATCATGCGCTCATCCCCTGCATCCCGGTCAGCTGAATGAAGACCTCCTCAAGACCGCTCTGTTCCGTTTCGATATCGCTGATCTTGATCTCCAGGCCGCAAATCTGCGCCAGCAGGTCCCCCGCCCTCACCCCCGCAGGCAGATTGAGCAGCAACAGGCGCCCTTCCTCTTCCAGCTTCGGGGCGTAGAAATCGAGTCCGGCAGGCAGCTCAGCAAGCGGCTGCTCCAGCCACAGGCGCAACTGGCGACTCGACAGGCGACGTACCAGTTCCTGGGTCTCCTCGAGCGCGATCAGCTCTCCGTGATTCATGATCGCGATCCGGTCGCACATCTGTTCCGCCTCTTCCAGATAATGGGTGGTCAGCAGGATGGTCGTCCCCTGACGATTAATCTCACGGACGAAATCCCACAGGCCGTGGCGCAGTTCGACATCGACACCGGCGGTCGGTTCGTCGAGAATCAACAGCTTCGGCCTGTGGATCAGGGCCTTGGCGATCATGAAACGGCGCTTCAGACCGCCCGACAGCTTCAGCATCACCTTGTCCAGATAAGGCTCGAGACCGAGGCGTTGAATCAGCATGGCCCGCCACGCCGGATCGTCCTTCACTCCGTAATAACCGGAATGGAGTTTCATGGCCTGATCGATGGTAAAGAAATTATCGATGACGATCTCCTGATGAACCACGCCCAGCATCTGACGGGTCTTCCGATAATCTCTCTGGTTATCATAACCGAAGGCGGATATCTGCCCCGCGCCCAGCTTGGCGACGCCGACGATCATGTTGATCGTCGTGCTCTTGCCCGCACCGTTGGGGCCGAGCAGGCCGAAAATCTCCCCCTGACCGATGGAGAAACTGATCCCCTTGACGACCTCTTTACCGTCGTAGGATTTATGCAGATTGTCGATTGTCAATGCGTCCATTGCGCGACTATACAACCGCCCCCAGCCGTCACGCAACAGCGGAGACCGCCCCGACTTGACAAAGAGTACGCTGCTCACCAAAGATGGAAGCAGAGGGGATCAGGTCAATAGACTGTAACCGTGGAAAATGTCGCCATGTCGTTTTATGCAACTCGATCATACCTGATGGCTAAAACCTACGATGCCATCATGCGCAGCACCGAACGCCGCTGCCTCGCCGACTGGCGCAGGGAGATTCTTGCCGATGCCCGCGGCGAGCTGTTGGAAATCGGTGCCGGTACCGGCCTCAACCTCCCCTTCTATTCGGAGCAGACGAACCACATCATCCTCAGCGAGCCAGACGCCCAGATGCGTCGCCAACTGGAACGCAAAGTCAAGCGACACCCCAGACGCCGGATTGACATCATCCCATCCAGCGCTGAGCAGATCGACCTGCCGGACGCCAGCATCGACGGCGTCGTCTCGACGTTGGTCCTCTGCTCCGTCGCCTGCCCGACAGCCAGCCTGCAGGAGATCTCCCGCTTGCTGCGCCCCGGCGGCACCCTGCATTTCATGGAACACATCGTCTCCGATCGTCCGCATATCCGCCGCTGGCAGCAGCGCCTGCAACCGCTCTGGAGCTTCTGCGCCGGCGATTGTCAATTGAGCCGCAACACCGCCGTTACGATCCGTGACGCCGGGCTGCACATCGAATGGGTCACCGAGGATGCGATGTGCGGCGCCCCCGCTTTCGTCAACCGAACCATCCGCGGTGTCGCCAGAAAGCCGCTTTAAACAGATGAAAAAAACACGCCCCGGCATCCTGGAAAAACTCGGCCGTCTCTTCGGCACTAAAGCCAAGCAGAAGATCGATCCTTTCTGCGCCATGGCCGCCGACAATCTGATTCTCGATGAGGATTTCGACCCGTCCCGGCATCCCGATTGTCCCCACTGCAAATCGACGGACGTTGCTACTTTCATCTATGGCAAACCACTGCTGACACGCAAAATCCTCGTCGGCTTCGAAAATGGCCAACTTATATCGGGCGGCTGAGCGATTAACCCCGGAGCGCCAAGGTGGCGCTGCAATCGCTGTGGTAAGGATTTCGGCAAAATCGGCTAAACTTGAGTTTGAACCATATATTTCATGAAGCGACAGCGAAAACCATAGCTTCACCACAAGCCACAGAGCACAGATAAAACACCTGATTTTGCTTTATAACCTCATGGCTCTGTGGTTTCTATTCCATACGGTACGAACAGGATAAATCATGGATCTGACAACCCCGGCTCTGTTATTCCCCGCCATTTCCCTGCTGCTGCTGGCTTACACCAACCGCTTTCTCGTTCTCGCGCAGTTGATTCGCCAGCTTCATGGCCAGGACTGCCACGCTAACCAAGCGATCCTGCGCCAGATCAAGAACCTGCGCACCCGCCTTACCCTTATCAAAGCCATGCAGGGGCTCGGCGTTCTCAGCTTCCTCCTCTGCGCCATCTCGATGCTGTTCGTCTTTCTCGCCTGGCAACTTCCGGCGGAATGGGCTTTCGGCATCAGCCTGTTGCTGCTCGTACTCTCCCTGCTCTGCTCCCTGCTGGAGATTGCCATCAGCACACGGGCTATCGAAATTCAGCTGGAGGATCTGGAGAGTCTTTCAAAGAAGGGGACAATAACTGAAAAGAAGTAATTTGGAAGGTAGGGATTAGGCGACGGCAGGGCAGAAGAGGACCTGTTACTCTTGCTCGCAAGACGCACTATCCAGTTCCCGTTTCACGGCGGGCACATCCGCCACATGAACAATCCGCGTGATGCTGAACCGGTCAATAAAAATGAACGTGGCCTGCCCCTCCACATCCGGCAGGCGCGCCGTCTGCGTCCCGTCACGATCCAGTAAAATTGGATAGGGAAGATCGCGCATTCTTGGAATAGCCAGTAACCAGGCGATCAGCCTCGGCATCCCGCTGATATCTGCCACGTAGACAACATCCTTCTCACGCAGACAGTCCAGACTGACATCCTGAAGACCATGCTTTAGCAGGTCGGCCCCCTTCTTGTCGCGGCTGAAAAGAATGATTTTATCCGCGACATCGACAGTACGGCTCATGCCATGCTGATCGTCGAGACGAATCGGCTCAATCACATCGCCGACCGTGTACTCTCCGGCCAAGGCGGTGTTCGCGATTATCGTTACCAGCAGAATCGACAGACAAACGGCTGACCATCTGAACACAGAAAAAAAGATCTGAAGCTGCAAGAGAAGTCTCCAGGAGATAAGTTCAGTGCACATTCCCGCCACAAACTAAGCCATGCTCGTTCATTTCCGGATTATACGGACCTGTTCTACATCAGTCGACCCAGTTGCACTCTCTATTTGTCATCCAGGTCAGGAAGTTTCACAAACGTCAAACGAAAAAGCCCGCACAATGGCGGGCTGTTCCGATCTTTTTAGCCGTCTCACGAAACACCTATTCAGCAAGTTTGTTCAACTCGGCGAGGATCTCGTTCTGCTCGTAGATCTTCTCGTGATAGTAGTTCCAGACGTGGTAGCTCTGCAGGCCGAGAATGGTCAGGCCGACGGCGAAGATCGCCCAGAAGTTGTCCTGCAGGCCGTGCGAGAAGTGATAGAAGAGGTAGAAGGCACCGAGATAGCCGAAATGCGCCAGGGCGCCGCGCGGCTTCTTGTCGCTGGCCATGTTGGTGAGGACCAGGATGATCGCGGAGAAGCCGTAGACGACCAGTGCCCAGTTGATGTATTTGACCGGCGGACCATCACCGAGGAGTTTAAGGATACTTTCACTCAGCGGCGGAAGAAAATCGAAATTCCGATACGCGCCCATGCTCAGGGCGGTAAACAGGGCCAGAATCCAGAGACCGGTACTGGACATCAGCTCGTATTTCTTGATCTTCGCCTGAACCTGTTTGACCAGCGGATTCATATCCGGCAATGGCACTTCTTCAGGTTCTTGAGTCCTCGGATCGGTCATCAGCCTTCTTTATCTGCGTCTTTGCATGCCAGTAATTCCTGCCGGGCCTGATCGCGCTGTTTCACCAGCAATCGGAAATCTTTATTGAGCCGCCCGAGCTTATGATCCGACTTCGGCAACTCTGCCTCGGAAGCACCCTGGGTTGCAAGTTCCGCATTGCGTGTCAGCCGCAGAATCGGCAGGAAGAGATTCACCCTCAACAGCGCCATAACGCCGCCGACGGTCAAAAACAACACCATGACGCTGAAAATTATCATTCGGGTTCTCAGCAAGGCAAGGGTTTTCTCCAGATTGATACTGGAGACCCCGACACTGAGAAAGCCGAGGACCTGCTCGTTTTCAGCATGGACATGACAAGCAGCAGTATAACACTGGGGCTCACTGGGGATCGGCAGGGAGACGGCAATATGACCGTTAGCGTGGTCGACAGCGTGACGCGCTTCGGCGATTGAACTCTCCTCCAGGTAGCCGGCTATATGACCGTCAATCACCCCCTCGAGCGACTCCGGCCCTTCCAGCCCGGCAAACCTGGTATTGCCGAGGTGGTCGTAAATTTTCAGCAGTGCAACATCGGAGCGGGTTCCGACATTGGCCATGATGTCCTGGATAGCGGCGCGGTCGTCTTCCATCATGGCCGATTTCGTCGCCTTGATGACCGTGTTGGCACAGCGGTCAAGCTGCCGGCTGGCTTCGGCCGTCATGTCTGCTTTGATAAATGAATAGAGCAGGACACAGCCGAAAATGACGAATCCGGTGACCGCAACAGTGATCGGCACAATGGCCCTGGCGATCAGATTGTCAAACATGTCTCCTCACAGGGTTCGGGTTGCCGGCCGCGAGCGTCCGGATAAAAAAAGCCGGCGGGTGGACAAGCCAACCCGCCGGCATTCAACAGTGCATCAGGCGTTGACAGCAGCCTTTTGCTCAGCTTCGACAGCAACGCCTTCCTCGACCGCCTGGGCTTTGTATTGATAAAGAATCGGCAGACGATTGAGAATGAAGCGATAGGTCGCCACATAAATTGCGAAGATCGTGATGCTGATGACGATCTCCCACATATGCGGAATTTCCTGATACAGCTGCCAGTTGAAGGTGATCAGAGCCGTATTCAGACGGTTCAGAAGAATCCCGAAAACCGTGACAAAGGCGCCGATCCGGCAGAGCAGCACATTCTTGTTGTGGATACCGACCGCCAGCAGGAACATCGGCAACAGGACACCGGCGAGCATTTCGAACAACCACCAGGCACCCCAACCGGTGGCGATGTAGGCCCACTCGTTGTCATGGGCAACGGCCAGCAGCTTGATGAATAAGTAGGTGATCAGACCCATGGCCGCACCTTTGGCAAGCGACAGGGTGATGCGATCAAGGTTGTTGATAAAGCGGTCGTCGCAGCGCCACTTCATGGTCAGGATGACGATGGTGCTGACGCTGATAACCATGCACAGACCAGCCGGGATCGAAGAGGTGAAGTAATGAATCCACTGGAACGATGACGAATACCAGAGTGGATGGACCTTCCCTGGAGCATAGGTAAACAACGCCCCCAGAGCGCCCTGATGCAGGGTCGAGAGGATGATACCGGAAACGGTCAGACCGACGGTCCCCTTACGGATAAACTCGTAGCCGCGCGGGAATCCGATCCACTCGAAGAAGGCCGTCGATACTTCCATAACCTGAACCGACAGGTAGGTGGCAACGTGCCAGCCGACGAGGAAGAGAACAGCCGCCGGCCCCCAGGAGACAAACATCGGGTAAATCAGGCGCCAGGGCTGACCGAGGTCGACCAGCAGGTAGACGACAGCAAAGAAGTAACCGAGCAGACCATTGAGCAGGGCCAGGCGCTCGATCGGTTCGAAGTCGTGACGACCGAAGATCTCAACCGTCGTCCCCAACATAAAGCCGGAAGCCGACAGCGGCACCATACAGAAGAGGCCGAAGCCGAGGAACAGCCCCCAGGGATAGTCATAGGAGGCGTGGGTGACGACACCGAGGCCAAAGATGAAACGATAGATGATGACCGGAATACCGATGGCGAAAATCAGCGCCAGCAGCCAGTTGAATTTGTTGCGCTTCAACTGATCCAGGTACTGGTCGAGGGTCAGGCCGAGCAGCAGCTTCTCCATCAGAGACCACTTCTGGCCGTCCGCCTTTACTTCCGCGTCGTGCGGCTTAATGCCGTAGGTTGCTAACTTTTTCATGATCAGTGGCCCTCCTCGCCGTGACTGTGATCATCTCCATGCCCATGGGATTTCCCCTTGGTTGCAAGAAGGTGGAAACCGGTAAAGAGTGCCGGCCAGATCGCCAGAACCATCGGCACGACAGCCAGGAAGTCCTTGACGTTGTTGATGATCGGCTCTTTCGGCAGGTGCGTGTCGAAACCCAGCTCTTCGAAGGGGACGCCGGAGATATAGAACCAGCCGGTGCCGCCGACTTCTTTTTCACCGTAGATGTGGTCGACATACTTCTCCGGGTTCTTACGCATACGCTCGTGGGCGATGTTCATCAGCTCAGCGCGCTTGCCGAAGGTCATGACCTGCTGCGGACAGCTCTCGACGCATGCCGGTGGCCGCCCTTCCTTGAGGCGGGTGTCGTAGCAGAAAATACACTTCTTGATGACCGGGTTGATCACCGACTCGTAGGTGTAGCCGGGGATATGGAACGGACAGGCGATCATGCAGTTCCGGCAACCGACGCAGACCTTGGAGTTGTAGATGACAGCGCCCTCGGGGGTCTTGGTGTAAGCGTTAACGAAGCAGGAAGTCAGACAGGCCGGCTCGTTACAATGGTTACACTGGATCTTGCGGAAAACCGGACCCTCTTCCTTTGTCTCGTAACGGTTGACGACGGTGTAGGCCTTGGAGGTCGGACGCCGGGGCTGGCCGTGATGAATCTCATCAAAGACGGAATAATCGTCGAACGGCTTTGCCGGTGCCGGCAGGTTCTGCTCTTTGTTACAGGCCGCTTCACAGGTGCGACAGCCGACGCAACGGGTAAAGTCGACGAGGACCCCCATCCCGTCCGGGAAGCCTTCGAAGGATCCGGCTGCCAGGGCTTTTTTCGCCGGGGTCATCATGACGGCGGCTCCGCCCGCCACGCTGCCGGCTAAAAATTTTCTACGTGATATTTTACTCATGACGAAATCTCCTTATATGTGCCCTTAAGACTCGAAGTAGCGGCGCTTAGTGATGAGCGGCCTGATGCGGGTCTTGTTTCGGGGCATATTCTCCAGAATGATAATACTTCTCACCGGCGTCGGTTTTGGCGTGGCAATCTTCGCAGCCGGTCGGGCCGCCAACGTCCTGGTGGCAACCAACGCAGTTCAGATGATAAGCAGCTTTCAGGTTGGGCTTGTCGTCATGATAGCTGTATGCTTCAGGCGTACTGTGAAAGTTCTCCGGAGAAACCGGATTGGCGGAATGGCAGTCCTGACAGGCAACCGTATCCCCGTCTTCCGCACCGTCATGGCACTTGGCGCAATATTCGTCCACCACACCGGTGCCGGTAGTGTGATGATGGCAGTCGGCACAGTTTTCCGTCATGTCCACATGCATGGCGTGATCGAAAACAACACCGTCGTACAGATTTGCCAGGCTGTCGATCTCGACCTCGTCCGGGAAATCATCCATTGCGAAACAACCCACCGCCAGGACGGCGGACAGCAGCAGAACTCCCAGCCCCGTGATGAGTTGTCTTCCGGCTCTTACCATAGCCCTCTCTCCTTAGTTCGATATTTTCACCCGGCCGAAAGGCGTGCCGGGCAAAGCAATTAATAAAAGTGTCCCTTAAGTGCAGGACCTATTCTTCGTAACCGCGATGCAGGTAACGGAAGAACATCGGGAAGACGGTAAACAGAAGCAGGCAGATCAGATACTCAAGACCCTTGATGTAGTTGTAGTAATCAACAGTTGTGTAGAGCTGCTTCACGTAACCGACGTTCAGAAAAAAATCGATCATGGCATTATCCCTTCGGTGAAATCAGTCAGTGTTTCTTGGCCGTGGCGGTCGCCCGTTTTGCGGCGCTGCCACGGGCAGCTTCCTTGGTCATGCCAAGCAGGGCGAGAACCGCGGGAACCAGCTGGGCAACGATGATCAGGGCGCAGAATCCGACGAACAGCAGAACCAGGATGCCGCTGTTGTAGGTCTGGCTGGTGTCGACTGCCAGGGCCGGAGATACGGCCGTCAGCAGCAGGGCGAACGAGGCGAGTACTCTTTTAACTCCTTGCATGAAACCTCCTTGTACAAATGGAATGTTGGATATGGATGGAAGCCGTCACTAACGTTCGAACCCGTTACCCGGTTCAACCTTTGCCACCCGTAACTCCTTCAGTCTGGTCGCGAGCATGATACCTGCCGGGACCAGTTGAAAGACGACGATCAGGGCGACGAAGCCGAGGAACAGGAGCATGAGTAACGAGCTTCCGGTATCTGCTTTAAAGGAGCCGGCAAGAGCCGGGACGGCACTGGTCAAAACAGCCGATACGGCAACAAGGCTTGGGAAAAAAATCTTCATCATTTTGCTGGCCCCTTTCATTTTCTTCGCAGACGTATACACGCCCAGAGGAATTGCAGAGGCCATGCCAGCTGAGCGACTTTTTTAAACAAACAGATAACTTACTGTTTTAAATGGGATTTTTTAACTGATCTTGACTAAGAATGACGGTAGACGGGAAAAACAGCTGTATATTTAAAATATACGCCAGGATCGGTCAGAGGCCGGTCAAAAGCGCTTTAACGCGTTTAACAGACTGAAATTCAAGAGAAAAAAAATGGATGAAAATTGTATACAGTATACGCAAAAAGAATATTTTTTTTATATACACCAGGGGCTCTGCAAGCGGAGTTCAGAAACAAAAAAATAGCCCCTTTCTCAAGGGGCCGATAACAAGATAGAGGTGTTAAGAGGCGTCGGCAGGATCAGCTTTCCTCACTGACGACATGGATATCTTCCTCTTCCAGGCAGCAGACGGCGCGTTGCGTCACCCCCAGCAGAAGAAGAACGGCGGGAACCAGTTGCGCGGCGATCAGCAGCGCACAAAAACCGAAGAACAGGAGCAGGAGAAAACCACCATCGTGAAGCGGGGCGCCGTCTAACGCCCGCGCCTGCGGAACAGCCAGCAAGAGCATGATCAGCGAAGTCAAAACCGCCGAAGCTTTGCGCAGTGAGCGGCCACCCAGAAGTCCGCCCCGTTGCGCCTGATGGGCATGATAGCTTTCAAAAGCACAACCGACCGCCTGGGTAACTTCATCCCAGCTCTCATTGGCGGCCGGACGCAGGGCGTGATAGAAGATCCCCTCCTTACGGATGCTGCGCAGCAACTCAAGCGGCATCTCGTCCGAAACCAGGATAATCGACAGGTTACGGTTGCATTTCTTCAACAGGGGGACGAACTTGGCGACATACTGCTCATCGTAGGAACCACTGAGAAGGACGACCTGAATCGTCTTCTCAAGAATCCCCTCCAAGGCGTTGGCGACTGAATCGGTCGTTGTAATCTGGTAGTCGCTGTCTGTAAATAACGCTGCTATTTCCCGGCGTGCTTCTTCATCCCTGTTGGCGATCAAAAGTCCGTTCATAGCTACCCCTTCATTCATTTCGTTAACTTAAACCTGGGACCGTTTTGCTTCACTCTCCTGCTCGCGTGAAGAGAAGAGCCCTTTGACCAGACCGATGAACAGCAGGCAGGCCGGGACCAACTGGAAAACGATAATCAGGGCGAAGAAACCGACAAACAGGGCCAGCAGTAAGGAACCGCCCTCTTCCGGTGTCGATGCGGCGAATGCCATGGACACGGCAGTAGAGAAAAACACCAGACCAACCAGACCACCCTTGACTATATTTTTCATAAATACCTCCAGTTACGGCAGAATTAACATGTCACTTGCTCTTGGAATATATACAGAAGTTGTGCCAACAACCTGGCCTAACTCTCATTTTTTTCATAACCTCCTATTTACGGGCACTTACCGCAAAACTGCAGAAAAAGCAGAAAATCCGGTTTTTTTTCGGTGAATGATTTTTATATACAGCCATTTTTCGCTACAATTCCCTCAATGACACGAATAAAATAGACAACCAGCTGAAATTTAAGCTATTTTACTGATAAATATAAAAAATATCCGAAACCGCGCGAATGAATATTTTATTTATTCATCCCGTTATCTTTTTTATCCGGCCAAGACCTGCAGTCGCCCACCAGGCAACAAAAAAGGCCCGACTTCCTGCGCGCTTGTACCTTGACTGGCTTTTTTTCACTGATTGGGATGCATCGGCGCGAATATTGCTAAAACCATCACTGTCAAGCTGCTATACTTTCCGGAATTGACAGAGATCGGTATTCATCACATGACGAACAACAAAGACCACAAAATCCTGGTAATCGATGACGAGGCGGTCATTCGCGAAGGCTTACGCCAGACCCTGACGCTGGAAGGCTTCCAGGTCGAGGTCGCACAAAATGGCAAGATCGGCATGGAGAAGCTCCAGAAGGGCAGTTTCAGTGTCGTCATCAGTGACCTGAAGATGCCGATCATGAGCGGAATCGAGGTTCTCAAGACTATTCAGGTCCTGCAGTGCCAGGTTCCGGTCATCATCATTACCGGCTTCGCGACTGTCGACTCCGCTGTCGATGCCATGAAAAACGGGGCCTTCGATTACCTGACCAAGCCATTCCTGCCCGAACAGATTCTCGAGAAGGTTGAAGCCGCGGTCAAAAGCCGCGAGTTAAACCTCGAATCGGAGATCATCAGCGGAAACGTCAACGTCGACGCCTTTGCCGAATCCTTTATCGGCAAGAGTGCGGCGATGCAGAAGGTCTTTCAACGCATCCTCCAGGTTGCACCGACCAGCAGCACCGTCCTGATTACCGGCGAAAGCGGCACCGGCAAGGAACTGGTCGCCCGCGCCATTCATAACAACAGCCCGCGTAAGGACGAAGCTTTCGTTGCCATCGACTGCAACTCGCTGCCGGAGAATCTGCTCGAAAGCGAACTGTTCGGCCACGTCAAGGGCTCGTTCACCGGCGCGACACAGTCGAAACCGGGTCTCTTTACCGTCGCCAGCGGCGGCACCCTGTTCCTCGACGAAATTGCCAACCTCAGCATGGCGACCCAGGCCAAGCTGCTGCGCGTCCTGCAACAGCGCGAGGTGACAGCGATCGGCGGGACCAAGGCGACCCCGATCGATATCCGCCTGATCGCGGCGACCAACCGCAGCCTCGACAAAATGGTCGAAGAAGGCCGCTTCCGCGACGACCTCTATTTCCGCCTCAACATCATTCCGATCGACCTGCCGCCGTTACGTGAGCGCAGCGGTGATGTCCCTCTGCTGATCGGCTACTTTCTGAAGAAATTCTCCGAGGATGTCGGTCGCCAGATCAAGGGTCTCTCGGCCGATGCTCACCTGGCCCTGCACAACTACCCTTTCCCCGGCAACGTCCGCGAACTGGAAAACATCATTGAGCGGGCCGTAGTCCTCACCCAGGGGGAGCAGATCATGCGCGATGCCCTGGAGCTGCCGTCGGATCACGATCTTGAACAGGACGCTGACGAAATCATCGCACCGATGAATACGGAAGAGTTGAAGGAAGTGAAACGCAAGGTCAGGGAACAGGCCGTCGAACCGGTCGAAAAGGCTTTTGTCTATGCCGCGCTGGAACGCAACAACTGGAACGTAACCAAGGCGGCCGAAGAGACCGGCATGCTCAGGCCTAACTTTCAGGCCCTATTGAAAAAGCTGGGAATCTCGGTCAAAGACCACACCACGGGCTGAAACAACAAACCCCTCTCGCAACTGCGAGAGGGGTTATTTTTTGCCTTCGAAAAAACCGGTGTAGACTGGTTAGACGCTCTCCTCTTCCTCTCGATTCAGATCCCCCTCGACGGGGAGCAGGATCGTGAAGCAGGTTCCCTCCCCTTCCACGCTCTGGACATCAACCCGGCCACCGTGATTGCGAATGATCCCGTAGGAGACCGACAGCCCCAGCCCGAAGCCTTTCTGCGATTTGGTCGAGAAGAAGGGGTCGAAGATCCGCTCAAGATTCTCCTTGCTGATTCCGCTCCCGGTATCCGCCACCTGGATGCAGATAACGTTTTCGTTGTCATCAAGCGCTGTCGAGATGCTCAGGGTTCCGCCGTTCGGCATCGCCTGACCGGCATTGATGAACATATTGAAGAAGACCTGCTGCAACTGGTCGGCATCAACTTCCAGGTCGGGGAGCTGCTCGGCGTAATGACAGCGGATATCGATATCCTGAAAGATCGCCTGATGAGAAACCAGTTCAAGGGTATGCTGGATCACCCGGTTGATGGAATCGGGCTTCTTCTCGGGGATCGATTCGCGGGCAAACTCAAGCAGACCGCGAACGATCTTGGCACAACGTCCGGTTTCGGCGACGATCAGGTCGAGGTTGTCCTTCACCTGCGGCGGCAGATCGGGATAACGGGCCGAGAGGGATGCAAACATCAGAATCCCGGTTAACGGGTTGTTGATTTCGTGTGCCACCCCGGCGACCAGCTCGCCCATTGAGGCCAGCTTGGCTGAACGCAGCAAGCGATCCTGAATCTCCTGCATCTCACGGGTCCGCTCCTCGACCTTCTGCTCAAGGGTATTGCCCCACTCCTTGAGTTCGAGTTGGGCCTGCGAGAGATTCTCGGCCATGACGTTGAAAGAGCGTCCCAGCTCCCCCAATTCGTCACGTGAGAGCTTGCTGATCCGTGCCGACAGGTCCCCCTGGGCAAGGGCTTGGGTCTGTTCCAGCAGCCCCTGGATCGGGTCACAGATATACTTGCGGGTCATGAGATAATGCCCGAGCGAGAGAATCAGCAGGCAGATAAAGGTCGAGGTGATAACATCGACATGGTGGGCGTGGGCGAGATCGGCCATCTGGTCGAGGGAGACAACCATGTCGAGAACCCCGATCTTCTTCTGATCGGGTGAATGGGCATGACAGGCAGCGGTGGAGCAGTTCGGCTCGTTGTAGATGCCGCGGGTGATGCTGAGGAACTGGGTGCCGTCAGCGGAGAAGACCCGGGTCCGTTTTTCAACCGGGGCGTCAACCAGGGCCGGACTCCCCGCGAGGTGGCAAAAGGAACAGCTATCGTCCTTGTCGCTCAGACGGGTACCGACCTCGAACTTGTTGTTGGAGAAACTGACCACCCCTTCGCGCCCGAGGACCCGGACCCGCCTGATCCGCGGCGCCTTGGCGACCTCCTCGATCATCAGCTGCAGCTGTTCACGGTTGTCTTCAAGCATCAGGTGATAGTTGTCACGCAGAATGATCTCGGCCACGGCATCATTCTCGATGATGGCGTTCTCGACGAAATTCTTCTGCACCTTGCTGATGTGCAGCATCGCCGAGACCGACATGACCACCATCAGGATGAGACTGGAGATCGCGGTATAACGGATGACAAGCCTGATACGCATGAAACAACTCCAACGGGTTATCCGGGAGAACAGCTTATTGCTGTTCCGTTTTATAGTTCATTTTCGGGCCAGTGCCAACTATTGTCCGGCAAAAAACCTGACTTTATTGCTTTTCGCTTTCCGTTGCCTTTTACTCAGCAGTGACGTATAAATGTTCACCTTATTGGTCTTAAACTGCGCGCCGCGACAGATATGGCGCCGGGAGCCTTGTCACGATGGGATACAGAACCCTGCGTCAAGCAGTTGACGCACTTGAACAGAGCGGCCAGTTGATCCGCATCGATCAACCGATCGAGCCCAACCTGCTGGCCGGCGCGATCCAGCGTCGGGTCTATGCCGAGCAGGGTCCGGCGCTTCTCTTCACCCATCTGGAAGAATGCAAATTCCCTGCCATCGCCAATCTGTTCGGCACTCTTGAGCGGACCCGCTACCTGTTTCGCGACACCCTGAAACAGGTCGAAACCCTGGTCAAACTCAAGCTCGACCCAAAAACCCTGGTGAAAAACCCCGCGACACTGATCCAGGCCCCGCTCAGCGCTTTTCATCTGTTGCCGAAACGGGTCCGCAGCGCCGAAATTATCCGCAACCGGACTACCCTCGGCGAGTTGCCGCAGATCAAAAGCTGGCCGGATGACGGCGGCGCCTTCGTCACCCTGCCCCAGGTCTACAGCGAGAGCAGCAGCAAACCAGGCATCCGCAGCTCCAACCTGGGGATGTACCGCGTTCAGCTGTCGGGAAATGACTACGAACAGGACCGCGAAGTCGGCCTGCACTACCAGATTCACCGCGGCATCGGTGTTCACCACCAGGAGGCCATCGACCTCGGACGCCCGTTCCGCGTCAACATTTTCGTCGGCGGGCCACCGAGCCTGACCGTCGCCGCGGTCATGCCGCTGCCGGAAGGGATGCCCGAACTGGCCTTCGCCGGGCTGCTGGGCGGCCATCGTATTCCGCTGGTCCAGCCCGCCGGGCTGCTGCCAATGCCCGCTGAAGCCGATTTCGTCATCTGTGGAACCATCGATCCCCAGCAGTTGAAGCCGGAAGGCCCCTTCGGCGACCACCTCGGCTACTACAGCCTGGCGCACGATTTCCCGGTCGTCAAAGTCGACCGTGTCTACCATCGCAGCGACGCCATCTGGCCCTTCACCACCGTCGGTCGTCCGCCGCAGGAAGACACCAGCTTCGGCGCCTTCATCCACGAACTGACCGGCGAACTGATTCCGGACGTCCTCCCCGGGATCAAGGCCGTACACGCCGTCGATGCCGCCGGGGTTCACCCCCTGCTGCTCGCCATCGGCAGTGAACGCTACACCCCCTACAGCACCCTCGAGCGGCCACAGGAGCTGCTGACCCAGGCCAACGCTATTCTCGGTCAGGGGCAACTGTCGCTGGCCAAGTACCTGCTGATCAGCGCGGAGAATGACAACCCCGGACTCGATATCCATGACATTCCGGCCTTCTTCCGCCACCTGCTCGAACGGATCGACTGGCGCCGCGATCTCCATTTCCAGACCGCGACGACCATCGACACCCTCGATTACAGCGGCCACGGGCTGAACCAGGGGTCGAAAGTCGTCATGGCTGCAGTCGGCGCCAGGCGCCGCGAGCTCCCGGCAACGCTGCCGGAGAACCTCTCCCTGCCGCGCGGTTTCAGCAAGCCTCATGTGTTGCTCCCCGGCATTCTCGCCGTCAAGGGTCCGGCCTGCAGCGACTACCGGCCAGGCAAAGATCCCGACCTGCTACGCTTCTGCAAGAAGTACACGGCGGATGACCCGCTCAATCATTTCCCCCTGCTGCTGATTGTCGACGACAGTGAATTCTGCGCTGCCGAACTGAACAACTGGCTCTGGGTCTGTTTCACCCGTTCCAACCCGGCCGCCGATATTTACGGCATCGGCGCCGCAGAAACAGCCAAGCACTGGGGCTGCGCGGGAGCCCTGGTGATCGACGCGCGTAGCAAACCGCACCATGCGCCGCCGCTGATCGATGATCCCGCTGTCGAAAAACAGGTTGAACAACTCGCCGTAAAAGGTGGTCCGCTGCATGGCATTATCTGAAGCATCAATCTCCACCGCACTCCGGTGCGCTGAAAACATCTCTGTCATTCCGCCGTTGACCGGTGCGGTCGGCAATACCCCCATGGTCGATATCTCGGCATTGCTCAACAAACCGGGCGTGCGCCTGCTGGCCAAGCTCGAAGGGAGCAACCCCGGCGGTTCGGTCAAGGACCGTCCCGCGCTCTACATGATCGAAAAAGCCGAGGAGAGTGGCGAGTTGACGCACGACAAGATCATCCTCGAGCCGACTTCAGGCAACACCGGCATCGCCATCGCCATGATCGGCGCGGCCAAGGGGTACAGGGTCAAACTGGTCATGCCTGGTTGCGTCAGCACCGAGCGCCGCGGTATCCTCGAAGCCTACGGTGCCGAGGTGGTCCTCTCCCCCGGTTGTCAGATGACCGACGGAGCAATCCGCCTGGCCCACAAGATTCTCGCGGAAGAGCCGGACAAGTACTACATGCCCAACCAGTACAGCAACCCGAACAACCCGCTCTCCCACTACGAAACGACCGGTCCGGAGATCCTTACCCAGACCGCCGGCGAGATCGACGCCTTCGTTGCCGGGATGGGGACCTCGGGAACCCTGATGGGGCTGAGTCGTTTCTTCGCCGATCACGCTCCTCATGTGCAGGTCGTCGGCGTCGAACCGGGTCTCGGCCACAAGATCCAGGGGCTCAAGAACATGCACGAAGCGATCGTTCCTGCGATCTATGATGAAAAACTGCTCGCGGCCAAACTGCTGGTTCTTGACGACGAGGCCTACGAGATGAGCCGTCGCCTGGCCCTGGAGCTGGGAATCTTCGTCGGCATGTCGAGCGGAGCGGCCGTTGCCGGTGCGCTGCGCGTCGCAAATGACATGGAGCAGGGGACCATCGTCGTCCTGCTGCCCGACCGCGGCGACCGCTACCTGAGCACCAACCTCTTCCGATCAAGCTGCGCGGAGTGCCCGCCATGATGAAATTACCGCAACTATTGGAGAAGAATGCCGTCCGCCTGCTCGACGAATTCTGCATTCTCACCGCCAACGACAAACATCAGCCCCGCCATGTGCGTTACCAGGTCGAAGGGAACCGGATCTTCCTCTACGAGATCAGACGCCTCAAGGATGACCCGCAGCAGCACCGCGAGCTGCCGATGGCCCAGTTCCGTTACGTCCCCGAGCTCAAACAGTGGTCGCTGCACCACAAGAAGGGGGAGTACTGGCAGATGTACCTGAACACACCGCCGACCCTCGAGTTCGGCAAGCTGCTGCAGACCGTCAAGCAGGACCCGATGGGTTTCTTCTGGCAGGAGTAGCCGTCCACAAGGGGACAGGATCGACTATTCATGGCCCGTTTCGAGCTGAAATCCGACTACCAGCCCTGCGGCGACCAACCCCAGGCCATCACCGAACTGATCGAGGGGATCGAACGCGGCGACCGTCACCAGGTACTGCTCGGCGTCACCGGCTCGGGCAAAACGTTCACCATGGCCAACGTAGTCGCGCAGTTGCAGCGCCCGACCCTGGTCCTGGCCCACAACAAGACCCTCGCCGCCCAGCTCTATGGCGAGTTCAAGGAACTCTTCCCCGATAACGCCGTCGAATATTTTGTCAGCTACTACGACTATTACCAGCCGGAAGCCTACGTCCCCTCGACCGACACCTTCATCGAAAAAGATAGCTCGATCAACGAGGAGATCGATAAGCTGCGCCACAGCGCTACCCGCTCGCTGCTATCACGCCGCGACGTCCTGATCGTCGCTTCGGTCAGCTGCATCTACGGCCTCGGTTCGCCTGAGGCCTACTACGGCATGCTCGTCAACCTGCAGACCGGCATGGAACTCGACCGCAACAAGTTTCTCCACAACCTGGTCGAAATCCAGTACGCGCGTAACGACATCGACTTTCATCGCGGCACCTTCCGCGTCCGTGGCGATTCGGTCGAGGTCTTCCCCGCTTACGAGGAGAAGCGCGCCCTGCGCATCGAATTCTTCGGTGACGAGATCGACGCGATCAGCGAGATCGACCCCTTGCGCGGCCAGGTGATCGACCGCCTCGAGCGCACGGCGATCTTTCCGGCCAGCCACTATGTCGCCACCAAACCGACCCTGGAGCGGGCGATCAAGGAGATTCAGGACGAACTCCAGGAACGTATTCAACACTTCCGCGCCAACAACATGCTCCTTGAAGCTCAGCGGATCGAACAGCGCACCCTCTTCGACATCGAAATGATCGAGGAAATGGGCTACTGCCAGGGGATCGAAAACTATTCGCGTTTCCTCGACGGCCGCAGCCCGGGCGACCCACCGGCGACCTTGCTCTCCTACCTTCCGGATGATGCATTGATGTTCATCGACGAGAGTCACGTCAGCGTCAGTCAGGTCGGCGCCATGTACCGTGGCGACCGCTCGCGTAAGGAGACCCTGGTCAATTTCGGTTTTCGCCTACCCTCGGCGCTCGACAACCGACCGCTGATGTTTGAAGAGTTTGAGCAGAAACAGCCGCAGACCGTTTATGTTTCGGCAACGCCGGCCGATTACGAAATGGAAAAGGCGGAAGGGGTATTTGTCGAGCAGGTCATCCGTCCTACCGGCCTGGTTGATCCGCCAATCGAAGTCCGCCCGGCAACGGAACAGGTCGACGATCTGATCGGCGAGATCCGCGACACCGTCGCCAGGGGTTCGCGGATTCTGGCGACCACCCTGACCAAGCGCATGGCCGAGGATCTGACCGGCTACCTGCAGGAGGTCAACATCCGCGTCAATTACCTCCATTCCGATATCGACACCGTCGAACGGATGCAGATCATCCGCGCCCTGCGCGAGGGTGAATTTGATGTCCTGGTCGGCATCAACCTGCTGCGCGAGGGGCTCGATATCCCCGAAGTCGCCCTGGTGGCGATCCTCGATGCCGACAAGGAAGGCTTCCTGCGTTCGGAAAGGTCGTTGATCCAGACCTGCGGCCGTGCCGCGCGAAATGTTGACGGCCGGGTTATCATGTACGGCGACAAAGTGACCCGCTCGATGCAGGCCTGTATCGACGAAACTACGCGCCGGCGCGCCAAGCAGCTCGCCTACAACGAGGAGCACGGGATTACACCGCAGTCGGTCAAAAAATCGCTGCGCACGATTCTCGACGACATCTCGACCAAGGACTATGTCGAGCTGCCGCGGGTTGCCGAAGGAACAGCAACCTACGGCACCCCGGATGAACTGAAAAAACAGATCGCCCAACTCAAAAGCCAGATGCTCGAAGCCGCCGCTGATCTCGACTTCGAGCGTGCCGCCGAGCTACGTGACCAGATGCTGGCCCTGGAAAAGCAGGAGCTTGCCCTGCGCAATTGACCTTCCCTCCACTCCCGGCAGCAGCTCTCCGTCCCACTTTGGTGAACAAAGAAAATTATCCCCCCTCCTTGTTTTGAATCTCCTCCCCTTCCCATAATCGAAGAAACGATAAATTTTCCCATGATTGGCAATCTCTTCTTCATCAATGGTTGGCCTTATGTTCGATCCCGCTTTACTGGAAACTCCGCTGATCAACAGACTCCATGACATCCCCGAAAGAGATAGTTTCGTCAGTGAAGAAAATCTCCGCCTGCTGGCCGCAGAAACCGCTCGTCCACTCGCCGAGCTTCATGGTTTTATCAGTTTTTTGACTCACTCAGAACCTGCAAACCGGGGAAAAGCCAGGTCGCCGTCTGTTACGGCACCCCTTGCTACGCTCGCGGTGCCGAGCTGGTCTATAACCGCTTTCGTGCAGAATTGAGCGAGGACGCCGAAGGAACCTTCGACGACTGCCTCATCAGCCTCGAAAAAGTTCAGTGTGCGGTGCCTGCAGTATGGCCCGGTCGTCAGCTTCAACGGCAGCCCGAAAAGGTGCGGCCGACCCTGGTCGCTCCACGCCTGGTGAAACTGAGAGAGCAGTCGACGCAGGGCTGATCCTCATGTCTGCCTCTGCGTTTCCTCCGCTTGCGAACCCGCTTAACCGCACTACGGAGCCTGACGTCGAACAGCTGATCTGTCGGCGTTACAGCCTGCCAACGCTCCCCCCGACCCTGAGACGCCTCTTTCATCAGGGGCTGAGTCTGCTCTGTCCGACCAACCGGGTGCGCATCGGTATCGGCATGGCGTCCTGTGGGCTGGCTGCAGGCGCTCAACAGCGTGCTGACCTGCTCAGACCACGTCAGGATCTGTCCGAGTGCGCCCACATCAGTCCAGTCGGCTGTATCGGTGCCTGCTATGCCGATGAAGGGGACCCTGGTGCCTACATGAACCGAACCCTGCTGAAAAGCGATCCCCCTCTCTGCCACCATCCACAGCTTGAACCGCTCGGGCGTTGCAGCCTGTGCCTGGTGGAGGTCCGGAAGAATGAACCTGGCGGCTCAAGCATGCCTGCCTGTTACGCTGCAGCGACGGACTGGAGATCAGAACGGAGTCCGCGCTCATCGGCAGAACGCGTGCGCTTGCAGCGCGCCTGTTGCTCGACCGCGGCCCGTTCAAAGCATCAGCGACCACCTCCGTGCTGCAACAACTGCTGAAGGAACATCCCGATATCCGCTCCGCACCGGACTCCGGTTTGAAGCAGATAGAGCAGAGCATGCCTGCAGGCTGTATCCTCTGCGGTCTCTGTGTCGCGATCTGTCGCAAGATCGGTAGAAACAAACTCAGCTTCATCGATCGTGGAAAGCGACTGGGCATCGTCTGCCTTGCCGGTGAAGGCGAACACTCCGGTTGCGGAAGCTGCCATGTCTGCCGGCAGGTCTGCCCCTGCGGCTACATTTCAGATAATGGGGAAACAACCTTTACGCCGGGCATTTACGCCCACAATAGGACACCGCAGAAGCCGGAGCATAGAAAGCAGGAGAAATCGCCTGGAATGGATTGATGGCAATATGCAGAAAAAGACACAATAAGAAAGGCCCCTGATGACAGGGGCCTTTCTTCGTTGTACCTGGTTAGCCGATAAGAAGACTAGCGGCTGATCGGGTTCTTGGCATAACCCAGGGCTTTCCAGTCCATACGACCGTTGTCGCCATGACAGTC
>PKUG01000003.1 GCA_002869665.1 Desulfuromonas sp. | reverse complement strand
GGCCATCTCGTCGGCAACCCTTTTTTCAGTGTCGGCAATTATTCTGACTTTTAGTACATGGGAGATGTTTCGAACAAAATGGTGCCCGACCAGGCCGTGATAAACAACATTGCCGGGGAGAAAATGAAAGGGCTATTAGATACGTCACCGCCTCAGGTGTCAACCGCAAAGGGGGGCAAACACAAATGAAAAGTCGCTGAAGCGGCACATCTGGTGTACACTTGCCTCACACATCCTCCCGATGGAGCGTCGACCCGAGATGAACCGTCATATCTGCCTGCACGGCCACTTCTACCAGCCCCCCCGAGAGAACCCTTGGCTCGAAGAGATCGAGCAGCAGGATTCCGCCTACCCGGCCCACGATTGGAACGAGCGGATCTCCCGCGAATGTTATGAACCGAATCGGGCGGCGCGGATTCTTGACGACGAAGAGCGGATCACCCATATCATCAACAACTATGCCCGGATGAGCTTCAACGTCGGCCCGACCCTGCTTAGCTGGATGGAACGGCATCAGCCACAAACCTACGCCGGCATCCTCGCCGCCGACAGCGAAAGTCAGCGCCGCTTCAACGGTCACGGCGCCGCTATTGCCCAAGGATACGGCCACCTGATCCTCCCTTTGGCCTCCCCGCAGGACCGGGAGACTCAGGTCATCTGGGGAATCCACGACTTTCAGCACCGCTTCGGCCGCGCGCCGGAAGGGATGTGGCTACCAGAAACAGCTGTCGACCTCGCCACTCTCGACACCCTCGCCGACGCCGGCATCCGCTTTACCCTTCTCGCCCCGCACCAGGCTCGAAGGATCCGCCCGATAGGACGGGAGCGCTGGAGCGAGGTGAACGACGCTTCTCTGGATACGCGCCGCCCCTACCTTTGCCGTCTCCCCTCAGGGAAGAGCATCACCCTCTTTTTTTACGACGGCGGCATCGCTCAAGAGGTCGCTTTCGGCGGTCTACTTAACAGTGGCGAGGATTTTGTCCGCCGTCTCATCGGCAACTTTTCCGACTCGCACCGTCCAGAACTGGTTCATATCGCCACCGATGGTGAAACCTATGGGCACCACCACCGCTACGGCGAGATGGCCCTCGCCTACGCCTTTGCCACCATCGAAGCACGGGAGCTTGCCCGCCTCAGCATCTACGGCGACTTTATCGACCGCTTCCCCGCCGAATACGAAGTCGAGATCGTCGAGAATAGTTCCTGGAGCTGTGCTCACGGCATTGAGCGCTGGCGCTCCGATTGCGGCTGCCGCATCGGCGGCGAGAAACGGCAGAGTTGGCGAACACCACTTCGCGAGGCGATGAACTGGTTGAGCGAACGGCTGGCAAACCTCTACAGTAAAGAGATGGGAGCGCTCGGCGCCGATCCGCGCAGCGCCCGCAACGCCTACATTTCAGTCGTTCTTGATCGCTCCGAAACGCAGGTTCGCTCGTTTTTAGCACAGCAGTGCGGTCGCGAACTTACATCGGAAGAATCGATCAAAGCGCTGCGCCTGCTTGAGATGCAACGCCAGGCGATGCAGATGTTCACCAGCTGTGGCTGGTTCTTTGATGCGGTGACCGGTCTGGAGAGCACGCAGATCCTCACCTACGCCGCGCGGGCCCTGCAGTTCGCCGAACAGCTCGGCACCAACGGCCTCGAAGAGGGTTTTCGCCGAGAGCTCGCCGCAATCGAAACCGACGAAACGACGCTTCCCAGTGGGGAAGATCTCTATACCGAGCGGATCCTCCCGCAACGTCTCGACCTCGACCGGGTTGCCGCTCATCGGGCGATGGTCAGCCCCTTCGAGGGGGCTGACATCAGAGCACACCTCTCCTGTTATCACGTCGAGGAACAACAGCTTGAGCAACACCAGAGCGCCGGAATGCAACTCTTTTGCGGCCAAAGCCGAATCCGTTGTTCCTTGACCGGGGCGAGCGATGCATTCGACTATGTCGTCCTCCATTTTGGAGCCCAGAATCTCAGCGCCGGGGTTCAGCCGCAAACAAGTAACGCCGATTTCCTCCGGCTACGGCAAAAGCTCGTTGCCACTTTCAATGGCAGCGATCTGACCGGGGTTGTTCGTCTCATCGATCAAACCTTCGGGGAGCAGACCTACAGTCTCTGGCATCTCTTTCGCGACCAACAGCGTCTGATTCTCAACCGTCTGATGCACGACACCCTTGAAGAGATTGAGAGCAATTTTGCCCACCTTTACGCAGACCACGCCACCCTGATTCGCTTTTTACGACGGATAAAGATGCCACTGCCGGCAACGCTGGGCGCTCCGATGGAGATTGCTTTCAACACCCAACTACGCCAAGCGATCAACACTCCCTCCTTCGACGCAGACAAAATGCAACGCCTCCTTGAAGAAAGTGCTCAGGTCGATGTACGACTCGACGAGGTCTCCCTGACTCAAGCCAGCGAGAAACGGTTGAACGACTGCATGAAAGAGCTTGCCAGCAAGCCGTCCGACCTCAGCCTCTTGCAGTCAATCGTCCCTTTAGTGGAGTCGCTTACCGCCCTCCCTTGGCCCGTTGACCTCTGGCAAGCCCAGAACCACCTGCTCACCCTGCTGCGCGCTCCCCCTTCTCTCACGCCTGAGGAGAAAGGACCCTGGCGTCTTGCCACCTCCGCCCTCGGGCAGGCCCTTAGAGTCCGTGTCGATTAATCCACTCATTTATCCCGCTGGAGTCATACGATGCCCTTTAGTGATGCCGCCGCCGAACTGACCCGGTTGCTGACGATCATGGAGAGACTGCGCAGCCCCTCGGGCTGTCCCTGGGACGCCGAACAGACCACGAAAAGCCTGAGGCGTTATCTGATTGAGGAGTGCTACGAGGTTCTCGAGGCGATTGACCAAGAAGACACCGAAGAGATCTGCGACGAACTCGGCGACCTGCTGCTACAGATCGTTTTTCACGCCCAGATTTTTCGCGAGCAGGGGGATTTTGACATCAAGGATGTAATCAGCGGCATCGCCGACAAACTGGTGCGACGCCACCCCCACGTCTTCGCTGAACAACGCATCAACTCACAAGAGGAACTTACCCGCCAGTGGGAGGCCATCAAGGTGAAAGAAAAGAAAGAGAAAAAGGTGTCATCACGTTTCGGTAGCATCCCGCCGCACCTGCCGGCCCTCGCCCGGGCACACAAATTGGGGGAGAAAGCGCAGCGCCTCGGTCTCGACTCGCCCCTGCTTGATGGGACGATGGCAGCTCTACACGCCCAACTTGCTCAGATCGAAGAAAGCCTGATAGATGAAGAAGCAGAGCTTCAGCAGGTAAGAATCGGGGAAGCGCTTTTCGCCATGAGCCAGCTGGCCCGCCGTTTGGGAATCGAACCGGAGGAGGCGTTACGTCAGACCGTGAACCGGCACCTGCCAGCATTTGAGTCGCGTGTGGAAGAGGAACAAAAAGGATAAAAATACAACGCCCCGGTGCGATCCGAAGACCGGCGACCGAGGCGTCGGAGCCCTTGGAGGGGGGGGAAGGGCTCGTGAGTATGTATAACAGAACTCCCCCCCCCTCGCAAGGGGAAAATCAGATTTTTATCAGATTTTTGTCAGATTCTTAAAATCTGATATTTTCATAAAAAAGCGGCCCGGAAGAGAACTTCCGGGCCGCTTTGCGTTGTTCCAGGTTGTGCGTTTGGATCAGGCGCCAGCCTTCGCCTCACGGGGAGGACAAGGGATGGTCTTGATCAGCTCGCGGTTCATGCGGCTGATGAAGGTCGCCTTGCTCCCTTTCGGGCAGTTCGCTTCGCACTCGTAGTGGTTGGTGCAGTTCCCGAACCCTTCGGCGTCCATCTGCGCCACCATGGCGCGGACCCGGCGAGCTGCTTCGACTTCGCCCTGGGGCAGCATCCCGAGGTGACCGATCTTCGCCGAAACGAAGAGCATCGCCGAGGCGTTGGGGCAGGAGGCGACGCAGGCGCCGCAGCCGATACAAGCCGCAGCGTCCATCGCCAGGTCGGCGTTCTGCTTGCCGACAGGGATGGCGTTGCCGTCGCGAACCCCGCCGGTCTTGGCGCTGGTGTAGCCGTAGGACTGGATGATCCGGTCGAGTGCGCCACGGTCAACCATCAGGTCTTTGAGGACCGGGAAGGCGCGGGCACGCCACGGCTCGATGAAGATGCTGTCACCGTCTTTGAACTTGCGCATGTGCAGCTGGCAGGCGGTGATCAGCTCGTCGGGGCCATGGGCGATGCCGTTGATCATCTGCGAACACATGCCGCAGATCCCTTCGCGGCAGTCGTGATCGAAGACGATCGGCTCGATCCCTTGCTTGATCAGATCTTCGTTGACGACGTCGAGCATCTCCAGAAAGGACATGTCGGGGCTGATATCCTTGGCATCGTACTGCTCGAGGCGCCCTTTGTCGTTCCCATCCTTCTGACGCCAGACATGAAGCGTCAGGTTCATTGTCGTGGTTGCTGTCCCGCCCATTATTT